>JAYSYF010000202.1:0-4502 GCA_043716655.1 Bdellovibrionales bacterium | reverse complement strand
TTTACGTTGTTTGGCATTGAAAGAACCTAGCTGGGCCTCGACAAGGGGGTCAAGGCTCCGCACAATAGAAGTATCCGGAGGACTTTTTGAGCACAATCATGCGCATAGAGTGTTGGAAAAAAACCGCGCTTGGAACCGCAATTCCGCTCGTCTCGTCACGCCCTTTGACAGAACTTACGACAGAACGTCCGATCCTGCTTTTTGGCGGCGTTCACGGCGACGAACCCGAAGGAGTTAGGCTCGCCGAAGATACGTTGCGAGCGCTCGCGCAATGGTCGAATTCTGTGTGGCTCGTGCCTTGGATTCTGATTCCTTGCCTCAATGTCGACGGCTTTAATGCAAAAACCCGCGTGAACGGAAGAGGCGTCGATCTCAATCGCAATTATCCATCGCAAGACTGGTCACCGACTTGTGAACAGCCGCGCTACAATCCGGGCCCGTCTGCGATGAGTGAACCGGAAGTCGCGGGCATTGTTGAACTCATTCATCAGTACGATCCGCGTGTAGTAATTCACTGTCATTCTTGGGAACCGTGCATTGTTGCAACGGGCTCGCGCGCCCAAACCGACGGCACTCGGCTCGCATTCAGCAGCGGTTACAAACTCACTCCAGAAATTGGTTATCCGACGCCGGGTTCGCTCAGTCGTTACGGTTGGCACGACAAACAAATTCCTGTCATATGCATCGAGGAGCAAGAAAACCTCGCGGACTTAAACACAATCTGGCCGCGATTTGAAAAAGGCATGCGCACGATATTCACCGATCATAGTCCGCGCCGTCGTTTACAACCCGAAGTTCCGCCCGTGCGCGGAACTTCTTGAGTGAGAGTAGAATTGTGAACTTCTACAAACACATCATTTACGATCTCGACGATACCCTGCTCGACACTTCGGGCTCACTGATTCCCGCAGCTGCTCGGCGCGCCGTCGAAGCTATGATCAAAGCCGCAAAAGGAAACGACGACGACTTACAAACTTGGCTCGCACGAAGAATTGAAATTCTTCAAAAAGATCCGCGTGCGGATGTTTGGCTGCGACTCGCAAAAGGCGACGATGAAGTTGCCGACATCGGGCGCCGCGCCTTTTTCACCCATCCGATCGAGTTATTGCCTGACGAAGCGATGCGACTCACTGAAGGTGCAAAAGAAATTTTGGAATGGAGTCGCGAGCGCGCAGTTTTACATCTTGTGACTTCGGGTGACGAGATCACTCAGAAAAAGAAAATCGCGCGCTTGGGAATCGCTTCCTTCTTCGAATCGATACAAATCGTGGACGCAACTCATTCCGCTGCGGGGCCGTCGAGAAAGTTGGAAGCGTTCAGAAAAACTTCAGAGCGATTTCCCGATGTGCCAGCGGAACAGTTTATTTCCATCGGCAACCGAGTTGACACGGACCTGGGTGCCGCAAAACTTTTGGGATGGAAAACGGCGTGGATTCGCTATGGCGAGCACGCGAGTCTTCTTCCTCAACGACCGGAAGAAATTCCAGATTTTGAAGTCGCATCGCTTGCAAACTTGCTTTCGATTTGGCGTCAAAAGTTATGATGGAAAGCCTGATCGCCATACTGGGTCCGAAGGAATCGCAGACGAAAGATATCGGCAAGACGGCCGAAGGCATCGGCGCGGTTCTGCTCGAATCGTGGAATGGCGAACGCGTTGATGTCGCGATCTCAACTCTCGAGAACCTAGAACGTAACGCCAAGTCGCTAGCACTTTTGCCAGCCGCGAAGATCATCGTCGTCGGTAAAAAGGATCAAGCTGCGGCAAACGCCGTTGTGAAACTGCTCGAACACGTTACCGTCTTCGCTTGGGTTGAGTCCTTTGCATCCGATGAATTTCAATCTCGAACCGTACAAGCGTTGGACGAAGCGCGCGAGGCGCGACAGGCTTCGGAATCGCTGCTGATGTATCTTGAGCACAACGAATCGCTGCAGAAACTGTCTGAAGAACTCGAAGCTCGAATCGAGGACCGTCGAACCGAACTGGGAGAAAGCACCTGGCGTCTTCAACAAAGTCAGCGCCGAAGCGAAATCATGCATCGCGCACTGAACGCGGTGCACGTTAGTCACAGCATTCCAGAAATGGAGCGACAGCTTCTGCAGATTCTCCATCCGCAGAATCACGCGTCCGTGGATGCTCCGAACGTCGAATGGATTCGCATCGCTTTCGCGGCACAGACCAGCCTCGATGCACGAGTCGTCGACGCGCGCGCGACCAGCGTGTTCTCTTGTCCGCTAGGAACCAGCGGACATATTTATTTCGGCCGCGCACCCGAGCGACCATTTCGATCCGACGATAAAAGTTTTTTAAGTCCGATTGCGGAAGCTGTTTCGTTGGCCGTCACGCGCCTGCATTCGCTCGAACGAATGGAACAGATCAAACGCGAATGGGAAGAAACGTTCAATGCTATCGTCAGCCCCGTCGCCGTTCTCGACGATCAGCTGCGATTGGTAAGAGGAAATCGAGCGCTGCTTCGAGGTCGTGCTCCCGAGCGACTTGTCGGTCGACCTTGTTTTGAAGCGATCTTCAGTCGATCCGAACCTTGCACGGGATGCCTCGTCTTTGCAGAATTGAATGCAGGTCGATTCAAAGGTCGCGGGCGCAGTGTCGCGAGCGCGCGCACGATGCAGTTTCGCGCAGTTCCTCAGCAGCTGACTGGACAACCGGGTGAAACGTTCGAGGTCAGCTCGCGTCCGCTAGCGAAAACAGGCAACAGAGAAACAAATCTCGGTGAAATGACGGATGCTCCCCTGCTCGTGCACCTGTATCGAGACGCAACGACGACGGCTCGCTTTGAAAAACGCATCGTCGAGTCTTCAAAAATGGCCGAACTTGGTACCATCGGTTCCAGCATCGCGCATCAGTTGAACAATCCGATCGGTGGAATGCTCAGTCACATCCAACTTTTGCTGATGGATATGAAGACGCTCGACTTCCCAGGAAAAGACGAACTTCACAAAGAGTTAAAAGAGATGGAGAACGGCACCCGTCGCTGTGCCGATATCGTTCGCGACCTTCTCGGCTTCACACGTCGTGGAGACGAAGACCAAGCACACGATCACGACCTTGCTGAAATCGTCGAGCAGGCAATTAAAATTACCGAACTGCAAACGCGTTCGCGTGGAATACGTTTCAAGCTTGATATCGGCGCTTCCGAAGATGGAACGCTGCTCGTGCACGGGCGATTTAATTTGTTGGCCCAAGCCGTTCGAGCCGTATTGCTTGCACTGTTACCCGAACGACTGCGCGACCAGCAAGTTCGTCTCGAGATCACAGGAAACGAAAAAGAAATTTCGATCCGTACGTCGGCGATTGAAGTTGGCGCGGCAATGACCGAGAGTCTGGACCTCACCGTGGCCGAGCAAATCTTAACCGAACACGGTGGACGCCTCGAGTTGAGCAAAACCGACCTAGTCCAGCAGGCAATTCTTTCCCTACCGCGCGCAAAAGTTTAACAGTCGGCCCGTATTCCTGTCCGTCATGACTGACGCTTGGACCAGTTTTCGGCCTAAGGCCAAATCTTTGACGACGAAAATTTGACACCTCTTTCGCCGAGTCTCACCATAAAGAGAGAGGAGCGCGAAAGCGTCTCTCGCCTGACTGGAGCGGATTTCCGGTTGAGTGCTTCTCTTGAGAACCAAGCCCTGAAGACCAGGGAAGTTCTCCGACGAAAGGATGCCGTCGCGATGTCTAATCAGGGTTTTGGGGCCAACTCATCTTCTGTTTTCGATCCATCACAAAACTCTATGAGCGGAATGGTAGGAGGAAATCCTCGCCTCGCTCAAGCTGGAGGAAAACCAGTGCGCGCTCTCGTTGTCGACGATGAATCGTCGCTGCGCACAGCACTGTTTCGCATTCTTGATCGCCAAGGCTTTCAAGTCGTCACCGCGAATTCAAAACGCGAAGCTGAAGCGCTCATCGCGACCGATACTCCTTTTGATCTCGCATTAGTCGACCTTCGTCTTCCCGACGGCGATGGTTTGGAGCTCATGCAGAAGATCCGTCAGATGCCGATGCATGCATCTTGCCAAGTCATCATTCTGACAGGGCACGGAACAATCGAGAACGCGGTGAAGGCAACCCAGATGGGTGCTTATCATTTCGTTACAAAGCCGTTCAATATGGAGGAACTTGTGTCGATCGTCGATAAAGCGATCTCACACAAAACTTTGCAGACTGAAAACCAACATCTGCGCTCTGCGTTGTCGAAGCGTTACCGTTTCGAAAATATCATTGGCAACAGCGACGAGATTCGCCACGTCCTTGGCATGGTCGAGCGCGTTTCTGATTCCGATTCGACTGTTTTGATTTCGGGCGAGAGCGGAACCGGTAAAGAGCTGATCGCAAAAGCCGTGCACTATAATTCTCCCCGCGCGAACAAACCGTTTATTCCCGTCAATTGCGGTGCGATTCCCGCTGAACTTCTTGAGAGCGAACTTTTTGGCCACGTGAAAGGCGCTTTCACCGGCGCTATCGCCAATCGCCAAGGTCGTTTCGACCTCGC
>JAYSYF010000201.1:0-4510 GCA_043716655.1 Bdellovibrionales bacterium | reverse complement strand
CGCTCGAGAAGTTGCGCGAGAAACATTTGCAGGAGTACCGCGTCGAGATGGCCCGTCGTGAACAACTCGAACTCGACGATCTCGCTATCATGCGACATGGACGCGGCGAAGGACCGGTATAAATCCCGCGAAACCCTGGCTAGCCTTGCGAACCCGGGCGCATGCCTTATCCTAGATGTATGAGCGGAAAAGCTTCGGGATATCAAAAGTTCTTTCAAGATGCGCGTCGTAACAGTGGCGGCGATAAGTCGATGACTCCAGAACAACAAGTTTTGCGTCACCTCGCACAGCAAGCAAACAACAACAAAAAACAGAAACGGTCGCGACGACGCCCACCTCCGTTTTTTGCGCTCGTTTTGCTAGGGGTTTCGCTTCTTGCGGGAACTGTCGGAATTCTTTCGCCGAATGCATTCGACTCGGCTGAAGCATTCGACAGCACGCTCGCTTCAATGAACATTCCAATTCGTCTCGCTTCACTTCCAAAAGTGAATATCGGTTTCTTGGGTCATGCCTTCGGTGCCGAAAAAGAGGCCGTGAAAAACACAGCAAAGGTAGCGGCGCCCGCAGCTGATAAGAAAACAGAACCGGCAAAAAAATCTGCCGGCACTGCAGAAACTGCCGGGGATAAACAGCCGGCTGAAGCAGCTGCAGGCGCAACGAAAGTCGCAGAAGCGAACCCCGACTTAAAGCAGTGGACGTCAGAAGAGATGAGTTTTTTCAAGCGTTTGAACGATCGCAAGCTTGAACTTGATCGTCGTGAGGCGGAACTCGCAAAGTTGGAAGAGGAATTGCAGAAGCAGAGAGTTGGAATCGAAGAGAAGATTAAACAGCTTGAGAAAACGAGAGCGGAAATTTCAGCGACGCTAAAAGGTCGAGTTGAACAAGACCAAGAGAAAGTCGCAAAGCTAGTTGATGTCTATTCGAACATGAAACCGCAGTCGGCCTCGAAAGTGATCGAAAGTTTGAACGAGGATCTTGCGGTAACGATTTTGGATAAAATGAAGAAGAAGAACGCAGCCGAGATTTTGAATACAATGTCATCGGCGAAAGCGAAAAGGTTGTCGGAGATGCTCACAGGGTACCGACAACCAGCATCGGCGAAGGAGTCTGAGTAGTGAAGATTGGTGGATTTGGAGCGGTTGATCTAATCAGCCGTACCGAACAGGCGAAAGCGGGAACTGCCGCTAAGGAAACCGGAGCGAAAGCTCAGGCGTCTTCGCTTTTAACGCCATCATCTGCAACTTCAAAAACTACGAAGTCGGCACCTCGCTCAACGAACTCTTCGAAAGAAACATCGAAAAACTTTAGTACCGTTTTAGACGAGGCGAGTGGAACTACCGATCGCCAGGTTGAAACGAAATCGGATGCGAACCAGGAGTCGCTTGCAGTTGCTGCAAATTCACAGAATGTAAATCGCGCACCTGAACAGCGGCCGACGACCGCACCTGACGCGCGTGAAGCGGCGCCAGTTGAATCGAATCCTGCGGGTCGCACAAATCCTGCCGCTGCTGTCGACGCAAAAGCCGGCGAGCGCGCTAGAGTCGCTGCTTCGGTGGAACCAGGTTCGATCGAAGAAAAAATAAGTGCCATTGCAGAATCACTAGAAGAAACGTCTGAAACAGAACTCTCGATGCGTCATCTCTCTATGAGAGACTTCTTGTCGAAGATGAAAGACGAATTCGGCATTGAGCCACAAGCTGTGGTGAACGCGTTTGCGAAGTTAGATGCCGCCGCTCTCAAGGCGGCGCCAGAACAAACTGCAAGCGCAGTTCTTTCGCAGTTGGGCTTGAAGCCCGAGCAAATGCCTAAAGCGGAACGTATATACTCGGAAATGTTGAACCAGACGGGCGAAAGCGCGTTGAACGAAACATTGGTCGGCGTTGGCGCTGGCATTTCTTTGAAAGTCTTAAGCGAACAAGATGTCGCAATGGACAAGCTTCAAAAATCGATCCTGACACTTAACGACTCGTTCGCACGTCGTGACGTTGCTGCGCCCGTCGCGATGCCAGTAACGACTGCGACGAATGACGCCGTGGCTTCGGCTACGAAGCTCGCGACCGCTTTGCAAATGGCCGTCGGAACTTCTGGCGCGGTTGTCACTGAAGCGCAGCCAGAAGTGACAGAATCTCTCGACAAAACAATTGGAAAAAAGGAAGACGAATCGTCGAACTCGGGCTCGAAATTCGCTTCGATCGGTGCAGCACTGAGTTCTGCAGCCGCAGGCCTCGCTGGTCAAAATTCTTCAGGTTCTGGTGGAAAAGAATCGGGCTCGAAATCTCAAGACACTGCAACCGAAACTGTTTCGAAGCCAAGAGCTTTCGATTCAATCGAGTCGGCATTAGCGCCAGGTATTGAAGTGGCGAACATGGGAGGCGAGCGCGCAGCAACGCCGCTCGCAGCCGGAAGCGCAACGTCCGCTGCACTCGCAGCGACACTCGCGAACAATGATGGCGAAGGAACTTCAACCAACGCTCAAGATCTAGTACGCCACGCGCAGATTTTAGTTAAACAGGGCGGCGGCGAGATGAAGATGCAGCTGAAGCCTGAAGGCGTCGGCGACGTAACTCTCAAAGTTGCAGTCCGCGACGGTCAAGTTCAGATTCAGATGATGACCGAGACGGATTCGGCGAAACGTGTTCTCGAAAGCAATCTCGACGATTTGAAAACTTCACTCGCGCAACACAAACTGCATATCGACGCAGTCAAAATTGAAGTTGGCGGCGAGATGGCTAAGCAGCGATTCGAACAAGCCCAGCAGGACGCCAATCGCGAACAGACTCGTCAGATGGCGCAAGACTTCATGAGTCAGTTCCGAAATGACCGTGAAGGTTTCCGTCAGGGCTTCGGCGATCTGTCAGGATTTAGAAATTACCAGCAGCCGCGTAAAAATCCACTTCCGGAAGTTGAACCGGTCGTCGCTGCTTCTGTGTCCACTAAGAAATCTTCTGGCGATCGTCGCCTCAATTTAGTCGCTTAGTTAAAAGTTTTAGGAGCATGCCTGCATGTCAATGATGAGTATTAAAAGATCGACCCAAGCGTTTGCGACTCCGAAAGATGCAGCACCCGCAATGCTTCGGCAGGGCGCTGGCAAGGATCTCGAGCAAACCAAAGGCGCAGTCGATCAAACGGCCGCGGCTGGCGATTATCAAAAGGCATATGGCGAACAAGCGATCGGCGATGTTCTTAACAAACTCGCGGATCCGAACTGGCAAGATCCTTCTAAAAAAATTCGCGCAGTTGGTGACAACGGTCTTGATAAAGATGCGTTTTTCAAACTGATGCTCACACAAATGAAAAACCAAGATCCGACAAATCCGATGCAGTCGCACGAGATGGCAGCGCAGCTTGCGCAGTTCTCGTCACTCGAGCAGTTGAATAACATCGGTAAAGGTATCGAAGGGCTCTCGACAGCGACTGCAAGCCAGGGCAGCTTCGGTGCACTTTCGTTCATAGGGAAAGTGGTGTCTGGCGACGCATCGAAAGTTTCTCGAGCGGCAGGAGATACCGAACACGGTTTCGGATTCCAGCTTGGCAACGATGCGCAGAAAGTGAAAATCTCGGTCAAAGATGCTACGGGAAAAACAATTCGTGAGCTTGAACCGGGCGCTTTGAAAAAAGGTCAGAATACCGTTCGTTGGAATGGTCTTACGACCGAAGGTTTGCCAGCGCGTCCGGGCGAATACAAATTTGCAATTGAAGCGACTGGTAACGGCGGCGAAAAAATTTATTCGAAGAGTGCGTTCGAAGGGCGAATCACTGGCGTCGACTTTTCTCCGTCGGGTCCGATGGTTATTGTTAATGGTCAGTCGATTAAACTTTCAGAAGTGAAACGAATCGAAGAACCAGGCACGGGACCAGGAAACGGCCAGCAGATGCAAAACCAGACGCCGCCAACGCCACTAGGTGTTGGACAATTAAACAAGGCACCGGTGAAAGAGTTTATTCCACCGGCGCCTGAAGAAACGGCCGGAAATATGGATTCGATTCCAATGGCCGGGCCACTGTTAGCGAAGATGAATAAAGAAACGCAGTAGAGAGAACGAGTAAAAATGAGTGCGATGCCGATAGCGAATAACATAGGAGCAAAGGGAATTGGGAATGCCGCTGGCATTACCGGAACTCCTGTTGATTCTATTCGCAATCGCGAGTCGAACGGTAACGTTCGCAGCAATGAGCTGACCGGCGCGGAATTTAAGAAGTCGCTGGCAAATTCGATCGCAGAAGCAACGGCGGCGCAGCCGTCGGCAAACGCCGCTCCTGCGGTGCTGGCGAAATTAGGAAATGCGCAAGCGGCAGAGAGTTTAAAATTCTCGGCGCATGCGGTGGACCGAATGAAGTCCCGTGGGATTTCTTTTGCTCCAGATATGATGAAGGGTATTGAGAGTGCAGTGTCTCGGGCGGCCGCAAAAGGGTCGAAAGATACATTGGTACTCGCAGGTGATAACGCGCTGATTGTCAGCGTGAAAAACAATACGGTCGTAACCGTGATGGACAAAAACGCAATGCGCGA
>JAYSYF010000021.1:0-2431 GCA_043716655.1 Bdellovibrionales bacterium | reverse complement strand
CAACTTGAAGAGTTAAGGCAGTACACGGCTCAGGTAAATGCAGCATCAGCCGCGAGTCGAAACCAGGGTCTAGTTGAAGCTGCGCGCGGACTTTTATCTTCAGGCATGATGACTTCCGAAGAAAGAGCGGCACTTTCTGAAGCCGAGAAACTTGCAGCTTCCGATTTGCGTTCGGTCGAGTACTCCTTAGATGAGGGTGGCGCAAAGATTCTCGAGCGAGATTTAGCTAGGTTCATTGCGGCTGGCAACTATCAGGCAGCGGCGAAAACTCTTGAAATTCTTGAAAACGCAACCGTCGACGGTCATCCGAGAGTTTCGAACGTCGCAAGAAAATATACGAATCCGTCAGGGATTTTGAAAGTTGACGGACTTTTTGATCAGCGGTCACTGCAAGTTTCATTAACATCACAAGAAGGACAGATCGTTCGTCGACTGATGAATCGTTATCAGGCGATGTGGGCTGAGAGCAACGGACTGTCTGTGCTCCCTTCTGAAGATCAAGCTCGGTACATGCTCGGTGCTGTTGCATTGTCGGTGGGTGAAGGAGTCCTCGCCGGTGGGGACAGTCTTCGAGGCGCTGCTATGATGGAGCTGTCCGAGGTCATGATTGAATCGGTCATGGGTTTCGGCGTTGGATTCGGAAAAAGTGTCGAGGATCTCGTTCGCGCGGTTCCAGAGATTGCAAAGCTTGTCGGTCAGGGCGCAAATGCAGTTTGGACAGATCCGGTCGCAGCGTGGTCGGCGACAATAAAGTTCGCATCAAATCTTGACGAAGTCGGCGCAGCACTGTTGGTCGCCGTTAATAAAGATTACGAATTGCTCCAGGGAGGAACTGCGCGCGAACGCGGTGAAGTGTTGGGGCGATATGCAATCGATATTGTTTCGCTTGCGGTCTCGGGCGGCACGATCTCAGTCATCAAGAACGCAGGCAAAGCGGGAAGGATCGGCGAACTGGTCACAGCTACTGCGAAAGCGAGTGAGGTGACGAAAGTCCTCGCCCGCACCGAGAAGATCCCAGGCTTAGTTCGAGCCACCCAGGTGATTTCGACCGATATCATGGAGGCGACGCTCGAGAGAGTGAAGCACATGCCAGGGGCAGGTAAGCGCGTTCTTGCCGTCACTTCGGGGCGAACTCCAGAGCTGGTTCAGGATCTTTCGCAGCTTTATGCGGGTGCGATTCGCGGTGGGAAAGCAGCGACAGCCCGCTATGTCGAAAAACTTGCGGCGTTAACCGACTTTCGCTCGCCGTCGCTAAACGACATTCACTTTCCGAAGGACGTCAAAAATGTCGTTAAGCTCCATGATGACGTAGTAGAACTCTTTAAAACGCAAAAAGGAGTCGAGGCGAACGGGTGGTATAGTCGAGGGTCTCGCGCCGAGCGCGTGACGGATGAAGGGGTAAAGAAAATTAGCGATACCGACGTTTTGACGACCTTTCCGGGCAATGCGACGGACAGCGGTCGATTTACGATCGGAGGCGATCTTGGCGACAAAGGAATTCACTTTAGCAAAGGACGTATCGACGAGGCGAAAGATCTGATCGTTGCGGAAACCCGGGTCGCGTCCGCTGACGTATTGCTGTTCCGCGAATTAGATTTGAAAGTCGGCAATTTATTAGACCTAAGAAATAAGGACCTGTTAGACAAAATTTCTGCTCTCAATCCAAACGTGGATGTTCTTTCCAAGGGAAGTTATGAGTACACGCACGCGCTTGGTCATGCTGCGAGAACCGCCGGGTTCGACGGGATACTTTACGAATCTGCCCGAAAGGCACGAAGAACCAACTTAGTTATATTCCAGTGATGTATTGTCTAAGTCGCTGCGAAAGAATTTTGGAGAAAATAAAATGAATCAACCTAACAAAAATCAAAAGCTTGCGATCGATGAGGCAGACTTTCAACGCGTCGTCGAAATTCACAGCGAGATGGAAGCGATTCTGTTAAATGATCGCATCAGACCGGGAAGCACGGGCAAAAGTTTCGTTTTAAAAAGCGAAGAACTTGAATTACTTTTAAAAAAATCGTTGGCGCGTGGAGTTCACCCGGTTGCGGGCCTCATCTGTAGAATGCTGCAGGAGCCCCCAGTCTCTGAACAGACAATCGAATTTCTGGGATGGCTGCATAGTCGGCTCCCGATGGGTTCGTCTTATCCGATTTCAAGCGTCGATTTGCGAACTCTAAATGCTACCTTGCATGCGTTTTCGTTTTCATTCGCGGATGGAATTAACGTATCGCATTGGCCAGCGGCCGCAGAACTCGGCCGCAAAATGGTTTTGGCTGCTGCAGAAGCAGGCGATGACGGTGATCCAAAGTATTTGAAGGCGAAAGATGACTTTCAGAAAGTATTCGGACCCGAACTTGATCGGTTTGCGGAAGATCCTGAGCTTGGCAAACAAATACGGGCCGCGCGCAATCAGTAGTATATCCTCACT
>JAYSYF010000003.1:0-23718 GCA_043716655.1 Bdellovibrionales bacterium | reverse complement strand
TTTGATTGCGCAGCAATTGACGCAACCATGCGGATCCAAAACTGAGTAATGGCGTACTACCTAGCCAAAACGCAAACATGAAGCCCGCCCCTTTCACTGCGCTGCCGGTCGCGACCGCGCCTAAAAGAAAACTGTAGAGGTGCCCACAAGGCAGAAGTACGGTCAGGCTGCCGGCGAGAAAGCTGTTCGAGTTTGTCGGCACACACAGTTTTTTCCAGGCTGAGATTTGAAATCTGTTGAGTGCTTCAGGAAATGCGAAATGAATCGGCCGTAGACTGAGCGCGCGATATCCATTGTATAAAAGCAGTGACGCGACTGTCAGCAGACTCATGTTCGCAATCCAAGGGGACCGAGTCGGGCCCAAAAGCGTTTGCCCAAAGGCACCGAAGAGTGCTCCAGCAAATGTGTAGGTGATCATGCGGCCGAGCTGATACGCAGCTAGCGCCGTTCGTGTTTTCGCCAATCCAAGGACGATCGGACCGCACATTGACATACAGTGGGGACTTCCAAGTATTCCCGCGATGAAAACGGAAAATGGAACGACCCATAAGTGATTAGGTAAATGGTCCAACAAGTGTCAGCTCCTTTTCTTTGTAAAAGGATTCAGCGTTTTCTTTGCTATGTAAGTCCTTGATAAAAATGCGTATCGATTTTTTGCCGTTCTCAAGGGTGGCTTGCGGAAACCGTATGAACACGTCAGCGCGAGTCACTTGATCTTTTGTCATCGAGAGTGGCTGTGCGGCCATGATCAGTTGAACGTCTTCTGTTTTGTCAACGGGCGATGCAATTCCAACTGCAAGTTCGCGGTTTTCCCCTGATCGATTACCGAGCTCGAATACAAAGTGATTGATAACCAAGTTTGAGCCGTCGGGAAGTTGAACTTTCGAGTAGGGCGCTTCTTTGGCCCGAAAAATTTCGATATCGACGGGTGCCAAGATGGAAAGTAGAAATGCAAGAGCACAAATTGATAATAGACAAAGGGTTAGATACGAAACGGCTCTAGCGTTCCAGCGCTTTTTCAGCGGAGAATGATACCTGATCAGTCCAGGAGGCTTTTTAATTTTTGTCATGACGTCATCGCACGCATCGATGCAAGCCGTACACGCGATGCACTCCATCTGAACACCCCTGCGGATGTCGATTCCCGTCGGGCAGACTTGGACGCATCGATAGCAGTTCACGCAGTCGCCGAGTTTCGCGTTGTGCGTTTTCGCCAAAACCTTCGCTTGGGGCGTCGATCTCGGTTCGCCGCGTGCGACATCATACGAAACGACGAGGGACCGCTTGTCCATCAGAACCGATTGAAAACGCCCATAGGGACAAATGAGAGTACAGAACTGCTCTCGAAACCATCCGAAATCGAAAAGTATGATGCCGGATGTGAGGAGCATAAAAATAAAGTCGCCGCGATTTTCAAGTGGCGACGACTGAATCATCTTCGCAAGTTTTTCGGTTCCGACAAAATAGGCGAGAAAACTGTGGGTGAGGATCAGAGAAGTGAAGATAAACAGCGCCCACTTTAATATTCGTTTCGAGACCTTCATCAAAGTCCACGGCGCTTTGTCGAGCCGACGGCGCTCTAGCGCTGCGCCTTCGATCATCCGTTCTATTCTTCGAAAAACGCCGTCTATGAATACGGTTTGTGGACACGCCCAGCCGCACCAAATTCGTCCGTAAACCGCGGTCGCAAAAAAGAGACCGAAGGCTGCAGCTGCGAAAACAAGAAGCAGAAGGGGCGCGTTGTGTGCCCTTAACGACAAACCGAAAATTTCGAACTGACGATCGGCGATATTTAACAACAAGGCTTGATGTCCGTTAATTTTGACCCACGGTAGGCCAAGAAATAGTAAGATGAGCACAGCTTGAACTTTTGAACGCCAGATTCGAAAGAACCCTTTTACATCTGCCGGATGCAGAAAGACGCGCTTTCCACTAGCGTCAGACGTAGCCAGGCGATCTGCGTGAAGTTCGAACTCGTTGGTCACATGATCCTATTCTTCATAATTTTCACCTTGAGGTGCCTTGGCTCCCGCCGGATGTGAGTCGTGAATCGAATGAATGTATACGACGACATCGACAGACTCGTTTTGCGATAGCAAGGCTCCCCACGGCGGCATGCCTTTATCCAGGACTCCGTCCGCAACGACTCGTGCGATGTCTTCGGGTCGTCCTTTGCCGTGGATCCAAAAATCGTCAGTCAAGTTTGGTCCGATCACGCCTTGCCCTAAGTCGCCGTGGCAAGCGTTACACTTTGCATTGAAAACTTCTTTCCCATGTTTAATTTTTTCAGGTTTACCTACGGCGGCAGTGAAGGCCGCAAGGAAGCTGCCGTCGCCGGATCCGTTAGCTTCAGGCTTTGGACTGAGAGCTTCGATTTCGCGCATCGCCCCTGCGAGTTCTTCCTGTGGAGTCGGGCCAAAACCAGACATGTAGTAACCCGCGTACCAAACGGCAAAAATCATAGTTCCGTAAAAGAGCCAAACCCACCAACGCGGCAACATATGGTCGAGTTCCTTGATGCCGTCGTAATTGTGATCAAGCACCAGACCTTCTTCGCCTTTGAAAATTTCCATATCCTGTGGTTGATCACTCATTGAATTCTCCGTCCTCAAGCGGAAGACGTTCAGCACGATTCAATGCCGACACTTGGGATTTCATCGAAAGCCGCACGAGAAGTCCGAGAAAAAAAACAAAGAAAATTAAAAGTGCGATTGACGGCAACCACGGCCAAGGAAAGCGTGTCAGTATTTCTTGTTTCATTGATTTGCTCCTAAAGATTCTGGTCGATTGAGCAATTCGGGGTTTTTTCCCAGACGCTGCATGTAGGCGATCAGTGCAATGATCTCGCGGTTTTCAAGACCTTTCACCGGCGAGTCGGCCGCGAGTGCTTCGGCAATTTTCACGGCTTGCGCGCGAGCAGCCTCTGGCGCTCCCGTTACGTCGGCATCTGTGTAAGGCACGCCGAGCATCTTCATGACAGCGAATTTTTTCTCGAGAATGCTGAAGTCAGTTTTCTGATCGAAGAGCCAAGTGTATACCGGCATGATTGAATTTGGGCTGACCGAACGCGGATCGAGCATGTGACGGTAGTGCCACAGGTCGGGATACTTGCCGCCGATTCGAGCGAGATCGGGTCCGGTTCGTTTTGAACCCCACTGGAACGGACGATCGTACATCGATTCTTCCGGAAGCGATGCTTTTCCATAGCGAAGAACGTCTTCTTTGAGCGATCGAATCATCTGCGAGTGGCAGTTGTAACAACCTTCTCTGACGTAAATATCTCGCCCTGCAAGCTCGAGTGGCGTGTAGGGATCTACGCCAGCCGTTGACGGTGTGTAAGTGTGAGCAACGAGAGTCGGGAGAATCTCAATAGCCGATCCGACGATGATCGCGACGAACGTCAGTACAGAAAATGTCGGCATCCATCCTTCAAGACGACGATGCCACTCTGACTTCGCTTCGATGGTTCCATCTGTAAGCCTTGGCGCCCTATAAACTTCAACCGGAAGATTTTTCGGGGCCAGCTGACAAGTTTTAAAGATGTTCCAGCACATGATCAGGAATCCAGCGAGGAACAATATTCCACCGAACGCGCGAGCCCAATAAAGTGGGACGATTCGCACAACGGTTTCAATAAAGTCCGGATAAACTAAGCGACCTGTTGTCGAATCGATCGCACGAAGCATCAGTCCTTGTGTGATGCCGGAAGTGTACATCGCTATGAGATACATGAAGATACCGACTGTGCCGATCCAAAAGTGTAAGTTAGCAAGTCGCTTCGAATAAAGTTCTGTTCGATAAAGTTTGGGGACCAGGTAATAAATCATTCCGAAAGTCAGAAATCCGTTCCAGCCCAATGTTCCGCCGTGTACGTGAGCAATGATCCAGTCCGTATAGTGACCAATGGCGCTGACCGATTTTATCGACAGCAACGGTCCTTCGAATGTGGCCATGCCGTAAAATGTGAGAGCGACGACCATAAATTTCAACACGGGTTCAGTGCGAACCTTCGCCCATGAGCCACGGAGCGTAAGCAAGCCGTTGATCATTCCGCCCCAGCTTGGTGCCCAAAGCATAATCGAAAAGACCATTCCAAGGGTTTGGGCCCAGTTTGGAAGAGCGGTGTATAGGAGATGATGTGGCCCAGCCCATATATAGATAAAGACGAGCGACCAGAAGTGAACGATCGAAAGGCGATAGCTATAAACCGGACGATTCGCCGCTTTTGGCAGGAAGTAATACATCAATCCCAAAAACGGTGTCGTCAAAAAGAACGCCACAGCGTTGTGTCCATACCACCACTGCACGAGCGCATCTTGAACACCCGCGTACACTGGATAGCTTTGAAACCAAGAGACCGGAATTTCGATTGAGTTCACTACGTGCAGGACAGCGACGGTGATAATCGTTGCGATATAAAACCAAAGTGCGACATAGAGATGTCGCTCGCGCCGCCGTGCTAGCGTACCGAAAAAATTCACGGCGAAGACGATCCAGATGACGGTAATCGCGATGTCGATTGGCCACTCGAGTTCGGCGTACTCTTTGCTTTGAGTAATACCGAGCGGAAGTGTAATCGCTGCGGCGACGATGATCAGTTGCCAGCCCCAAAAATGTATTTGTCCCAAGGTATCGTTAAAAAGTCGCGCTTTGCACAGCCGCTGCGTCGAATAGTAAATTCCAGCGAAAATCGCGTTTCCGCCAAAAGCGAAAATCGCTGCGTTGGTGTGTAGTGGGCGTAGTCGACCGAACGTCAACCAACTGAGTCCGAAATTTAAGTGCCAGTCCGCGAGCTGAAGAGCCGCCATAATACCTATCAGAAACGCAATGCCGCCCCAAACAAGCGTCGCTATCGTGAACTGTTTAACGATCCTATCGTCGTACGAAAAGGATTCGATTTTGGCTCGTTCACTGTTGGCGTTCATGGTGTGTGGTACCTTTCTTAGAAACGGTCACAGAATCTGTATTCAAGTCGGCATCGAAGAGCATTCGGTGCGCAGGCGTTTCGAGATCGTCGAATTGACCTCGCTTCGAAAAGTAAACGAAGGCGGCAGCGAAGGTAAATCCAAGCAGTAGGGCGATCGGGAGCAAAAAATAGATGATGTTCATGTCGCACCTTTCACTTTCATCGATTGCTTACCAGATGCGAACGCAGACAATAGGACCGTCAATGAACTTAGCGGCATAAAGACAGCGGCCCAGAGCGGAGTCATTTGACCCGTTGCTGCCAGCAGTCCTGCAATGACGTTGAAACTCGCTGAGAATACGAGATTGCGAATGATCGCTCGTCTAGTAATTCGCGAGATTTCGAAGAGTTCTGGAATCGCCCAGAGACTTTGGCGAGTGAGATAAATATCCGCGGCACGTAAACTTACATCCAGACTTCCGCAAACTGCGATTCCGACACTCGCAGCAGCAAAAGCCGCGGCGTCATTGGCGCCATCGCCAATCATGACAGTGCCCTCCGGAAATTTGCGAATCTCTGCCACTTTTGCTTCGGGACTTCGCTCGGCATACACGTCGGAATCAGAAAAGCCGAGCGTTCGTGCACAGCCAAAAACGACATGCTCGCGATCGCCGGAAAGCAATCGCACATGCAGGCGTCGAGACCGCGCCCAATCAAGAACTTCCCGTGATTCAAGACGCGGTCGATCGCCAAGCTCAAAAGTTGCCGCAAGGTGATTGTCTTTGAAAAAACCGAACGTCGAACGAATCACACTTGGACTCGATGTCGCCGAGCTCAGAAAAATCGGACGAATCTCAACCTGGGCATTGCCGTCTTCTGCGCAGACACCGCCGCTCTCAAGGTGCGCAATATTCGCGAGTGCTTTCGGTTCTATTTCCAACGAGCGTGTGTAGTTGGTGATGGCTCGGGCGACTGGATGTGTCTGATCGCGCTCCAATCCAGCTACGATTGCAAGATCGGAACTATCTTCGAAACTCACAGACAAGATTTCCATAGCTCCAGTCGTCAGTGTTGCGGTCTTATCGAAAAAGAGATGTTGTGCGCTCCAGAGCCGTTCGATCGCGTCAGCATTTTTTATGATGATTCCTTTGCGAGCTGCCGATCGAATGGCGAAACCCATAGAGAGGGGAATTGCGATTCCAAAGACGCAAGGGCATGTAACGATGATAAGCGCGAGCGCGCGAGAAAATCCTTCTCTCGGATCGGTGCTAATGAAGCCGACAACAAGTAGGGCGGCCGAACCCAAGACAATCGCAATGAAATACTGAGCGATAGAATCCGAAAAAGTGATGAACCGCGATTTCACTTCCGATGCCAATTCAGTGTCGCGCAAGATTCCTGCGAGGCGAGTTTCCCTCGGCGATTTTTCGACTCGAAGCAACCAGTCGTCCGACAGATTTCGCCAGCCGGCTTCGACTTTCGCGCCGGTCAATATATGCATGTTGTCGCTCTCACCGGTCATCACCGAAGCGTTGATCGTTGCGAAACCGGATTCGACAATTCCATCGACGGGAATGAGGTCTCCCGAGCGGACTGAAATTAAATCCCCGGGTTTAAGCGAAGCGGTACTGACATTTGAGAAAAGTCCCTCACTTAAACTTCGCTTTACGTTTCCAACTAACAGATCGTCTTCGATATTTACTGATTGGAGATGTCGTGTTTGAACACCCTTCAGAACCAAACGACTGGAGAGCAAGAGGAAAACGAGCATTGAAAGAGAGTCGAAATAGGTCGAGCTTTCACCGCGCGCTAGTGCCGAAACGCTTGTCGCGACGCCAGCCAAAATGGCAACCACGATTGGTACATCAAGATTCAAACGTCGTGCACGGAATGCGCGCAAAGCACTGAGATAGAAAGGCCAGGCGCAGTAAGTTAGAACCGGAAGCGCAATCAGGCCGGCCAACCATTGAAACCGCTGTTCTAACGCTCCACTGGCGCCACCATAAATCGAGACGGCCAATATCATAATATTGCCGGTCGCGGCCGCAGCGACTCCGAGCCGGATCAAATCCCTTCGATGCTCTTGCGTTTGTAACCGCTGCGAAGTTTCGTTGTTGCGAAGTGGATGAGGGCGATAGCCAAAATTGTCCAAGGTTGTCGCGATAGCGCCGAACGACCCCGCACTTGTTCTTTCGATTGCGATGGTCGATGTGGCGATGTCGACGCGAGCAGTTTTCGCATCCGCGCAAAAGTCGGGAAGCTTTTCAAGAAGCCAAACACAAGCGGTGCAGTTGAGTCCTTCGAGATAAAACCGAATTTTCAATCCGTCTGGACTCGTCTTCGAAACGAACTCGGGCTCGTCGCAATAATCGTAAGTCTGCGTGGAACTTTCGGCCCGCATAGGGACTGGACAAGTCGGGGGATTTTCGTCGCGAAGTGAGTAAAATCGTTCGAGACCATTTGAAAGCATCAGGTCATAAACAAAGGCGCATCCCGAACAGCAAAACTGCGAAGAGACGCTGACGTTTCGCGGTAGTACCAAGCCACAGTGCAAACACGCGGGAGTACAAAGGAGCGATGCAGTGTTCATGAGTGATAGTTTTGCAGCCATTATGCCATTCGCGGATATCTCTAGAGCCGGCAATTTATCAGGGAAGCCTTGCCGACGTCCATGCCGAGACAATTTGGCTCAACCGATTTTAAAGGGCGAGCCAGAATAGCTCGCCCTAAAATCTGCTATCGCTTCGGGCGCTTTGGCTCAATTCGAGTCGCGAGTTCTTTCATGCTTCGAAGATGGCTTTGAACTGCGGAAGGAATGTGCGTTCCCGAACTACCAGAATAGCCAAGAATCATACTGTCATTGTACTTGCTGAAGCATCTTTCACCGGTCGATGAATGGGGGTACTCTTGAATGCAAGCGCCGAGATATTCATCGGCAAGATCCCAGATCGCAAAACCTGGCAGTTGGTCGTACAAGGATGCGAGCAAGATGTAGCTTTCTGCTCGTAACGGGCTTGCGGGAAAATTCGATAGCAGGTCGTGCAAAAGAGAAGACGCTCGTAGTAAAGCAATATCCGAGTTTTCAAAGCGACCCGAAGAGTTTTCGCGTCTCTTACCCAAGTCACTTAGTCTATTCGCTTCTGCGAATAGCGCCTTGTCAGAAGTGGTAACGGCAAGTTTTTCAGATTGCCAGTCGAGCACCGAGTTTTTCCAATCCTTCGAAGCTGTTTGTAGCATCGGCGAGACTACGCCGCTCTTTTTGATTTGTTCGATAACAACTAACGCACGCGACGGATTCTTTTTTACACGAACTGCGATTGCTATCGCAGTTCTCGCTTGCCTGTCGATGGTAACCGGGTCGGGCTTCGTGATTTTGGAATCGTCTAAGTACTTTCCGAACTCGCTAAGTGCCTCGTCGAACTGTCTGGTTGCAGCAAATGCCAAGAATCGATCGCTAGCGGAAAGGGCTGCAAACTGCGATTTAAAGTCATCGAGTTTGAGTTCCGGACCGTTCGCAGATTGAGTGTGACACATCATGCACTTAGAAATAGCGGAACGTAAGAATCCTTGCGATTGCGTTCGTTTTGACGGGTCGCCTGAAAATGAGACCTGCGCCGACGTAATCTCGTTTTCAAACGCTTGACCAAGAAATGGAAAGCTCGGATCGATCTTCATATTTTTAGCTGGTTGAAAGCGAGCGGTGTGTTTCTTCAAACCAGCAGAATGCCCGACGAGCGACTTCATTGCGGTTTCAATCGCAGGTGCATTCTTCGGATCTACAAACTTCGATTCATCAAATGCGTACGGAAACAATACGAGAACATCCGTCAACATGGCTTGCATTCGGACTTTCCATTCGGCGTTGCCGACAGAAGTTTGGGCTCTTTCTTCTGCGTTAACGCCCGTAGCGACAAAAATGGCGAGTAGTCCAGCGATGGCAAGTTTCAGTTTCATCAATCCCCCTGATGCTTTGGCTTGAGTAAAAGCAAGGGCTGAGCCATGGAATTTCGCGTCAGTCCGACTAGAATCGTCTACGATGGGACATTTCGTGAGCCTTCATATGCATCGGAGTTTGAAATGTCTCATTCAGAACTATTCGAGCTCTAGTTCGCGTCAACAAGCGAGTTGAGCGCGTTTCCACCGGTTGAACGAACATGCAAGAGGTAGCGACCTGCAGCTAGGCCAGTTATGGGAACGACTCGAGTGAACGGGAATTTACCTTGCTTGCATCCAAGACGATTATCCATTTTCGCGACCGGCTGAATGACGATGGCACTCGGTTGAATCGAAACTTTTTCGTAATCGTGTGTCATGCAGTCGTTTGAGAATTCACCAGACAAAATAACTTCGCTGTTTCCACCTGCTTGACGAAAGAAGGCTTGAGAAATCGGCGCATAGAGATAGTCATCTGCGCTGTTTGTTTTCGCTAACACAACATTGAGTTCCCCGATTTTTATTCCTGCGCCTTGTTGGATCGTCCATTTTCCGGCCTTCAGAAGTCCGACGTCTATCACGCGCTGAAATGGAAGGACCACTTGAAGGCAATAACCTGGGTACTCGTATGCAACAGGTCCGACAGTAATCACCTTTGTCGCTTCGTCTACCGCCACAGAGGTTTCTGCATGACGGTAACAGGTGTTGCGAAACATTCCTTCGCCGACAAGTTGGATGTGATCATTTGAATCATATCCGTCAACGGCGTACATCTTGGTGTAAGTCGCAGCGACTCTTACAGGATCCGTCTGAGCAGATGCGATCGAAGTGATGGCGGTCGTTAAAATCAAAGATGTGACGCAGAGTGCGGCGTGGTAAATCATAATCCTCCCGTGGATTTTCGATGTTGGAACAACTGTTCACAGTACAATGGTCGTGCCGGTGCGTACTCGACGGAGGGCGAGCACGATCGAATGGCCGAGTCGGGTTGTCTCGAGCGACGAGCAAGAATGTCTCAAGTTGTTTTTTGGATTGTGCAAAAAAAAGAGTCACCGCTTAGCGATGACTCTTGATCGATTCGAAATGTCGACCGTTTACTTGCAGAGTGGAACTGTGAAGTTGAAGAAGGTCTGTTGGTCCGCTTCTCCGTAAGAAGTGATCTGTTCAACCGAGAACGTGCGTCCAACTTTAGAAGTCTTAGTCACGAAGTCTGTGCATGGCTCATAAGCTTCGCCACCACGTGGATAGTAAGCGCACTCGCTTGTTGTCACGTAACGAGAAACTGTCATTCCAGTTGTGCCGTAAGCCGAGCAAATTTCTTCAGTCTCGAGCCACTCACCGCTGTTTGGCTGTTCGCCAGCAGCAAGTTTACGTTTCGTGTATCCGACTTCGCCCTGGTTGCTGACAGCGTAGCGAACTGTTTTCGTCGCCGTGCAGGTTGAAACGCCATTCAACGAAACGAATGTGTCGTCTGTTGCGCAAGCGTTGTTAATTGAAAGACCGTTGATCGATGGCCAGTTGATTTGAACGTCGCCGTGTCCTGCAAAAGCGAGTGATGCGAAGAGTGTGAGTGCTGTCGATGTCAAAAAAGCTTTCATGTAAGTCATCTCCTGGTGAGGGGTGTTTGCTTCCGGTGAAAGCCTGCACCGAAGAGCTTGAAATAGAGAAGGTCGAAACGCGTTTTGATTCACGTAGCCACGCACATACAAATCCGGAGGTTGCACCGTCACAATGGAGATTGACAGACTGAAACGCCCATTAACAAAGGGGTTTCCGAAGTTGTGCATTTTGATGCGTTGAAAAATGGCAAGCCCTGTAGCCGCACGACATAGTGTGTCGCCATCGTTTTCTACCGCTGGTTCTTGTAAGGAAGAAGCAACAAGCCGCGGACTTGCGGTCCCGAGAAGCGAGATTTTTGTCGAATTTATTCATCTTGCCCGGATGCTTGTGCCGAATTTGGTGTGACGGTACTGCACAATAGCAGGGGGATAATCATGGGTTCACATCTGATTCTTTTTACGTTGTTAGCATTTGTTGCGGGTTCTTGCGGTTGGGCGAATCAAGCCGAGGCCGCGCACAACACGACTAAACCTGCGCCGAAAAACACACCGAAGAACGCGATGGATGAATTAGATCCGTTCAGCCCCGACGTTGAGAAACAACTCGAGGAATTCGATCGTGCTTATCAACGATCGACGAACAAAAGTTCTTGGCTAGACGGAATCAATCCGCAACTTCGCAGTGCGACCGGTGGTTGTTTCCGAAGCCAATGTAAGGTGTTTGCCTACGTTCGACGTTCTGATCAAAAGCTTTATCTCTTTGTCGACGGCAATCCCGTTTCTGATTGGTTGGTTTCAACTGGCGCCGTGGGCCATGGAACTCCGGACTTCGATCGTCATCCCAACGGGCGAGTCTATGACGAGTACATGTCGAAGACTTTTCCGGGCGGAAACTATATGGGCCTCGGCAATATGCCTTACGCGGTTTTCATTGAAGGTGGTTTCGCCATCCACGGAACTGCGAAGAGCAATTGGAAGCGTCTCGGAACTAGAGCGTCACATGGTTGCGTCCGACTCCATCCTGACAACGCTTTGATCTTCAATCGTCTCGTTCGCCAACACGGTGTCGAAAACGTTTGGATACAAATTACCGAGTAAATTCGACACTCGGTCTTTAAGCCAGTGTTTGCCATCCACTCTATCCATTCGCGATGCATAGAAATTCGTCGAGCTGGCGTTCATTTCGTCGCTGGCAGAAGTATTACGATGACTTGGCAGGCACAAACTCGCATCTGCACATGCAGAAGTCGTTACCCCGAGTGGTCCTACTAGGACCGATAAATTAATGTGTCTGTTGTTATCGGCCGTCGCCGCCTAAATATCGTTTCACGCAAGTAAGCGGATGGGGGGCGCGCCGTGAGCACATACAGTTTTTCTATCGGATTAGTGCTCATTGTTTCTTGCGCGATAAATGCACCGGCGTTCGGCTCGAGGGGGCGAACGCCGGTTGCAAGCCTAAAGACAAACTCGATGACGGCAGTCCTTGAAGAACTCGAATCGTTGTATCGACCTGCCTCCGTCGCTGTCGGAATCAAACTGACTGTCAGGATCGACGAAACTTCCACATCTGAATCTGCTGAAGCAAATCGCGACGCGCGTGAAGCTCGTGTCACAGTCACACGGCATCTTCTCGAGAATTCGCGTATGTCTGAAGATGGTCTACGCACAATCTTGTGCCACGAGATGGGCCACATCTTGGGCGGAGCACCACGCCGAAACGTACCTCCCGAGTGGGAGGGACCGGTCGCCGCTGACGGCTTAAGCTTTATGAGCAGTGAAGGGCAGGCGGATTACTACGCGACGCTTGTTTGTTTCCGTCAGCTTGTGCGTGGACAAAATCACGAATTGGTATTGCAGACGACGCGAGACAACGGCGGAACCTCTCTGCTCGCAGCGAAGTGCGATGCGGCTCACGGAAAAAAATCTGAAGACTCTCTGATCTGCCAGCGCGGTGTTGCGGGTGCACTCAATATGCTTCAGATGATCAAGGTCTTTCCTATAGCGATCGATAGCGAAAGCGCGTTCGTAGCGCCAAAAACGATTATCGACTCGTACCCAGATCGACAGTGCCGGCTTGATACCTTCGCGGCCGGCGCGCTTTGCAAAACAGAGTCTGTTCCGAAGTCCGTTGAACTTGATTTCAACACCGCGGCAGTCGGCAGTTGTGCAAACCCTACCGCTGCTCGACCGAAGTGTTGGTACGTTAACGGAAATTAACCTAAGCGCCATGGAATTCGGCACGCGTTCCATGCGAAGAAACCTTCCGTCATCGATTCGATCCGACCACCAGGTGATGGAGCAGGGTTGTTTGGAAGTTCCACGATGAAATCTGGAATCAAGCCGGTGTTTGCTGCAAACTTGCTCTGCATCAAGCTCAAAACCTCGAAACTTTTGTTGATTGCTAAGTCCCAGTAAACATCGCCCGTTGCTCGTTTGAACGCACGGAAGTGAGTGATCATATAGTCAGACGTTCTCGAGAGATCTGCAGCAGGACCACCCATCGAGTAACCAGCAGAATTGAAGTTCTTCGTCGCCTTGGCTCGAGCAATCTTTGCCGACTCTCCAATCCAACAAGTTCGGATCGACGTTGTAAGCAGGATGCGCGCGCGCGAATCTGAAGAGTCCGTCGAAGTACGTGCGGGCCATTGGATCATGACCGGCCATGACTGTCGTGAGACGACTCCGCCGGTTGCTCCGCTTGGAACTGCGAAATCAACTGTGAAAGTTCGATAAGCTGTTCCTGCGATCTGCACATTCTTTTCGGCGAATTTCTCGCATGTCCGCAATCAGATTGTCGAGTCGGGTATCAGAGTAAACCGAGACTCTCGAAGTTTGAACCGCGCCCGCAACGAGGGTAGCGACATCAATAGATGAAGAAGCTCGAGTCACAGCGGCGAACGCCGTGTGTGTTGAGAACAGTCATGACTGCGGCAACGAGCAGGTGACTTAATGTTTTCATGCTCACAATTATCCGCGGCTTCTTAAATTAGATGGAAACAGATCCATCTATAGGTATGTAAAGCAAGAAGACGACCGTGAAGGTCGTCGAGCCAGCGCTCAGATCATTGGGGAATTCTTCGTTTCGATTGCGCAGAACAGAACGTCAACTAAGACAAACCGTCTAACGTGAAAGTCGCGTTTTTAATTTACACAATCTCTCACAGTTGGATCACATTTAAATCATTCGAAAGACTACAGAATTCGCCGTCTCAATTTGGAACGACGAAGCCAGGTGTTTCTAACAACCTGGCTTCGTCGTTTGAGTTTCAATTACTCAGTGGCAATTAAAGGTGCGCCGGGATCACGACTTCAGAGCGATAGAAGTCGAAAGGTGTCATCCAGCCCGCGTTTACAGTAAAGGGAGCTGCGCCAACTTGCGCCGAGATGTCTGTGCAGTTCGAGTTCCAAGTAACGTCGCTGCTTCCACGTTTGACGCAGAATGGGTTCGCCAACTGATTGAGACTTGTTTCGACAACAGTTGGTGTTGTGCTAAGCGCAGTCGCAAGAGACTGGCAAAAGTCTGAATAGTTCGCGCACATATTGCCTAGACCGAATGTTTCGATAAACGCTGTCGAGGTTTCGGTACGTTTCATCAGATATAGAGCGGCCTTCGCAGCCTTTCGGTCAGAAACGAAATCGCTGTAAACTACGAGTCCGCCTTGATCGCTCGCGGGCGTCGAGCAGCTCTTTACGCTTGCGAAACTTCCAGCTATGCCGTTGTAGAACATCGATTGACCGCTCCACATTTCGCCGTTGCGTGTGACTTTGATACGACCGGTTTCTGGATCATCTGGTTTGGCAACGTTGCACAAAAGATTTGTGACAGTCACTTGCGATGTCCAGTGAGTACGGTCGGTGTATTTCACCTGAATGTCGACTTTACCACCGCGGCTATCAGCTTGGTCTTTCTCTAAGATGCCGACGTCGAACTGAATCGTGTAAAGTGCTGGGTTCGCCGAGACGCGGCCGACTGGCGCACCATTCTGAGTGATCAGGAAGTCGAAGTCGACGGATGAACGTTTAGTGTAATCGATCGTCAGATTTTTAACTTCGTCACGGAAAGTGCCTGAAGAGTTGTTTGGTGCTTTCGACAGACCAAGTGCTACCTCGCGTACAATCTTTGCTGTAAGTCCAACGGCTCCACGACCATAAAGTAGATAAGCGCGAAGAAGTTTCGGCTGACATTTAATGAAATCAAGTCCGGCACAAATATCTTCGTTTGCACTTTGCGAAGTGATCGCAGAAGAGATCGAAGCTTTTGCAGAAAGCGTCGCTGCTGCTCCTGTGTCGCGGATTGATTCTGGAACATATTCGTCTTCCACCGATTTTAAGTCTGCCGCCATTGCGCTTGCTGCTGCGCCGGAATCTGTCGCAACTACTTTTGGTGAGCAGCCCATCATTAAGAGTGCTGGTACAAGAAGAAGCCAGGTGTTGTTCATTGTCTTTAATTTCATTGAACCCTCCGAGTAGCGTTGTTTCCTAATAAACGGATGGTCCAGGAAGTTTGTGCCAGGAATAACGAATATTTCGTAAACATATGAAATTGCTGGAGTTTCACTGACCGTATTTCAAGTGCCGAAAGCGCAAAAGATTTCTGGCACAAAACGCCCGGACCAGACGTTCAACAGTTAGGCGTAACACGATAACCTTATGCGTCCGGGGGCGCATATTAAAGAAGAGTCGGAACAAACGATCGACTGCAGCGATGAAAGGACCGTTCACATGCTTTACATAAAGCTTGGGCGCCCTGCCTTGGGAAAAACACTTCGCATCGTCGGTCAACGGGCTGCGAGCGAAGAAATCGTGCAAGAAGTTTTCGCAAAACTTTGGGAAAAGAAAATGGCTTTTCCAAATGTGAGAAGCGCTTATGCTTGGATTTACAAATGCTGCACGAACGCGGCGATCGATTTTATCAGGGCGAGTGGGAATTCTAGTTTACCACTTGAAGATGTCGATCAGGTTTCATCGGTGGATTTGGAAACGCAGACAGAAGCTCGCGCGGCATGGAAACGGTTGTTTCCGTCTTTGAGTTCAGATGAAGCGAGTTTGTTTATCTATAAGAATGTCGAGGGACTTAGCCAGGACGAAGTGGCCGAAGTGATGCAGATCTCGCGACGAACTGTGAATCGACTGCAAGAGAAGCTTGAATCAAAGTTAGAGAAAGTAAGGAGGCGAAATGTCGGATGATACGCGAAAACCAAGTTCTCCTCCCACGGATTCTCTATTCGCAACACACATGCGCCTGATCGAAACCGATAAGGTTGTTTGGTCGAAGGAAGATCACATTGAATTTTCGCATTTAAGCGGGCTCGATCTTCCACCGTTGAAGCTTTCTCCTCGCAAGGTTTCGGCTCTCGAATCGTTCCTTGAGCGGTTTAAGATCCCTGAGTTTCGAATGGTCATTGGCGGAGCCATAGCGGCGATTGTCGCAATCGTTCTGATTCCGAAGCTCGAAGAAGATCGACTGTCGGCCAAAGGATCGCTGCAAGTTTCGGTTTTCTGGGAACGCGATGGAAAAGTATCGCCGTTGACGGATGACAGCGTTTTGCGTGACGGTGACAAAGTCGGCGCCAAAGTTATCAGCTCGGACGAAGCAGACGCCTACTGGGCGATTACGGACAATCGGTTCAAGGCCATCAGCGACGCAAGCGACGTCGACTCGAGCCGACTGGATCTGCAACCCGGCGTTTCGAAAAGCTTCGATTCTAGTTTCGAGCTCGTAGCTCCGAACCAAGGCGAGAATCTCGTTGTGGTTGTTTGTCCGAAGGTGAAAACGCCAAAACGGGATGCAAGCGAAAAACCGACAGACTCGTTCTTTGATCATGAATTTGTCTCTCGATTAATGAGTGAGCAAAAAGTTCGTGCAAGCGGTTGCGTGTTCGTAGGTCACCGACTGAGGAGACTCCCATGAAAAACAATTCTAGCGAACGGGTCGGGTTCGGACTCTGTGTCAGCGCCTTCCTCACTCTTCTATTGTTTTGGATGCAACCTGCGAACGCGGCGCCTTCTGAGGGCATGCAAGTCCTCGTCGTTAGCGCGGACAATTCTTACGTCGCGAGCGAAAAGAACTTAGAATATTCGTCGATGGATGCGGGTCGTCTGGTGAAGGCGTTGACGTCGGCATCGAAAGTTTCATTAAAAGACATTCGCATTTTGAAAAACCCAGATATCGAAGAGTTTGACCGAACGGTCGCTGCTCTAGCTCGGAATTCGACACAGAAATTCATGTTCTACTTTTCCGGTCACTCGGATGAAAACGGTTTGCATCTGCGCGATGGTGCGATCACTAAATCGAAGTTCCACGACATGCTAGCGAAGGTTCAAGCGAAAGTTAAAATTGTCGTTCTCGATAGTTGTTTTTCTGGTGCACTGAAAGCCAAAGGCGCTGTGAAAGCGAAACCAATTGAACTTGTACAATATAATGTCGACGAGCCAACGGGGAGCGTGATTCTGACTTCGAGTTCAGGTACCGAGCTTTCTTATGAAAGCGAGCGCTTGAAAGGCAGTATCTTTACTTATCACCTTGTCTCGGGCTTGTATGGCCAAGCGGATTCGAATGCAGATGGACTCGTAACTATCGATGAACTTTACCAGTACGTATATTCGCAGACGAAATTTCAGAACGTTGTTTCCGGCGGAAAAGTTCAGAGTCCAGAGTTTGAATCGAAATTGACCGGGCAAGGAGTTCTCGTCGTTTCGTATCCGGCTCGCATCAACGGCCATCTGCAATTATCAAATCCGACTCAAGGTGAACTCACTCTCGCATCCGCACGTGGCCTTAACTTCTTTAAGTTCTATAAGAATCGCGGCGAAGAAAAAACCATCAGTCTTCCAAAGGGTCAGTACGACGTGACACTTGTTGAAGGTGACCGCGTCGGTTCGGGACAAATTGAAGTGACCGAACATCAATCGCAAGCGCTGAAAACTGAAACTCTCGTTTGGCAAAAGCGCGACGTGCCGTCGGTGCGAGCGAAAGGTGCAGAACCGAAATTTTTGGTCGGCTTCAGTCTGGCGACTCACCCCGCGTTTTACCAGACGCAAGAAGACGCATTGATGGGCGAATTATTTTTGCTTTCCCCGTCGACTGAAGCGCTGAGCGGCCGATGGCGACTTGCCGTTCATGCGGGCGGCGAATCGCATAAACACAAAGGCAGCGATTCGAAAACGGATTACGCCCGAATGACAATTGGTGGCGAAGGCAGCTATCGCGGCTGGAGCGAGTGGGGCAACGATTGGATCATCGGACTTCGTGTCGGAACATTCGTCACAAATGACAATTCATCGGCGAGCGCGTCGTTGTCGCACATTTCATTCGGCTCGCGGATTTATCCGACGAGCATGAATATCAATTGGGACTTTCTATTAGGTATCGACACGATCAAAAGTGGCGGAGAAGATGGAAAAAGCGTTTTCACGCTCGGCTTTGCCATCACCTACTAGTTTTAGTTACCGCACTCGACTTTGCTTTTATCACAGTGCATGGCGTTTGTTGCGTCGGCGCACTTTTTCATGACGACGGACTTCGCTAACATCTCGGTATCTTCAGTCGCGTTGAAGACTTTGCCGAAGGATTCGAGTGAGCACGTCGATCTGCGAGCGACGGGTCGGCTCTTGTCAGCTTCGAGATCATAGATTCGGTTTTGTAGTTGGCGTACGGCGCGTTCAAGATCCCAAACCCGGCGTTCAAGCTCATCTTTCGACGAACCGTGTTTATCACCGACTTCGATGCGGATGACTTGTGCTTCAGCGCTCGAGAACGTGAGCGAAAACGACATCAGAAACGACAATAAGACTAGCAAAACGGAGAATGCGTTTTTCATTTTCATCCTTAGGTTCGATGCAATAGACCGGCATTAATTTCAGAAACTCAGTGTTATCACATGCTTTTGGCGATCGCCTACGCCAATTATTGAAAGCGGGCGGCGGCTCGATTACTTAGAGTCCATGTCCAAGGTTCTCTTGGTTTTAGCTTTATTCTATTCGCCAACAAGCTTCGCGCAAGATCGGTGCGCGACGATCTTTGCGATATAAAATCTAAGAATTGAATTGGGTACCGGTGAACTGCGACTGACCCCATTGAATGAAGCACGTCGCGATTCTTTGGCGCGAATTCTTTCGGAAGAGGATGTATCTCGGAGCGGCACTCGAGTCAGCCGGGTCACGCAAACGGTTTGATGGTCATTGGGTTATCATCTACCAAGGTAAAATCGGTGGCTATCTGGTTATGTCCGCGATCGATTCGGCATGGCTTCCGGTTGAGATTCATGCGGACTTCCCCAAAAATCATCCCGACGAACTCCACCTCGCTGTTGGTTATGCTTTGCTTCCAACGTTCCGAGAAAAAGGGATTGCATCGAACGCATTGAACATAGCCTTGGACTTCGCGAAATCGACGCTCGGTGCGAAGTATGTATTTGGATCCACGAATAATCTCAATGAGCCGTCGGCCGAAGTTTTACTTCGCAACGGGTTTGCACCTATTCACGTCGGGCCGAAGCGTACCAAGTATCTGCTAAAGCTCGATTAACGTCGCCGAACAACCTGGACTTCGATAAGAAAACCAAAAAACTATAGCCAAGGCTCTCACTTCGGCCTGAAAATCGTCGCTTGAGAACTAAGAGAAGCTTTCTTGTTGGCGCGGTCCTGCTTTTTGTCACCGTGAGTGCTATTGCATTTTTGGATACCATTCCATCGAGTCGCGCCATTTCCGAAAGATGGGGATGGCCTGTCTACGACGCGCTTCAAAGGCACCATGCTTCACCGGCAAAGAATGACATTGCCGTCATTCTTATTACTCAACGATCACTCGACGAATTTCGCGACAATCCTGAATTGAAATTAGGTTGGCCGTGGCCACGTGAAGTGTACGGTGCGATGGTCGACGTCGCGGGTAAACTCAATGCGCGCGCAGTGATGTTTGATATTCTGTTCGACAGCCCTTCGACTTTCGGGATGGCCGACGACAAAACTTTTAACGAAGCTCTTGGGCGTTACCTCAAAGACCCTTCGCACAACGTAGTGTTTCCAGCGCCGACGGCGCTCGCATTTCACAAACCGACATCGGGAATTCTGGGGACACTCGACACGCGCCTGACTTACGGGGCGGTCGACATTCCGGTTGAAGCCGACGGTGTTTATCGCCGCGTCCCTCAAAAGTTCAAGGGACAATCCGGCGAAGTGTATCCTCCCTTCGGACTGGCCGGTGTGAACAGCAAGTTTGAATACCGAGAACGTAGCGGGCTGCAGTGGTTGAAGTTTTATCAATCGGATTCGATTTCAGTCGTCGACGCGAGCGAGGTTTTTCGTCTGTACCGCCATGAGTTTCATGGTGGTCCCTCGGATCCTCAGATCGAAAAAGCGCGCGAAGTTCTTAAGGGCAAAACGTGGATGATTGGGCTTAGTGCCGCGGGCCTGTACGACCTGCGACCATTGCCGACAGACGCGAGGGCCCCTGGGGTGATGCTTCACGCGACGACCTATTTGAACGGCGTTAAACAAACGCATGTCCATGAACTAGTACCGTACGATCATGCCATTTTACATTTTTTGCTCGGCGCTTTACTCGTTTATCTAGCGTTGATTGCGCTGCGACCTGGCCCAGCTTTGCTGGGTGCCGTGTCGGTTCTTTTTTTCGTTTTGCCAGTCACAAGTTGGGGCGCATGGATATTCGGATACTGGTTTAATCCTCTGCCTGGAATGCTCGGTCTCGGCCTCATGCTTGCGACATTTCTCACGTATCGATTTCAAACCGAGTGGCGCGAACGCGAGCGACTTGCGAAGTCGATCGAGAATTCGATGTCGACTTCGATGGTGAGGATGATTCGAAGTGGACAGTTGAGTCTCGCCAGGTTCGGTGAGCGTCGCACGATTTCGATTTTGTTTTCAGATCTTTCGGGCTTCACAACGTTGTCCGAACAAACAGATCCAGCTCGGCTCGTAGAAATTCTGAATTTCTATCTCGACGAGTGCGTCGATCTGGTTTTTAAACACGCGGGTTATGTCGATAAGTTTATCGGCGACGCCATCATGGCGCTTTGGGGAGCTCCCGCCGTCGGACAAAATGATCACGCGAAACTCGCGCTGCGTGCCGCCCTCGAGTATGAAGCCGCAGTTGACCGCTTCAATAAAAAAGCTCGCTTGAAATTTGGTTTCGACCGGGATTTGTTCACGGCGCGAGTGGGGCTTCATTCCGGCCTCGCGATTGTCGGTAACATCGGTTCTCATTCGCGCTACAACTATACGGCAATTGGGGACTCGGTGAATCTCGCGTCGCGCCTCGAGGCTCTAGGCAAGTATTATGGCCTCAATCTGTTGATCAGTGAAGAGGCGTTGGTTGAAGCGGGTGCGCTTCCAAGCACTGAAGTTTATCTCGTCGATCGAGTGGCCGTGAAAGGTCGGTCGCAGACCGTTTCGATCTACTCCAGTACGGCAGGTTTTTCGAAAGAGTCGATCGCTTCTTACCAACGTGCGTTCGATCACTATCAAAAATGCGAATGGCGACTCGCGACCGAGGCTTTGGTACAGGCGAAAGATCTGCCACCTACCGAGATCTTGCTCGAACGTTGCCAAGAAGCGGTCGAACGCGGTGAAATCAAGCATCCCAACCGGCAAATGAAAGACGGAGTCTGGCACCATGACGAAAAATAGTCTGATCGTGATCTGCGCTTTGATCGCATTTTCGAGTTTTGCAAAAGCGGAAGAAGCGACGATCGCGACTGAATCGGCACCTTTGAAGGCTTCGGCCGGCCTCGGTGGAAAGGTGCTCACGACTCTTCCAGGCGGAACAAAAGTGAAAAAGCTTAGCCAGTCGGGCATGTGGGCAAAAGTCGAATTCACCGATAAATCGGGCAAAGTTCAAACGGGTTTTGTTTCTGCGGCTGCGATCACAACTGGTACTTCCGTCCTTGGCAATATTGGTAAAGGCAGTCGCATGGCTGTCGGTGGCGCGAAAGATGCGCTCGGAGCTGCCGGCAAAGGTGAGTCCGGAGCTTCGGCGAAAGCCATGGACGGGATGTTGGACTCGGCTGGTGGCGAAAGCGCAGCTGACGACGAGATGCTCGATAGTGAAGAAGCGGCTCCGAAAGCTGCATCTAAAAAATCCTCCGATCATCTTGGGTCGATCACTATCAGTGAAGCCGATATCGTGACGTTCATGAAAGCCGGCGGACTTCAAAGCCGTTTGTTGAAATAAGAGGAGATAGCGATGAAACACTTGAAATCAACTTTGCTCATTGCCGTTGCGACTTCTCTGATGGCCTGTGAAACCATGAAAGAAGCCACTTCGACTGTCGGCGAAGCGACCGGCGACGAAACGATGTCGATGGCGAAAAACAAAATGAGCCCCGATCAAGTTCAACAGCTCGGCTTAGAAATGTCGGAAGCTCTCGTCAAAAAATATCCGCTCGTCAAAGACGAGAAGCTCACGCTCTATTTAAATCATGTCGGTCAGTACGTCGCCATGCACCTCGATAACGGTGCAAAGAACGTGAAGTGCTCGGGCAAAAAAGAAAAGATGCTTCCGTTTAAGGGATTCCATTTCTCTGCGATTAAGTCAGAAGAAAAATTGGCGATGTCTTTACCTGGCGGCTACGTTTTTGTTTCGACAGGTTTCTTGAAGAGCATGAAAACCGAAGACGAACTTGCGGGGATCCTTGCACACGAGGCGACGCACATTGTTTGCCAAGACGGAATGGCTGAAGTTGAAAACGCCGGTCTGAAAAAGGGTGTAGCGAAAGCCGCAGGCGCTGGCGCCTCGCTGATGCAGGCGACTGGTGCATCGGTGAACCTCACGGGGAATTCGGACATCGACGACGCCGTCACCGAAGAAGCCGGAGATGCGGCGAAAGATCTGGTCGTGAAAGCTTACGAAAAATTTTTTCAGAATCCATTTTCGCGCGGCCAAGAAAAAGTCGCAGATCGCGGCGCACTGCTCGCAGTTTATCGTGGCGGTTATTTTCCGACGGATTACATCGGTATTACGGAGTCGTTAAAAGAAGCGACATCGAGCCGCCACCCCGGCAGCGCCGACCGAGTCGCATGGTTGAAAAAAGACTTCGTTAAAATGCAAAAGAAGGGTGTCTCGGACACCAAGAAAGCGCGCACCACTCGCTTTGCCGAATTCAAGAAAGCCATTAAGTAACCCGGACGAGGTCGACCTTTTGCCGACACCGCGTCCTTAAATCGTGCACTCGCCAACCTTCAACGTGTTGCCAGTTTTCACATAGGCACGAATAAATAGTTTCTGTGCTTTGGTATTTTCGATACCGAGAACGTGATAGTCGTCGCCGCGGTTCGATACCGCACGAATCGCCCCGTCGTCGAAAAGCACGCGTGCATCGCCGCTCGAAAAAGAAATGACAGTAGGACCTTCCGGCGCCGCATAGGTATTAACCGATGGACTGATCTCGACCGTGTAGCGACGACCTTTGCCAAGGTTCTCAAGACGCACTTGCACCGAACAAAACTGACCCTGAAGATTACGCCCCTGATGCGTCCCAACCTTCAGCCGACCAGAAGCCTTCGCAATATAAGCCTCGGCCTGCGAAGCATGCCCAACGTTCGGTAGAAAGAGAAAAAGACCAAGCAAAATCGCAATCATGCTGCCCCCCGGAAATCGTGTGTTCGAAGGCGACGACATCTCATGCAGCCTTATGTAAAAGCTAGAGCTACTTCCTGCTCGAGCAATCCATTCACGCGAGGGCGTTTCGCTACAACGATGCGACCCCTGCAAAATGAAAGCAATTCCCGCTGTAATTATCGAAGACGTATCAGAAACACATTAGCGGTCTCGAACGCATTGTCCGATCCAATCGCCATTTTTGTAATGCGCGTATGCGTAGTACCACTCGATGACGGTCTGCTGATTTAAGACAGCCGTTGTGTCCGCCATCGTCTCTGGAACTTCACCATTGATCGCAAAGCACCAACCGTAAGCCTTCATCTCAACATCAGAAACGACAACAACGTCCTGTTCGAGATCGTAAATCCTAGAAACTCCGGCAGCACTCCCCTGATAAGGAACCTTCTCAGCGTCGAAACCGAGAACCGTGACGCTGCCAACATCAGAAGGAAGCGGACTAACGATCTCAGTCTGAAAAAGCGCAGCAGACTTCAACCCAGTAATCTTCAAAGTAACCGCAGGCGCCTTCGAACAAACCAGCAAAACAAAAATAGCAGAGACGATGTTGATCATAAAAATCCCCAAATGGTTTTCGATTTCGAGGCTCTTCTCGATTGATGGTGGAACACAAAGCGTCATAAGTGGATAAAAAAGGGATCCAATCAAACCCAAGACCTTCTTAGAATTTTGGTTATCGAAGC
>JAYSYF010000200.1:0-13677 GCA_043716655.1 Bdellovibrionales bacterium | reverse complement strand
GAACAAGAACTGTTTTTTCCGGCGAAAGCAGTTTCACGCTTTCTGCCATGAACACGACACCCGCCATTAGTACGACAGGGTTCTTCGCTTTTTCTCCCCACTGCGCGAGCGCGAGAGAATCGCCAACATGATCGGCAAGATCTTGAATAGCGCCATCTTCATAAAAATGCGCCAAGATTAAAGCGTTGTGCTTTTTCTTGAGATCCGCGATCTCGGATTTCAGCTGGTGAAGATGACTCGCCATAAGTGCCTAGGGAATAACACTAAAGCGACGATTCGTCCACAATGAGGGTCCAGCCCCAGAGGTCTTCGGTACGTCCGTACTGGATATCGGTCAGGCGTTTTAGCAATTTTGCCGACATCGGTCCAACGCCACCATCACCAATGACGATTTTTTCGCCGTTGATTCCAAGCGAATCGACCGGAGAAATGCTGGCCGCGGTCCCTGTTCCGAAGACTTCTTCAAGTGTCCCGCGTTTGGCTGCATCTTTGATCTCGTCAATGCTGATCGGCCGTTGTTCGGCCGGCGTGCCCTCTGAATCAAGAATTTGTAGAATAGAATCGCGGGTAACGCCGGGTAAGATCGTTCCGTCCAGAGGCGGCGTGAGAATCTTCCCTTCGATCTTGAAGAACACGTTCATCGTGCCAACTTCTTCGATGTAACGACGATGAGTGGCGTCGAGCCACAACACTTGCGCAAAACCCTCCGCCTTCGCTTCGACTGCAGCCTTCAAACTCGCGGCGTAGTTTCCGCCGGTCTTCGCGGCACCGGTTCCGCCTGGAGCTGCTCGAACAAATTCGGTTTCAACTTTGATTTTAACCGTCTGCGAACCTTCACCGTAATACGAGCCGACAGGAGATCCGATTACATAAAATAAATAGTCGTTCGAGGGACGTACGCCGAGGAAAGCTTCTGTGCCGATCAACGTCGGACGCAGGTAAAACGCGCAATTTGATTCGCGCGGGACCCATCGCGATTCAACTTTGCAGAACTCGGTCAACATCTCGCAAAAAAGTTCGAGCGGCGGCGCCGTCATGCACACGCGAGCGGCGCCGTTTTGCATGCGTTTCCAATTCATCTCGGGGCGGAAGAGTCGAACTTTGCCATCGTCGCCGCGGTAAGCTTTTAAACCTTCAAACAATTCTTGTCCGTAGTGAAGAACCGCCGCACCAGGATCGAGACTGAGTGGACCATAGGGAACGATTTTGACGTTATTCCAAGTGCGTTCGCCGCCGGCTTTGCCCCCAGTAGAAAACTCGGCCACGGCCATGTGATCTGAAAAATGCCGACCAAAGCCAAACTCTTTTGAAGCCGGAATTGTTTTAGAGTTTTTCGTTCGCTCGATGGCGATTTTCACACTGCTCTTGCTCAAATTTCGCCGCCTTTGAGTGTCGTAACGATTGTTTTAGAAATCGTTTTCAAGGTTTCCATAACACCTTTGCCGTTGCTGGCAACCGCTTCAAAGTCAGGTGCATTGACCCGGTTCAAAGCCGCGCGCATTTCGGCGAGGGGAGTAACGTTCGGTAGATCACGTTTGTTGTATTGAATGACAAGCGGGATGCGACGAATGTCGTATCCCTGCTGATCGAGGTTCTTCTCGAGGTTTCTTAATGCTTCGAGATTTTCTTCCATGCGTTCGACTTGCGAATCGGCGACGAAGACGACGCCATCGAGACCCTTCATGATCAGTTTACGACTTGAATCGTAAACGACCTGTCCCGGAACCGTATAAAGATGGAATCTTGTTTTCAGTCCACGAATTTCGCCTACATCCATAGGCAAGAAATCGAAGAACAGTGTTCGCTCGGGATTCGCGTTGAACGCCTGCATTTCGGTTTGGCCCTGACCCGTTGTACGAGTGTAGACCCACTGTACGTTTGTCGTCTTACCGCCAAGCGAAGGTCCGTAATAAACGAGTTTGCAGTGAATTTCGCGAGCTTCTTGATTGATGAATGCCATTACAGTTCGACTCGATTCTCTAGCGCTCGGCCAAGTGTACGATCATCGACATAATCGATGTCGCTGCCAAGCGGAACGCCGCTCGCAATGCGAGTCACTTTCAAACCGCGTTCACTCAATACTTTTCCAAGATAAAGAACCGTTGTGTCGCCTTCAAGATCTGGATCGAGTGCGAGAATAATTTCAGCGATCTTCGCCGGCTGTGGTGCCTCGTCGACGCCATCGACGCGTGGACGAGACAATTCGATGCGTTCGAGGAGTTCGCGAATTTTCAAATCATCGGGACCGATGTTATCCAAAGGTGAAATCGCTCCGTGCAAAACATGATAACGGCCGCGAAAAGCTCCGCTGCTTTCGATGCGCACGATGTCCGAAGGTTCTTCAACGATACATAAGACATCGTCGCGCCGAGAATGATCCGAGCAATATCGGCAAAGTGACGGTTCGTCGGTATAAGAATAGCACTGCGAGCAGAGGTGAACGGATGCTCGAACGGCAATCAATGCTTCTTGAAGGCCGGTTGAAAGATCAGCTTCACGAAGAATTTGGTACGCCAATCGCTGAGCGGTCTTTGGACCGATCCCAGGCAATCGATTGAGTTGATGAACAAGGCGTTCAAGCGCACCGATACGCAACATTAGAACATTCCTGAAAGGCCCATGCCGCCCGTAATTTTTTCCATCTCGGAAGCTTGAGTCTCTTTTGCTTTTGTCAGCGCGTCGTTGACGGCACTAACAACCATGTCTTGCAGCATCTCGACGTCGCCGGCAGCGTCGGGAGAAATAACAACAGACATAAGTTTTGATTCGCCCTTCATTTTCGCAGTGACAGCGCCACCGCCCGAAGTGCCTTCGTAGATGCGCTCGCCAAGCTCCTCTTGAAGCTTTTTAATTTTCGACTGCATCTGATTCGCCTGGCGCATGATATTTTGCATACCGCCACCACCGAAACCTGCTCCTCCGCGACCCTTCACGATGCCTCCTGGTTACTTCGGGCGTTTCGCTGCCGGACTTGTTGTCTCCGAGTCGCGAATAGCCTTCACTTGAGTTTTGAAAACATTCTTCGCCGTACGCACCAGCGGATCTTGCTCGACCGCAGCCTCGATAGATTGAGTTTTCTCAACCTTCGCGCGCTCTTGAGTCGCGCGCGGAGTCATGCTGTCAGCGGCGGTACCTTCGCCCGGCTTTACCTCAACCTTCAAACGCTTTTCCCAGATTGTCTCGACGAATTGTTCAATTCGTCGAACATTGTCCGCGTCCTTCAATTTATCTATAACAAATGCCACTTTTTTGGGAACGCCGACGACGAGTTTAGTTTCGGTTCGTTCCATAATGTGGGTGTTCTCGAGCATGGCGCCGAGCAAGCCGTTCGATTTACGAACCATGTATACGAAATGAAGCCACGGATCTTTTGCCCTTGAAGGCATCGCTTCGTTCATCTTGCGGTCGCCGTTAGAGTCGTACTCGGGTTCGCTCGAGCCGTGGCTGGCGTTTGCGCCAGCTGAGCCGTTCGCGGCGAGCGGAGGCAATGCGGTCACGACTTGTTTCGCCGGTGCACCGGTTGTCTTCGCTGCGCCAGGTTTAACTGCGCGAGTAAATGAATCGACTGAGTATCTTGGCTTTTCGCCGTCTGCCGCCGGAGCTGAGTTCGATGCAGACGCATCTACTTTCGTTGACGAAAGTGAACTCTCGCCGGCCGAGCCGACGCCATCAATCCGAAATTCGGAGGACGCCTCTTGTTTCATCGGTTGCGACGCGGGTCCCGCTGCATTCGAATATGGCCCCGATGAGAACGTTGCGGGGCCAGCGATCGACGCGCCCTTGGCACCTGCTCCTGAAGTCGCAGAGGCGTCGATCGCTTTCATTGACGAAAGTGAATCTACCCGCGGCGCCGCAGGTGAGCCCGCAAAGCCAGACGATACATCGCGGCCTGCAAACAAATCGCGCAATGCGATCATCGACGGCGACGATGAAATTCGAAGCAATGTCATTTCCAAAACAAGGCGGGGATCCGACGAACGCAAAAGATCGTTCACGCCTTTCAGCATCATATCAAAGAGCGTGTGAAGATCTTCTTCTGAGGTCTTTGCCGCTAAATTAGCCAGAGCCTGAATTTCGCTATCCGGAAGATCGACAACACGCGCGGGGTCGTTCACACACAAGCGAACCATCAACGCATTTCGAACTTCTTCCAAAAGATCTTGAGCAAAAATCTTCGGATCGACGCCGCTGCGACTTACTTTTTCGACAAGACCTAACGCCATCACCGGATCGCGCAAGATCAGCGAAGTGACTCCATCGAGAACGAGTTGGCGATCGGTGAGACCCAAAACTTCGATGACTTTTTCGAGAGTAATTTCTTTGTTCGAGAAGGTGATAACTTGATCGAGCAAGCTCTGACTATCGCGCATCGATCCGTCAGCCTGCCGTGCGATTGACCACAGAGCGTCCTGGCTTGTCTTAACTCCGTCGGCGTCACAAATCTTCGTCAACTGCTGTGCAATCTGGCGCGAAGGAATTCGTCGGAAGTCGAATCGCTGGCAACGGGACAAAATCGTGTTCGGAATTTTCTGCGCTTCAGTTGTCGCTAAGATGAACACGACGTGCGCGGGCGGCTCTTCTAGCGTTTTCAACAGAGCATTGAACGCGGCCGTCGAAAGCATGTGAACTTCGTCGATGATATAAACTTTGTTGCGGCCCGAAGACGGCATGTAACCGACGCTGTCGCGCAGCTCACGAATCGCGTCGACACCGTTGTTGGAAGCTCCATCGATTTCGACAACGTCAATTGCGCGACCTGCAGCGATGTCGATGCAATCGCGGCAAGTTCCACAAGGAACAAAATCAGTCGCGTTTGTGCAGCGAAGAGATTTTGCTAAAATTCGAGCGGTCGATGTCTTGCCGGTTCCACGCACACCCGTGAACAGCAGAGCTTGCGGCAGTCGATCGCCGCGAAGTGCGTTGAGCAATGTCGTCGAGATATGGTCTTGGCCAACCAAATCTTGGAACGACTGAGGTCGCCACTTTCGTGCGATGACCTGATATTGAGACATTTGCTCCTCGCACTAACTAATGGTGACCGGGCACCCCACATCACACATCGCTGCCGGTACCGTTGCTTCCTTTCGGATCTGGCGGGGTTCGCGGAGCTCCGTTGTGCGGGACCCGGCCCTAAAAACGTAACCGCGGTTTTTACTCGCGCGGGTGAAGGTAGCATTTAGCACTGGTGTTCGGTACCCGCTTAAACGCACGGCACTGCCGTGTGTCATTTTAGTAGAAGCCCCGTGGAGAGCGCGTTTCGCTCGAAGTGTGCTCGGTGGAAAACTTTGGCAGTTTGGGCACTTGGTGCGCGGCGTCTTTGTTATTATTCGTTCAGGATCGGAACAACACGTGGCGGTATTCCCCGGGGTTTAAAGCCCAGCTGCAATCTGTTCGATTCGAAGGCATTCGCTCGCCCACCAGTTGTAGCTGTGGAAGTCGGGGAAAAGGCTGGGGAAAAACGGATCATCCCAGCGCGCGGCGATCCATCCGGAATAGTTTAGTATTCTTAAACCGCGTAGCGCCTCTAGCAAATAGAGGTTGTCCGGCACCGACCGAAGCTCTTCATAACCCTTCAACAAAGCTTCAAGTTCGCTCTTTGCCTGATCGTCGTAATCGCTGGCGCCCGACAACAGCATGAAAAAATCTTGGATGGGGGGTCCATTGCAGGAGTCGTCAAAGTCGACGAAGAAGAACCCACCCTCGGCTTTGCCCGCGGCGGCCGCCACAGAATCGACCTGAAGTAAGTTTCCTTTGTGGCAATCGCCGTGGATTCGGATGTTTTCGCGCGGATCGAGTTCGTCATCGAGATACTCGAGAATAGTTTCGGCCGCGTCCCGATAACGATTCCACAATTCCGGATAAACAACGCGTTCAAGTCGATCGAGTGGTTCGTATCCGTAAGTGTGTGCATCAAGAGTCAGTCGATGAGGTGAGGGACGTCGCGCGCCGATGTTGTGGAGGCGCGCAAGCAGGCGTCCCACTTGTTCGAGTTCACCTTTTATAAATTCTTGTGGCATTCGACCCGCGGTCTTCGGAAACAGCGCGGTCGGAAATCCTTCATAGAAAAAAACGGTTTCATCATCGCCTGTGACGAATGGTGCCACGGCTGGGATGCCTTCGTTTTTTAAATCCAATAAAAAATCGTGTTCGTCTTGAATCGCATCGACGCTCCATCGACCCGGTCGATAAAACTTCGCGATGATCGCGGGACGTGCGCCGGCCGACGGTCCGACAAGTTCGTGCGGCTCGACCTTAATGTCGAAGACGCGATTCTCGTAACTGTTGAGCTGAATGATTTCTCCGGTTGGCTGAAATCCGCTGCTCTCAACTGCACCGAGAATGAAGTCGGGGGTGAGAGCATCAAATACTGAACGTTTCGCCTCGCGAGTCATGGGCTGTGAATACCTGGAATTAGATGAAGCGTGAAGCTGCAAATTAAAGTAAACAATTCTCTGTGGATGAACTGAAAATCGGTCCCTTCAATGTGTCTGTCGAACGACGGAAGGCTCGAACCGTCTTCGGACGTCGACGACGCGAGGGCTTGCGTCTGACAATTCAGCACGACGGCTCGCTTAAAGTGACGGCACCGCTAAGGGCGTCGATGGAACTCGTGCAAGAGTTTGTCCTCGCGAATCACGATTGGATCGAATCTCAACAAGCGAAAGTTCTTGAGGTGCGGCTGAAAAATCCGCCGCGTCTTTTCAACGAAGGTGAAAAGTTTCGAGTGTTCGGTATCGAACGGACGTTGAAGTTTGAAGCGAGCTCGAACAAACGTCCGCGGGTTGAATTGATTGAAGATCACTTGCTGATCTCGAGCGCTCCTTCGGAACGAACTCCCGAGAAAATTCGCAAAGTGATCGCCAGCTATTTCGATGCCCAGGCGAGACTACATCTGCCCGAACGGGTCGAACACTTTTCGAAAGCGATGGGTGTTGCGCCAAGCGGTCTCTCGTTTCGATGTCAAAAAACGAGGTGGGGAAGTTGTTCTTCATTGGGGCACATCAGTTTCAATTGGAAACTCGTGTTTGCTCCCGAAGCAGTGATTGATTATCTCGTTGTTCACGAACTCGCGCATCTCGTTCACGCGAATCACTCGAAATCATTTTGGGACCTCGTTAAAAAGCATGATCCCGAATGCCTTCGACATCGTCGTTGGCTTCGGGATCATCAATTAGAAACAAGCTATCTAACTAAAGGCTAAGTGCGCACACTCCGAATGTGCATCCAGACGTGCATGCACAGCGCAGCGGGGTTGGGCCCCCGCGTAGCCTTATTTGATAACGCCGCGGTCTTTTGCACGAGCGTAGAGAATGATGAGCCCGCAAGCCATCAGAGTCATGCTCGAGTACTTCGCGAAGTTCTGTCCCGCCTGTGTGAAGTAGATAGCGCCGGCGAAGCCTGAGGCCGCGATCACAAATGGTTTCAACTCGTACACGAGGCTCTCTAAGATCTCTGCTCGTGTAAACTGCTTCTTGATGACTCGTACTTTTGGTGTTTGTTTCGTGGCCATTTGGTTCCCCTTCGTGTCTCGAACTTTGTTATGAATTTAGATGCTTCCCGATCTTGCTACTCTGCTGCTTCTCACCTGTTTGATCTGCGACACCACGAACCACATTTGCAGACCACTTGTTAACTTCATACAGTCTAACTATTCGTATTGACGAATGGAATGGGCGTTGGACAAGTGTGACGACTTCATCACACTCGCTGTTATAATTCTGACACCTGTTAAAAACCTGACAGGCGAGCGTTGCGAAGTTCGCGCTGACCGAAAATCACCGTCGATTTCCCATTATCAAAGTGAAACGCGAAAAGCGCGCGGTCTCCGTGTTTGATCGCGATGGGCGCGAATTCGGAAACGAAACCCGCGTAGATCTGCGCCGAAAACAGCGCCCATCTGCGACCACGAGTGCCGTTGAACGGCATGAAATCACGCTCTCCGTGAAACTATTGCGGTCAGAAACGAATAGAAGCTGGTCTGACCTTTGTATTTACAAGGCCCGTGGTCCTATGGGCCGTGGAGGATTTTTTATGTCGCGCACAAATTTGAATCTGCGAAATGGAAAGCGTCTTACTAATGGAGCACGCGGATTCTCGCGTCTTTATGTACAGGCGATCTTCGCTTTAGCGGCGGCACTCGCGTTGTCGACCTCGGCTTGCGGGAAAAAAGACGAATCTGCTCCGGCGGCGGCACCAGCACCTGCGGCTAAAGCTGCACCCGTGTCGACAACGAACACCAGCACGGTGGGAAAAGTTGCGGGCACAACTCCAAAAGAACTCGATAAGAAATCTGGCACATCGGCGTCAAACAAGACAGGTGAAGAGATCACCGATCGATTGCGTGGCGAAGGCGCGACCGTCGAGGGCGAGCCGGATCCAAAAGCAATCGCACCTGTCGCCGCTCAAGAAGTTGAACTGCGCGCGATGGAAGTTGAATCTGTTGTTTATTACGATCCAACAGGACTGACTCGAGATCAGATCTTCAATAAAAAGGCACAAGTCGATCTCGCTGGTGGCCCTCAGATCGGCGAATTGGTTCGTAGCGATATCGTTTCTGCTGATGGCCAAGAGATTTTCTACACAGGCGCCGGCAAAGATACTTTGCGTACGCACTTGCACACTTTGGTTAACGAGCGTGCGGCAGGTCTTGATGATGAAACGCGCGCAGCCGACAAGACTTTGGCGCAGACGATTCAACTTGCAGACTTCAACGTCGACTGGTCGTCACGTCGTGCAGTTTTGAATTTCCGATTCGAACGTCTCGACAAGCACGGCAAACTCTTGCTCAACAAAGTAAAGATTGAAGGACCACTCGACAATTTGACTCGGTTCACGGTCGGTAGCTTGAGGGTTCGTCCATTTCTTGCGGCTGAAGTGGCTTGCATGGATATTTCGGGCGGTTGCAAGACGGTTCACATTCGCGTTCAAGATCGATCGACTGGAATTACTCAAACGGCTCATCTCATCGCGCGCCACACGAATGCGACGATGGACATCGACGGAAGTAAACGTCTTGGTGCATCGGGCAATCCAGAGTACGAGCGTTTGATGGGTGTTCTGGTCAACACGACGACTCAGCCTTCGGGACAGAACGTTGTCGAGCAGTTAACTTTGACGACGTCAGAAACTATTGGCGGAGCATCGAACTTTGCGGTGAAGTTAAAAGTTCGTCTGCAGGATCAGTGGGGTCGCACTGGTGGCGACATCCTCGAAATGACAGGTCCACTTGCGAAACCATTGAACAGTGACATTCTCGACGTCCACGCAAACGTGACGCCGACATTCACCGTGATCAACAACGAAATCGTTCCGACATCTGCGATTGGAACTTACGATCGTTTCGTAGATTCCATCAGTGATGTGCGTCTCGTACGAAATAACGGACGCGGCGTTCTTCAGCTTGATTTGACGATCCGCAATACAACCGGCGGATCTGCAGAGCAGATTTCACTGGCGTTCGGTCGAATTCATACACCAACGGGTCCTGTTCGTTTGCAGATGCAGTAATCGTCAACGCAAACGCAATAAGTCATTCAAGAGAATTCGAACTCTACTCGAATTCTCTCGGTATCTTTCAACTGGAAATCTGCGCGACGCTTCCAAGCGCGCGCAATTCCTGCTTCTTCTTGAAATTAAATTGAGTCGGTGAAAGCCTCGAACACGATGGCATATACCGAACACAATCCACACGCGCCTGAAGCAGTTGAAGATAAAGCCGAGTCGGCCGAAGTGCCTGCTGTTGAAGCTGCAGCCGAATTGGCGGCAGCGGCAAAGGCGGCTCCGCATGTTGCTTTCATACCTGCACCGACGAAGCCCGTGGTTGCGGCTGCAAAGCCCTTAGCGCCGACGCTCGCGCCGTACACGGACTTCCGCCAGTATTTGAAAGATGTGTACAGCTATCGACGTTTAACCGAGAGCACAGGCGTTCGCGCGTATTCGTATTCGGCGTTTTCGGCAGCTGCCGATATCAAGTCTCCTAACTACTTAAAATTGATTATCGAAGGTCGTCGCAATCTTTCGGACGATATGATCGCAAAATTCGGTCGCGCTCTGCGCTTACAGAAGGGCGAAGCCGAAGAATTTCGCGCGCTTGTCCATTACGGTCAGGCGACCGAACCAATCGAACGCAATCAATACCTTAAAGAGCTCGCTGACATCCGTGCGCGCCGGGCATTTGCCACTGGCGAAATGAGCCAACAGGCCTGGGAAAAAATCCCAAGCTGGATGGGCTGGGTGCTTTACGCGATGGCCGATCAGCAGGGTGTTTCCTTTGATGCTGACGAGCTCTATCGCGTGATGCGCGCAAAGACTTCTCCAGAGGATGTGCGCAACGAGATGAAACGCCTAATGGCCAATGGCGATCTCAAGAACTCGGTCGCCGAGGACGGTTCGACTTCGATCGTGAAGGGCCGAGATATTATCGATTCGCCACAAGAGCTCCCTGTCGAGATGATTCGCAAGCTCCAGGCTGAACTCATCTATCTTGGAATCGAATCGCTGTTCCGTGATTCGCCTAAAGAACGAGAGTTCGGCGCTATGACGATTGCGATGACGCCATCCGAGTTTGAACAAGTGCGATTCGAACTTCGTCAAACGCGTAAGCGAATCCAAAAAGATTTGAAAATGAAACGTGAAGCCGGCAAAGGCGAGCGCGTTTACCAAATGAATATCCAACTGTTCCCAGTTACGGATAAGGTCTCGGAATAATTCGGTCGCAGGAGGCCACATGAATCTTTATTACTCTCAGGGCGCTTGCTCTTTTGCTCCTCACGTCGTTTTGCTGGAACTGGGTATGCCGTTCAATCTTGTCAAAGTTGATTTACGCGAGAAGAAAACCGCGGATGGCCAGGACTTCAATAAAATAAATCCGAAGGGCTATGTTCCTACGCTTCAGCTCGATGATGGCGCTGTCATGACCGAAGGTGTTGCGATGATGCAGTATCTCGCGGATCAAAAACCTGAAATGGGAATGGCACCGAAACTTGGAAGCATGGAGCGTTATCGTCTGATGGAGATGATGAATTTCATCACCACTGAACTTCACAAAGGGTTTAGTCCACTGTTCGGCATGGACCGAATCATGAAAAATGAAGAAGGCAAAGATCAGTTGCGCGCTTATACGAAGGCGACGCTCTACAAAAGATTTGCGTACATCGAGAGCGTTCTGGGGAACTCATTTTTAATGGGCGATAAGATGACGGTCGCCGATGCGTACCTGCTGGTCGTTTATCGTTGGGCCGGCTACCATGAGATCGATCTGTCATCGCTGCCGAAGCTGAAAGCACTGATGGTTCGCCTGCACGAGCGACCATCCGTACAAGCAGCAATCAAAGCGGAAGGCATGAAGGCTTAGCGAGACTTCGGTTTTGCAGCCGGTGACATCGAAAATAGTTTTGAACACCTCATCGCATTGAAAGCTTGTTGGTATAAAGCATCGCTGCGGGCGACTCGTTCCATTTCGGCGGGCGTCACCGAGTTTCTTCCGGGCGCAGTCTCGCTATAGCGCCAGCCAGTAAGTTCAGCTAGCCAGATGCTAAAAGTAGAAAGAAACACAGGTCCATTCGGACCGCTCGCAAGCGAGCCGTGCGACTCCATTCGCTCGATCAGTAAATTCAACGCATGAACGCGAAGTTCTGCGCGGGTTGAGGAAATATTGAGGGCACGCTTGATAATTCGGCGTAGGCCTTCGACAAGAAGTGGTGCCGTTTGAGAATTTGGTTGGATAATCCGATTGAAGGCGGTGTTCGTTTTTGGCATTAACGACAGGATGTTTTCCAAGGCAAATTTGACCGGCGCGACTTCATCTTGCGCGGCCCCATTTCCGAGCCGCGAAACCAGAATTGCATAGTCTTCAACGACTTGCTCAAGCTCAGCGATAACTAGTAGCGAACCTTTGTCTGACGAAGTGGTATCGGTTGCATCGGTGCGATCGAGTCGCAACATTACAGCCGATCTCAAGGCACCCTGGGCTGCCGATTCTGTTTTCTTCACAGCGCTTTTTACTTCAGCTGGGGTTGTCAGATGAGACAACGTGGAAAGAGCGATTCCGAAAGCGACGGTACGGCAGAGCTTCATGTACGCAGTTTACCTCGGACGAAAAAAATTGCGGGACGGCCCTTGTCTATCAAGAGCGACCAGAAATTATCGGGGGGCGACACTTCCTGACCTTTACCGTTCTTCACTTCGATCGCTTGGCGGCTTCCGGGAGAATCCACTTACGCGAATTCATTGTCTCGGGGGGAGGGGTCCAGAGCCCGCCAAAATTTCGAAGTTTCTGCTGACGCCACTAACTGCTCACGTCCCGCACTCGTTCTATAAAGCAACCTGAGGGCCACGGCTTTGCGGAAACCTAGCGGCAAAGCGGGTTCCCGAATGCACAGTTCAAAGAGACGAAGCGGGGTTTCTGGCGACGTACCTCTGAAGTCCTTTCATGGAGTGTGTTGAAGTCGTCACAATAAACGATCTAGCTGTCGAGCTGTCTTACGTTCATACGTGCCCTCTTTTGGCTTCATAGGGCGAATAGGGTCACTTTTCTAATTGCGAACACGCAAGCCCATCAGTGTTTGAATGTGTGTCGTCGAATATGTATCGTCGGCTCCAATGGCGTTAAATTGGAATGAACTGAAAACGGTCGAGAAGAAAGTCTGGCTCGCGGTGCTCGTCGCTGCGCTTGGCTACTTCGTCGATATTTACGATTTGTTGTTGTTCTCGATCGTTCGCGTTCAGAGTCTGAAAGACTTGGGATACGCGGATGGCGACCTGCTTGAGAAAGGCGTTCTACTCATCAATATCCAGATGGCGGGGCTCCTCACCGGCGGAGTACTGTGGGGAATTCTCGGGGACCGCAAAGGTCGTTTGTCCGTTTTGTTCGGCTCGATTGTCTTGTACTCGCTCGCAAATCTCTTAAACGCGTTTGTCGTAAACATCGAACAGTATGCAGCGCTGCGATTCATCGCGGGCGTTGGTCTCGCTGGAGAACTCGGCGCAGGAATTACGCTTATCTCTGAACTCCTGCCGAAACGCGTGCGCGGTTTCGGGACGACGGCGGTTGCGGCCATCGGAATTTTAGGCGCTGTGTTCGGTGCGTTCATGGGCGAGATATTCTCATGGCGAACGGCCTACATCATCGGCGGTTCGATGGGCTTCCTGATTCTATTGTTGCGAGTCGGAGTCACCGAGTCCGGCATGTTCAATAAAATTAAAGACGCGACCGTCAGCCGGGGCAACTTCCTGATGTTGTTTGCGACTCGTGAACGTTTCGTTCGTTTCCTTTCGTGTATCGTCATCGGAATTCCCGTTTGGTACGTTGTCGGAATTTTTCTGACCTTTGCACCTGAGTTCGGCAAAGCCTTCGGAATGACCGAAATGCCAACGAGCGGCGAAGCGGTCATGTATGGTTACATCGGTATTTCTCTCGGTGACGTATCGAGCGGACTCATCAGTCAATGGATGCAGAGTCGCCGCGGAGCCATCATACTCTTCATCGGAATCACCGCCGCAGCCGTCGCAACACATTTGATTTTCCCTCACTCGACGAAGTTTACGTTTTACGCCACCTGTCTCTTCATGGGTTTCGGTGTTGGCTACTGGGCGATGTTTGTCCAAGTGGCGGCCGAACAATTCGGTACGAACATTCGTTCGACCGTTACAACAAGCGTCCCAAACTTCGTTCGTGGC
>JAYSYF010000199.1:0-4563 GCA_043716655.1 Bdellovibrionales bacterium | reverse complement strand
TTTATCTTCAGTCGCGCGGTCTCGATAAAGAGGGCGCCATTTCGATGTTGGTTAACGGATTTTGCAAAGATGTATTCAAGCAATTGCCGCTCGAGTTTTCGGTCGAAGCGGTGAAGCTGATTGAAATGAAATTAGAAAACTCGGTCGGATAAATCAGGAAGTTTTAGGTAATGGCGAAGACGGATAAAACAGTTTTGCTTGAAGTAAAAGACTTGCACGTCACGATTGGCGACAAGCAGGTGCTGAACGGCTTGAATCTTACGGTTCGCGCTGGGGAGAAACACGCAATCATGGGTCCGAACGGTTCGGGCAAGTCGACGCTTTCAAAGGTGATCGCAGGGCATCCTGAATACAAAGTGACGTCGGGGACGGTTAAATACGAAATCAACTTCGAGATGAAGAACCTGTTCGAACTCGAGCCAGATGTTCGCGCGAAAGAAGGCATATTCCTCGCTTTCCAATATCCGGTCGAAGTACCCGGAGTGACGAACGAATTGTTTTTGCGCACCTCGTTCAATTCTATCTGCAAACACCAAGGCATTGAAGAAATGAACGAAGCGCAGTTTTCGACATTCGTTCAGAAGAAACTTCAGCTGGTCGACATGGACGCAAAATTTTTAGAACGCGGAGTAAACGTTGGATTCTCGGGCGGTGAAAAAAAGCGAAACGAGATTTTGCAAATGGCAGTCTTGTCGCCGCGCTTAGCGCTTCTTGATGAAACAGACTCGGGACTCGATATCGACGCGCTTCGAATTGTCGCTAACGGCGTGAATAAGTTGAGCAACGCAAACAACGCAGTTGTCCTGGTCACTCACTATCAAAGATTACTCGATTACATAATTCCCGATTACGTTCACGTTTTGGCAGATGGAAAAATTGTCGAGACAGGTGATAAATCGCTCGCACTTAAACTTGAGGAAAAGGGTTATGACTGGCTCCTCAAATAATTTAGCTGTGGTAAAGCCGTCCGTTGCGCCTGCGATTCCGCCAACAGTAAGCGCTTCAGCGCCGCAGATTGGTCATGCGCTTTCACCGCAATGGAACGAACTCGTTGCAGCGGCAGAACGGCAATCGGCCTTGATGCGAGCGCAACCCGAAGCTTGGTGGGGAGCGCAAGCCGCGCTTTTCTCCAAGAAGTGGCTGGCGTCGGGACTCCCGACGACTCGACTCGAAAATTTTAAGTACACGAGCCTTGCGGGCCTGCATTCGAAAGCGCGCACTCCCGGACTCGGGCCGGTCGATGTCACGGCGCCACCGGGTGTTCGAGTTTTACGACTCTCGCAAATCGGCTCGCAGTCAGATGTCGGGAGCGACATAAAATCGTTGGTGCGGAAACTACTCGAATCTGACGACGGCATCTTCTTCGAAAACTTCGCGAAGAGTTTTGTCGCGGATCCGTTTATTATCTTGGTTCCGCCGGGCACAAGCTCTGAAACTCCGATTGAGATCACATGGCGCGGTCTTCCCGAGGGTCAGTGGGCATTTGGTGTGGCGGCGGTGATTGTCGGTGCTGGTGCGCAGGTTTCGCTAATCGAAAAATACGGTGCCGGTGTGGACGCGCAAACTCTGGCCGTTGCGATTGAACTTGGTGCGGGCGCGAAGCTTTCGCATTTACGTCTTCAAAATGGTTCGAGTAAGTCGGATTCCGGTTTCGTGTTTTCGAGCACTCGTGCGCAGGTGTTGGAAAATGCGGTTTACGAAACGGCGCAAGTTTCGTTTGGGTCGCAGATTTCTCGCGAAGATTTGGCCGTCGAACTTTTAGCTTCCGGAGCCGAGGCGGTCACTGATGGAGTCTTCATCGGTCGATCGAACCAGTTGCTGGATCATCACACGAACCTTGTCCACAGGGTTGGCAACACCACAAGCCGCCAAATTTATAAGGGTGTGCTCGCCGATGAATCTCGCGGAGTGTTCAATGGACGCATCGCGATTTCTAAAAATGCTTCGGGTTCAAATTCGTCGCAAATGAACAAGAATTTGCTGCTCTCGAAAAAGGTCGAACTCGACACGAAGCCGCAACTTGAAATCGACAACGACGACGTCAAAGCTGCGCACGGTGCAGCTATCGGACGTTTGGACGCCGAACACATTTTTTATCTTCGTTCTCGTGGCATTGGTATGGCTCAGGCCGTTGAAATGCTCGCACGTGGATTTGCAACGGAAGCAGTTCAGCGATTGAGTTCGGCAGGGTTGCGAACTCTCGGCACTGCCGAGATTGAGCGCGGACTTGCGGGCCTCTCATGGGAGGCGTTGTGAGTTATTCCGTCGATCAAATTAGAGCCGACGTTCCTCAACTGGGAATTCGCGTTCGAGAAAAAAATCTGATCTATCTCGATAACGGTGCAACGACTTTAAAGCCGACTCCGGTGATCGACCGCGTGAGCAAATACTATCGCGAAGAGAACTCGAACGTACACCGCGGTGCTCATTGGCTGGCTGAAACAGGTACTGCCTTTTTTGAAGAAGCCCGGCAAACGGTCGCCACTTTCATCGGGGCTCGTGCAGTTTCCGAAGTCGTTTTCACTCGCGGCACAACAGAATCTCTTAACCTTGTGGCGCAATCGCTTGCTTTGTTGGGTACCACTTCAACACGCGGACTTCGCAGCGGTGATGAAGTGCTGGTTACAGAGTTAGAACATCATTCGAATATCGTTCCATGGCAGCTCGCTTGCGACCGCGTTGGAGCGAAGCTGATTCCGATTCCGATTACAGATTCCGGTGAGATTGATCTCGCCGCACTTGAAAATCTCGTCGGGAAAAAAACAAAGGTCATCGCCTTTTCTTGCTGCTCGAACGTGCTTGGTACGATCACAGACGTTGCATCCGTCGTTGCGATCGCGAAAAAAGTCGGCGCAGTCGTCGTTGTCGATGCAGCGCAAATGGTTACGGCTGAAGTGATGCAGGTCGAAAAGTGGCAAGCGGACTTCGTCGCCTTCTCTGGACACAAACTCTTCGCTCCGTTCGGCATTGGTGTTCTGTGGGCGCGCGCCGATTGGCTCGATGTACTTCCTCCGTATCAAGGCGGCGGAAGCATGATCGACTCAGTCACGTTTGAGAAAACGACTTGGGCAAATGCTCCGCAGAAGTTCGAAGCTGGAACACCGAATGTTGGCGGAGCCCTCGGTTTGAGTCGCGCGATCGATTGGTTTCGAGAGATCGGATCGCAAGATGCGATGGCCCGAGCTAAACAGCTTGCGGAAGACGCGCGCGAACAATTGGCCGCGATCCCGGGAGTTAAAATTTACGGGAATCCAAAGCGTCGAACGGCCCTAGTTTCATTCAATCTCGACGGAGTTCACGCGAGCGACCTTGGAACACTGTTAGATCAGCAGGGCATCGCGATTCGCGCAGGCCACCATTGCTGCCAACCATTAATGCGTAAACTCGGCTGTTCGGCGACTGCTCGAGCTTCTTTTTCGGTTTATAATAAAGCAGCAGAAGTAGATGCGTTGGTTGCAGCGGTGCTTAAGGCGAAGGAAATCTTGCTATGATGTCGACAGATACAGTTCTTGTACGTGTACAACCAACGCCGAATCCGAATGCATTGAAGTTTGTCGTTAATGCTCCGGTAAAAATGTCTGGCAAAGCGACGTTTTCGAAACCTTCGGAAGCATTTGGAAACAGACTTGCGGAAGACCTGTTCTTAATTGAGGGGGTTCGACAGCTTCATTTTTTTGAAAACGTCGTCACCGTGACTCATTCGGAAGATGCCGATGTAGAGACTCTGCAACTCGAAGTGAAGGCCGTGTTGCAAACCCGAATGCCAGCGCATGACCCGAACTTCTTAATGGAAGAAGAGAAGAAGCAGGTCGACCGTTCGAATCTTCCGAAAGACATCCAAGAGATCGAAAGAATTTTGGACGAAACTGTTCGAATGCATTTGCAGGGAGACGGTGGCGATCTCGAAGTTATGACTTACGCGAATCACAAACTTGAAGTGCGTTATCAAGGTGCTTGCGGAACTTGCCCAAGCTCAATCGGCGCAACGCTAGATGCAATTCAAGGAATTCTGCGCGAGCAATTCGATCCCGAAGTTGAAGTCGTTCCGGTTTAGACCCGCAGGAAACGTTACTGAACGTAGCGTTCGTCGCGAATTCGAGCCGAGGACTTCTCGACCGTTCCTGTGGATGCTTTAGCGTTAGCAGGATCAGCAATATCATATTGTGCGACCTGGCCGCGCGGCTCGGAATTGATCATCTTAAATACGTGTAAAACGATCGGCTGAAGTGGTTCAGCTCCGCGATCTACCGTAATTCGTATTTCGTGCGACTGACCTGGCAGAAGTTCCGGGACTGCTCCACTCGAAGCGCCATCGATCAATTTATAATTCTGCGGCAAGATCCAGGTGAAATCATGAGGAGCGATGTGGCGGTCCGCAGTCACTCGGCCTTTAAGATGGACCCGTGTCGCCGGTTGCGAATAAGTCTCAGCTGCCGGTCCGCCCAAACCATCGTCCGCAGAGATAACAACAGCGAAACTTCCTTTCGCTTTGTTTTCGTTTCCAGAATCTTCAGCTTTTTCGAAGCGCGCCTCTTTCAAAGGGTCTGAACGAAGCGAAGCGAC
>JAYSYF010000198.1:0-4564 GCA_043716655.1 Bdellovibrionales bacterium | reverse complement strand
ACGTGACCCAAGATCAATCGACCTTTGTGGCCTTCAACAGAAGGCGGAATAAAACCCGGAATGTCGGTGTAGGGAATCGCAGCTTCGATAGTGACCTGATTGACGAATGATCCAAGTCCCGAACCGAGGACAACGGCAATGCGCGGCTTCAACTTTGAAGGCGGGCAAATCGCGCGAATGTACGCGACCGATGATTCGAGACTTTCGACAATAGGATTCATATCAACCTTGGGGCTCTAGTATTTTCTAAGAGCGATCAAATCGCTCGAGGCTGCGCTTGGCAAGGACTTATCTGATGACTTTTCCGGCGCACGATCGATGTACGTCGCCGCTAGCAAGCGTTCGCTAGCGAGGTTCAGCAGCGAAGTCTGTGCAACAGAGGGGTTCGTTAGGAGTCCTTCCGAGCCATAAAGTCGGTAGAGTGACTCGCCGTTATCGATGTAATCTCCGAGTCGAACTAACACTTCGATACCGGCCAGAGGATCGATCACATCGGTCGACTTTTGACGGCCGGCGCCCATAACCAGAGCGGCATATCCAACCTGTTCGGTTTCGATCTTAGTTACGTAGCCCGATGTCTTGGCCACGATCTCGCGAACTGCGACGGCACGAGGTGTTTCCGAGAGCCTTCCGCCCTGATGTTTTACGATCTCTTCGAACTTCGCATAGGCTTCGCCGGATTCAAGGAGCGCCCGCGCCCGGACGACTCCCTTTTGGGGAGTTTCCGCTTTGCCCCCTAACCAAATCATAATTCCGGCGAGTTCAACGCTGAGGGTCTCACAGTCGTCAAATTCCGCTAATTTACGCCCGCGCATACCCTCGCGCCGCAAGATCGCGACGCACTCTTCAATTTCAAGCGCGTTTCCGATGAATCGACCGAGCGGTTGATTCATGTCGCTCACAACGGCGGCAACTTTTTTGCCACCTGCACGACCTATAGCAATCAGCCGATCTGCGAGATTGCTCGCGTCTTCGACCGTTTTCATAAACGCGCCCGAGCCCCACTTCACATCGAGCACGAGTCCTTGAATTCCCTCGGCCATCTTTTTCGACATGATGCTCGCGCAGATCAGCGGAAACGATTCGATCGTCGCGGTGACGTCGCGAAGTGCATAGATCTTTTTATCAGCGGGACAGATTTCATCAGTTTGACCAATCAGCGCGATACCGATTTCGGCGACTTGCCTTTCGAACTCTTCAATCGAAAGGTTACAACGAAATCCTGGAATCGTTTCGAGCTTGTCGATCGTTCCGCCCGTGTGCCCGAGTCCGCGACCCGCAATCATCGGTACGGGAATTCCAGCGGCCGCGACGATTGGAGCCAAAATCATGCTCGTCTTGTCGCCGACTCCGCCGGTGGAATGTTTGTCGACAGCAATTCCTAGATGCGAAAAATCGAGAACGCGACCGGTTCGCATCATGACGTCGGTGAGCGTCCAAGTTTCTCGATCGCTCATTCCTTTAAAATAAATCGCCATAAGGAATGCCGACATTTGATAGTCAGGCACCGAGCCGTCGGTAAACCCATGCACCATGAATGCAATTTCGTCGTTCGTAAGTTCGAGACCGCCGCGCTTACGCTTAATAATTTCGGGAGCAAGAAAGAGCATATGTTCCTTCGGTGCCCGTCGACTTTTCTCCACGCGGCGCGTGGGGAAAAGTCGACGGGCACTATTTTTATTTCGTGGCTTCGGGAGGTAATACAAGTAACGGCCGCGAGAGTTTCATGATCAATGGATCGCTAGGCAAATTAATCTCGCGATCCTTGAGACGTTTTCCCTCAATCAAGCGACTGACATTCATGCGTCCCTTAACTTTCACCATTTTATTTTTTCCAGCGTAGGTTCGAACCGCAGAAATAATTGTGCGCTGATTTTTTTCTTCGAGTGAGGGTGTGACGAACTCGTATCGACAATCCAGTGTGTTGAGTTTTGCATCGACTCGGTATTTCGCGGTGCACGTCTCACTCGCTTCGCCTTGTTGGCGATGATACTGGAGCGTGAATCCGTTGGCGGTTTTCTCGAGCCACTTCTCGTCGAAAACAAGTGCGCTCAACTTGTTCACTTCTGCGAGCGCACGAATCGCCGCTTCTTCTGCCGGGGTACCGAATGCTTCTAGCTCTGCGGATGCATCCGCGCAAAGCAGGCTCATAAATAAAATGCTTGAGGTTAAAATCGGCGACTTCATTTAATAACCTTCCTTGCTGACGGCGTTCGAGACAAGTGCAACTCCGGAACTTGTTCCAAGTCGCGTTGCACCTGCTGAGATCAGCGCGCACGCGCCGGCAAAATCTCTTATACCGCCGCTCGCTTTTACTTGCACTGTGGGTCGGACACTTTCGCGCATCAGCGCGACATGCTCAATAGTCGCAGCGCCTGCGCATGTGCCGGCTGTGGAAAACCCCGTGCATGTCTTTACGAAGTGAGCTCCGGCCTCATCGGCCGCGCGGCTACTCGCCGCAATCTCGTCGAGAGTGAGCAGTGCAGTCTCGAGAATCACTTTCACAATCGCATGACCCTCGACGGCGCGCACAACAGCGGCGACATCGTCCTTAAGCGCCGACCATTTTCCGGTCTTCGCGAGATCGATGCGCATCACCATGTCGATTTCCGAGGCACCATCGAGGACAGCCTGGTTGGCCTCGAACGCTTTTGATTCAGACGTCGCTGCACCTAGAGGAAATCCGATAACGGCCGCGATCAAAACGGTCGAACCCGTTGAAGATTTTGCGCCGTGCAAGATTTTGCGCGCGGTGGCGACGTGTGCGCCGTTCACGCACACTGCATAAAAGCTGTGCGCTAGGGCCTCACGACAAAGTTTTTCGACCATCTCGTCAGTCGCGTCCGCTTTTAGCAAAGTATGGTCAATGAACGGAGCAAGCTCGGCCGGCGTGCGGGGTGCACTGTGGCGCGTTGTTCCAGCATTCGCTTTCATGTCGACCTCCCGCAAAACCTGTTAATGTCACAACCATGAGTTTGCGTCACTATATCGTGTCGGGTCGCGTTCAAGGAGTCGGTTTTCGCCAATACGTCGAAAAACAGGCAACGAACTACAGCATCAGCGGCATTGTACGAAACCTTGAGGACGGCCGCGTCGAATTTTTCGCTAAGGGAACAGACGAGAGCTTGGAAGAGTTCGAGCGCGCGGTTCGCCGTGGCCCGATGCTGTCTGCCGTTCGCGAACTGACTTCGAAGACTCTCGAAAAACCCGAGGGCCTCGATCAGGATTGGACCACCGGTCTCTTCAAGATTGCGGATGATGGCGTTCGTCCTTGGGCCGAACATGTTCCAACTCGCAAAGCGGGTGATAAAAAGGCAGCGGGCAAAACAGCGGTAAAGGCAGAATCTAAATCTGCTGGAAAAACGGCCGCGAAAAGTACGAAGCCACCGACTAAAACGACTGCAAAGTCGACGAAGTAATATAAAAAAGGGGTTGTCCTTTGAACGGATCGAAGAGCACGTCGAAACTTCTCGCAGTATTTATTACGGCTGCCATTTCATTCGCATCGACGACGACGTTCGCTCAAGCTGCCATCGCAGAAAAACCACCAGCGGGTGGACCGCGACGTCAGCTCGGTACGATCATTTATGCAGGACTTGGTGGAGCCGTCCTTGGACTCAGCACACTTAGTTTTTATGGACGTCCACAAGACAAGCTCGCAAACATTGCGATTGGTTTCGCGGTTGGCGTCATCGGCGGAACTGCCGCTGTTACCTATAGCGCGGCAACAAACCCTGACGATTTTTACGGTGGGGATCTTTCGAGCCCCGAAGATCAGCGTACAGCACTTCTCGGTCCAGCGGCGTCTTCAACTGTCGTCGCAAATGTAAAAGCCGATGATTCCTCATCGGCTCTTTCTGCTTCGCTCGAAGTTTTACGATTCTAAAAGAACACTAGCTGGATTTTTTAAATCGATTCGCCAAGTTGCCCAAAGCAGATGCTGGGTTGCTCGGTTGCATGGTGATTCCGCTTGGTGGTGCCGGTGGAGCTGCTGCCGAACCGCCCATGACTGGCGTTGCCGCTGGCGCCATCGCGGCCGCCTTCGCGCCCTCGACATCCGGAGCTTTACCTAGGAAGTCGTTCGCATTTTCACGAGTCAGAAGTCCGCGCTGAACAAAACCTTCAGCTGCCGATTCAAACGTCGTCATGCCCTGGTTTTTTCCAGTTTGCATCGCCGACGGAATCTGGAACGTCTTACCTTCACGAATCAAGTTCGCGATCGCTTTGTTACAGAACATGACTTCTTGGACCGCAATACGACCGCCACCAACTTTTGGTAACAGCGCCTGCGAGATAACTCCACGAAGCGATTCTGACAACTGAACGCGAATCTGCGCCTGACGATCACCGGGGAAAACGTCGATGATACGATCGACAGTTTTGTGTGCGCCGTTGGTGTGCAGAGTTCCGAAAACTAAGTGACCCGTTTCTGCGGCTGAGATCGCCAGAGAAATGGTTTCAAGATCGCGCATCTCGCCGACGAGAATAACATCTGGATCTTCACGAAGCGCGGCTTTAAGGGCGTTCGCAAAAGACTTCGAGTGGTTGTGGACTTCGCGTTGGT
>JAYSYF010000197.1:0-4582 GCA_043716655.1 Bdellovibrionales bacterium | reverse complement strand
GCGGTGCCGAGATTCGTTGCATTCTACCGCTCGCCTGCCGATAAATATCCGCGCTGTCTTTCAACCATGAAGGAAAAAACATCGAGAAGGCAGTCGTGCGCGCGAGTCGCAGTGTTGAAGCCTTGGCTATCTCCGAGCAATTCTATCGTGTGATGAATTGCTTCAATCGTTGAAACGCAATGAGCGGCCGGTTGCTTGCGAACTTTGAATTGAGATTCGCGCACCGGAGAAAAACAAACCCGCGGCAACTTCGCAAGGTTCGAACTTAGGCGCATGGTTCGTCGGGCCGTCGCCCATGTCCCATCGACAACAAAAATCATCAGCCGTCGATCCGACGGTACAATCGCCGCTTGATCCATCGGCGCCAGCTTCGAAATATCGATTGAACCTGTACCGGGATAAAGGACGACGGGAAAAACTTTCGGATCAGCAATAAGTCCAGTTACGACCGCGTGATTTTCGAAGCAGTCGCCCTCGATTAGCATCGAGCTCTTCAAAATCAGATGCGACATCCGCCCGGTTGCGATTCTGCGTCTCGATTCAATTTTGTGAATAAGAATCACGAAGCTTATCGATGGATCGAACGCCCGAACTTGCGCGCAAAAACACCCGCCCTCGGGTTGGCGGCAGTTCCAACAGAAAGGGCGTGCCTGGGCGTTGGCTCGCTCAATATCGAGAAGCATTTAACGCCCTTGATCGTAAATAAATTAATATCAGCATTGATTTATTCAAGTATTTCTTGCGACTTTCTTAAAATAGTCTCATGTTTCGTGAATGTCATATCCAGTTCCGCTCTCCCAAATTTCGTGTCCGTCGTGCCAGGGCCCCGTTGCTCCTGTAAGACTTCACTGCAGGCCCTGCGATTTGACGATCGAAGGGCATTTCACGACTTCGGAATTCGCATCGTTGGCCGCTGATGATCTGCACTTTCTTAGGATCTTCGTACATTGCGAAGGCAGTATTCGAGAAATGGAATCTGCCCTCGGACTCAGCTATCCCACAATTAAGTCTCGCCTCGCAAATTTAAAGAAGCGCCTTACTCAAGATGGGAGCCTTCCGGAACGGCCAACGGCCAAGACCGAGCCCGTTGGTCCGAGCAACCATCTCTATCGAACGGTCGATCAAGTCCTGACGGCACTTGAAAAAGGCGAGATCGATCATGCCGACTCTCTCAAAATTATTAAAAAATTGAAATAGAAGCAATCCGACTGGAGTTACTTATGAAAGAAGAAATTCGCCGCATTCTCAATATGAACAAGAGCGGAACCATTACTGAAGAACAAGCGACCGAGCTCTTGGCAGCGCTGACCGAAAAAGATGCGGACGACATCGACCCGTCTGAATTCGCCAACTCGCAAACCGACAACAGATCGGTCTTGTCGAAGGTCGACCGCGTTGATGGCACGGAGTTCGTTTTTGCGGACAACTCCATTAACGTCTCTTCACTGAGCGGTTTGCGCCTTCGAAAGTCTCACATGCGAGACAACTCGATTAATGCGAGCAAAATTTCCGGGGTCGAAATGGACAACGCTCAATTCACAGATTGCGCAATTCATGGCAGCGCGCTCGACGATATTCAAATTAAGCAGGCTCAAATTTCGGATGTCGCATTCAACGGTTCCAAAATCTCGCATCTCGCGCTGACCGACCAGTGCTCGCTGTCTGATGCAAAATTCGACGGCTGTTCCGTAAAAAACTTGTCGCTCTCGAATCAGTCAAGAATCCAAGATTCGAAGTTCATGGGTATCAGCGCAACATCGATCAAACTCGTCACGTCTTCTATTGAAGACGTCAGTTTTGAAGGCGTCGCTATTCAAGAACTCCAGATGAAAAACTCGCACTGGCAAGATGTCGCGCAACAGACCGTTCGGTACGACTCGGTTGAATTCGTCGATTCCGGGTTTCGAGATTGTCACATCAGCGGTCGCGACCGAAAAACCCAAGCGGGTTTCAAGAACGTAAAGTTTCAAAACTCACACTTCGAAGACGTAAAAATCAAAGACTGCATGTTTGAAAATGTCATCTTCGTCGATCTGACTTTACGAGGCATAAAGCTCGAAGGTTTAGAATTACGGGGCAAAACTATCCGTACGGCAGAAGAACTAATGAAAGAAGCCATTAAGCGAAACTGACATTCGTCTAGAGCGCAAAATTAATTTCATCTGCGCAACCGATCTTAACGGACAGGGTCGGCGGTTTGAGCCACACTTTAAGCTGTTCGTACGACAACCTTAGGGAGACACAGAATGAAAAAGTTAACGGTCGTTTTGCTCGCAGCTTTTAGTTTAACGTTCCTTTCAGAAGAGTCGAAGGCAGCCTCAGGTTCCGAGGGCGGTTTTATGATCGGGGTCAGTTTCATGAAGCTCGATACCAGCACGTCGGGTCCAACTCTCGGAAACAACGACACTTCAACGACCGTCATCGATCTTAAAGCAGGAACCACGTTGTCTGGTGGAATTTATATCGGCGGCATATACGACATGCGAACCGACGAAACTAACGGTTCGAAAAACGAGCGAACTGCGTTCGGCGCAACCGTCGGTTACCATAATGCCGGCTGGTTTATCGACGGCTCTTACTACATCAGTTCGACGTACAAGTTAGCTGGCGGATCCGAACTTAAAGAAGGCACCGGTTTCGGCGTCGACCTCGGCCATAATTTCGATCTCGCCTCGAATATTTATCTCGGCCTTCAGATTTCGTACAAATCGTTCACTTACACGAAGCTGAACGCAGCGGATGAAACTAACAAAATTAAGTCGGAACTAATGCCGATGCTGAACATAGGCGTGAAATTTTAACGGTGAAGGCCCGCGAGCTCGAGTCGCGGCGACTACCAATCCGTTGGAAAATAATCTTTCAAGAATTTACCTGACCAGTGTTTGCCGGTCAGGATGCCGTCAAAGAACGGATCGCAAACTCTGGCCGCTCCATCGACAATGTCGAGCGGCGGCTGGAAATCATGAACTTCTTCTTTCATCTTAGCTAACTGCGCCGGATCCTCGTCGGTGACCCAGCCTGTGTCGACAGCGTTCATATAAATGCCGTCTCTCGCAAGATCGCTCGCCGAGGTGTGCGTCAGCATATTCAGCGCGGCCTTCGCCATGTTGGTATGCGGATGTCGGTCGCTTTTTGTAAAGCGATAGAACTTTCCTTCCATCGCACTGACGTTCACGATGTGCTTCTTGCCCGTGTTGTCGCGTCTCATGACGTTAGCCAGGCGACTGCAAAGAATGAATGGAGCAACGGCGTTCACCAACTGAACTTCAAGCATTTCCGGCGTCGGTACGTCGGCGATTTTCATTCTCCAACTGTTCTGATTTCTTAAGTCCACTTGCTGAAGGTCGGCATCGAGATTTCCTTCAGGGAAAACTTCCGGAGCTGCAATCGAACGATCAAACGAATATGGAATTTGCGACAGTTGCGCCGAAGATCGAATACCAACGCCAGGTCCCTGATCGTGCCAAGCAACCGGAGCATTCCGATCGTTCCAATTAACCGGCAACGCGGCCTCTGTACTGGTGGCGCGATATCCAGAGAGCTGGCGTTTGCAGTCTTCGTAAGTTTTGAGAATTGCCTGCACAGGCAATGCAAGTTGCTCGTAAGGCGTGTTTTCACCCGGCATCATGTGCGCGTAAAATCCGGGCGGTCGCCGAACGGTTTGAGCCGCGTTGTTAATTAAAATATCGAGGCGATCGAGATGTTTCTCCATGAACTGCGTGAAAATTTCGACGCTAGGAGTATGTCGTAGATCGAGGCCAAAGATTTCGAGACGATGACCCCAGTCTTTGAAGTCAGTCTCTTTCGCAAATCGTTCGGCTGAATCCACCGGAAAACGAGTCGTCGCGATGACCCTTGCGCCCGCACGAAGCATCATGACAGTCGCGTAGTAGCCGATTTTTAAACGCGAGCCGGTGATCAAAACAGTTTGTCCCTCAAGCGACGCGGTTTGATATCGTTTCGCGTAATTAAATGTCGCGCATGATGGACACATTGAATCGTAGAAAAAATGAAGCTTCGTAAATTCGGCTTTGCAGACGTAACAGTTGCGGGCCGATTTTAATTCTGGTCCGTGGCTCTCTTGTGCGTCAGGTGAAACCAGGGCGGGCAAAGAAAATACGGTATTGAGGCGAGCTTCACGGATACCGGTGCTCGCGCGCGCTTGGCGATCGAGCTTCATAATCGCTCGGCGGCGGGCGTTGTCGATTTTCTTGTTTCGAATTCGTATTTCGTCTTTCGCCGGTCTCGAGATACGACCGGCAGAAGCCATCAGGTTCACTCGAAGTTCGTTCGGAAGCTCCGCGAACATCTGGTTGTCGCGCACTAAAGCCTCGAGCACCTCGGTCGCTCGCTTAACGTCTTCAGCAGTCACTGTAGACGCGTTCGGCGTGGCAGTTTTTACTTCCGGCGTGACTTCCATGGGCCCCTTTTCAAGAGCCCCAGGTTCTAGCGAAACGACTTCAAGGCCGCATCATAATTCGGTTCTTGAGCAATCTCTGCAACCTGCTCGGTGTACAAAACCTTGTTATCTGGGCTTAAAACGACGACGGCGCGGGAAAGCAACCCTGCCAATGGAGAATCG
>JAYSYF010000196.1:0-13844 GCA_043716655.1 Bdellovibrionales bacterium | reverse complement strand
GCAAGAAAAAATCAGAGTAGTATTCCATGCCCGGTTTAAAACGCAAAGCATACCAGGGGCGGTCCGTGCCCCTGGTATGAAGAATTGAAGACCTAGGGAACAGTGAAGGTAATGAGCGGAGTTTCTCCGCTATTCAGTCCGCAGAGATAAATGCGCTGAACCTCGAGTTTCAATGGAATCAGCATAGATGGTCGCTTGTCTCGGCAATCTTCATTTACGGAAAGTGCTCCATAGGCGGTGTTCTCGAGGGTCACGGCCACAGTTACTTGCAGAATGACATGCTCGATGAGTTAGACTTTGAAGATGAGCTTTTCAATGTCGAACTATCTAATGCCGCTTGCTGGGTGTTCCCATTGTCTTGGCGCAAATGAACCCCGTAGCCATAGCTACGTCAGCGGCTTTGGTTAAGTCACGTGGGACGTAGCCGAGCGGGCCTCGGTATCCGTTACCCCAGCAACTTAAGTTATCGAGCAAGTCGATGACACACATGCCGGCAGCGCAGCACATCTTTTTTATCAATTGCGCAGTAAGATTCGATCTTATCGCTGACGAGATATTTTACGGGTCCGAGATCTTTCCGTGGATTTACGGCGCGCACTTGAGCACTCGAAACGGTGCTCGCAAAGTTGAACGCAACAAAGACCAGAATCATATATACAAGTTTCATAATTCAGCCCCTCAAACCGTGAAACCAATTCCCATCAAAACCCGACATACAATGACTGCTATTTTCATGAAGCCCCCACTTGAAATTCTGGCCCTAACAACTGGGGTGTCACGCATTAAGCGGTTTGCATTTTCAAAGAATGCCGCCGCGAGCGTCGCATGAATACGTACACGATGATGCCAAGGGCGGCGAGCGTACGAAACGAAGTGCGAGGCATCCATTTCATAGCGGAGATCATAAGCTGAGGCGGCGAGTTGTGTTGCGGATCCGAGTCTTGTTGCAAGCCTGCCGTCTCGGCAACGGTCGCGCTGAGACTCGGCGAGTTTCCCGAAAAATGTTCCGTGATCGCTTCAACAAACGAAGGAAGATCTTGCGGACCGCGAAACGATGTCGACTTTTTCAAAGTGCGCGAGGCGCTGCAAAACATATGCATGGTCTAGCTATGAACCGCTTCAGGTTTTTCTAACGGAAACTTAGGCTGAACTTTTGCGAACCAGCCTAACGTAGCATAGCGGAAACACCGAGAAGTGGTGGTGGGTACAATGCGCGCGGTGAACACCATTTTAAACATCGTTTTAACGTTCAGTGTATCAACTGCGTTCGCCGTTGGTCCGGTGCCGCCACCTGTACAGCCAATACCAACAACTGTCGTTTCTCAGGTGCAGGAAGTGGACTGGATAAAAGTCGGGGAGCTGCGCAAGAAACAAATGCAGTCCTACAAACAGACGACCGGCACCGTGAATTTGCTAGATGACGACATCGCCTCTTTTCTGACGGAAGCCGAAAGACTAAAGCTGTATCCCGATGTTCCGGGATTCCGCGCTTGGTTGAAAGAGAATCAGACGCAAGTTGCGCAGACAAGTAAGAGCACCGAGATGAAAGACGCAAGTGTTTCGGAATTTGCCACGATCATGTATCTCACTTACACGACGACAGTTGCTGCGAAAATGGATCGAGCTGCACCCGCAAAAGCCGGTCCGGTAACAAAATCTGCGAATCAAGCCGCTGCTGCGGCAAAATCTAAGAAAACTAAAGGCGAACAACTTGTTTCAGATACCATCCATTGGGTCGCCGAAAATCCGTTCGTGTGGGTGACTGCCGGTGGTGCGTGGGGAGCCAACATGCTACGCCAGCTCCTTGTTGTCGGTCCCGGTGCTCGAATGACGAACACGGCTTTCGAACCGGTTATGGGACCAGTGCTCGAGCGCATGGACAAGGGAATCAATTCGACGATCGGCGTTCATCCGCTCGCGATCAAGTGGCGCCGTTTCGTATCGGGTGACAGCAGACGCGCAAAAGAAGCCGTTCGCCAATCCGAGACCGGCAAAGATCTGGTTGGCGAGGCAGTCCGATTCTCTCATCCGGCAATTTCCGTCAAAGAATTCACAGCAGCGCACGAGGCGTTCTACACCGAGTTCACCAAAGCGGACTTGCGATGGAAAGGTTGGGAGACAGCCGACAGTGTTCGATCGCGAAATACAGGGTTCGAACTTTTGTTCCATCAGTACACCAGTTTTGGCGAACGACAAAACACCTACGGCATGGCGATTAAGTTTGCAGAGAATGAACTCGAACGACATTCGGAAAATTTGATAAAGCGTGGCCTCACCGAAACCGAGATCACCGAATTTCAAAAGCTCGTTCGCGACTATCAAGAGGTTTTGGTTTTCGAGACTCCACAGCATCCAGCACTTGCTGAGCTCGATGGGAAAATTCAAGCGACTATCAAAGCTTGGTTAGATAAAGGCGTTCCTCCGAAGTTAATCAACAAGGCCTACGGCGCTCAGCTCGATAGCATTGTAACTTCGAATCGTAAGGCGTTTTCGCTCGCGTCTTTCTTATATGCCGAATTGTTCTATCGCGAGAACAACCTTGCAATGAGAGATCTTCCTAAAGTTCAAGCGTATCAGGAGGATAATCGCAATTTCTCGGGTCTCTACCGCGAGCTGGAAGAAGAACGAGAAGGAATTGAAAAGATCTTCAAAAAAATGGGCATCAAATATGACGTTCAGGCTCGGATCGATGAACGTGGATTTGCACTCGGTGGTACTGGACGACCTAAAGGCATGGCGCCGATACGGGATCCAGTCGCGGAAGCCTTGAAGGGTTGTCCCACGGACTTTGCCAAAATCGCTCCATAGGTTTATGTTGAGCCCATGACCGTTCCCAATATCCCAAAAAAATTCCGACCGCGTGGCTTCGACGTTTTGTTCGAGGACCGTGATTTGATTATCGGGAATAAGTCCGCTGGTTTTCTTACCGTTGCAGCCAAGTGGGAAAAAGAAAATACCATTGAAGAGATACTCAATTCGTACGTGCGGAAGGGCAGTGCGCAGTCGCGTAAATCCGTTTACGTGGTTCATCGACTTGACCAAGCGACATCCGGCGTTCTGATCTTTGCGAAGAGCGAAGAGGCGCAGCAGTATCTTAAGAACAACTGGAAAACGACGCAGAAAACGTATTACACGATCGTTCGCGGGCACATGCCAAAGAAACAAGACATCATCACCAGCTTCCTTCTGGAAGACGAAGATTACGTCGTGGCTTCGACAGCGGATCCCGAAAAAGGAAAGCTTGCTCAGACTGAGTACACCGTTGTGAAAGAGACTCCGCACGTGAGTCTTCTGAAAATTAATTTACTGACGGGCAAGAAAAATCAAATTCGCGTTCATATGGCAGAGGCCGGCCATCCAGTGGTGGGCGATGTGAAATACGGGAAAGAAAATTCTGCGAAAGCAAATTTGATGCTCCATTCATTTTCAATCGAATTTACGCATCCGTTCAGCGGTAAGCGTGTCCGCGTCCAGGCGGATGTGCCAGACTACTTCAAGCGTCTTGTCGATCACGCGTATTAAGAGGTGCCATGGTGAGAAAGCTACTTCCACTATTCTTCGTTGGGTTTTTCTGTGTTGTGAGTTCTGCGGAAGACGAATCTCCGACCGGATTGATCACTGAACTCGCAAAAGCGAGCGGCGTTTTGGCAAACGCCTTTGACTGCAATAGCGCCGTATTAACTGGAACGAAAAACTCTGGCTACATATTGAGTTTTTCTCGCCATCCGGGTGAGGGGACAGAAACTTGTAAGGCTCGTTATTCTCGTGAGGGAGCACTACAAGACATCGACTGCAGTTTTGAATCGACCAACGAATCAATGGGTGACGAGAATAGCAGAACAGTCGTGAAGGCTCAGCGATTTTACGACATCGCCGGAGTTCTTTCGAAAATCGCCGGCAGCTACAAAGAGACTCGTCTGCGAGACAGAAAAGTTATGCGCGAAAGAAAATTAAAATCGATTTCGGATGAAACGCTCGAGCGGTTGACGAAGCCGCTATTGAAAATACCCGATGAGATTTTAGTTCAGGTTAAGCGCTAGTCTTCTTTTTGCGTAGGCAGAATCGACAGACGGTGCCACCGCGGGCGATGCAGCTTTCAAGCTTCACATCCATTCCCGAAGCTCTTTCAATGAAACGAACGTCGAATCGACATAGTTCCGGATGTGCCTTAGCGACCGAGTGATATACGCAATTCGTTGCCTCTAATATCGCTCCTTTGCGAACATCGCTTTGTTTGAGCTGCGAGCGATAACCGAGCTCATTGAGTGTACTTGCAATCACCCCCAACAATTCCGCTGATGATTTTGTATTTTTGAATCTTGGCTCCATTGATTTCGCGACCTTGTCGGCAAGTTCACTCATCAGATCGGTGACTCCGTCCTTACCCAGGTTTTGCGCCAGCAACTCGAGCAGCACACTAGCAAGCCATGAGTATTGTTTCGGAAACGCTTCGTGACTCTCGGGTGAAAGCAGGTAACGACGTCGCGGCCTACCGACAGCACCCTTTGAATCGTTGAAAGATATGTAGCCAAGGTCTTCGACTTTTATCAGATGCTCTTTTGCCGCCGTCTTCGTGATGCCAAGATGCGAAGACAATTCTTCGAGAATCGCACCGTCCGGATGGTCCATAAGGAAATCGAGAATCTTCTGCTGATTTTCGTGCAGGCTCCGCATTAATCACCTCTGGGGCCTAGTTTAAACAGTTTAAACAGGATTTACCATTTTTTTTTCCAGGCGCAATGTATGTGAAGAAACGAGCACATAAACTTGCGCCAAAGGGAAAAAGTGGAAACCGCAATCAAACCTTAAACACACAGTCCGTACACATCGTGTTCGGCGCATCCTTCGCGTTGTATCCGCTCGTTCAGGCGAAACTAAATAAATAAGTCCAACAACCAACATGAGGAGTTCATTATGAAAACAACATCGGCAAGATACCTAGCGGTCGTCGCTTCGATTGCATTCGGTTTCGGAATCTCGAACGTTTCTTCAGCGCAGAACGCAGAAGCAAAGGGACCGAGCGACGCCGAAATTGCACACATTGTCGTTACGGCCAACGCGATCGATATCGACGCAGGCAAATTAGCGCAGTCGAAAAGCAAATCGAAGGCGATCCGAGACTTTGCGAAGCTCATGGTGACGGATCATTCGGCCGTGAATAAGCAAGCATCGGAATTAGCAAAAAAACTTGGCGTTACTCCGAAGGACAATGACGTTAGCAAAAGTTTATTGGCCGGAGCAAAAACCAACACGACCAAACTCAACGGTCTTAAAGGTGCTCAATTCGACAAAGCTTATGTCGATAACGAAGTCGCCTACCATGAAGCTGTACTGAATGCGCTCGACAGGACGTTGATTCCGAGTGCACAAAACGCGGAGTTGAAGGATCTGATGGTAAAAGTTCGTCCGGCCTTTGTCGCGCATTTAGAACACGCGAAAGGTGTTCAGGCATCGCTTACAAAGTAACGATGTAGGAGACACGATGGGAAAAAAGTTTTTTGCGATTCAAATTTGCCTAGTGTTGTTCGGGCTCTCTACTTTTCAAAAAGCAGATGCCGCAACACACACTGTCGTTATTGAGGGGATGAAATTCGTCCCCGAGTCTCTGACTGTGTCTCAGGGCGATAAAATAATTTGGTTCAACAAAGACTTTTTTCCTCACACAGTTACGGCAGAAAAAGTTTTTGATTCTAAAGAAATTAAGGCGGCCGGATCGTGGATCAAGGTGGTTAAGAAGAAGGGGTCATTTCCCTATCTCTGCACCTTGCATCCCACTATGAAGGGCCGCCTCATCGTTCGATAATAGAAATCTACTTGTTGACCGGTTCTACCGCTGGCGGAGTCACTTCAACATTTGGCGTTGTAACGCGAACATCCGGCGTGACGATACGCACGTCTGGTGATGTCGAACGAACGGCAACTCCTTGCGCTTGTTGTACTGGTGCGGTCGCGGGAACAGTCCGAGCTACGTTGTCGCGCGTGAACATGTAAATCAGCGCTGCAACTACTAGCACAGCGATTGTAATCGCCCAGTATGCAGTGCGATTGCCATTTCGACTGACGACTCGTGTTGTTCCGTAAGGGCTTGTTTGTGACGTGGTGGTTGTGGTGGTTGCCATTTAAATTTTCTCCTGTGGTTGCTCTCTCTGCGTCGTGTAAACTCGACTTCAATTGCGATGCTGCAAGTCGAGGTCCGCTGAGCTACAGGTGTTTAAACGCCGATGAGATCGGCGTCGGGCGTTTTTCCCCACGAGTTCGAGAGCCGTGGTCCGCGTTATCTTGGACGCGTGGTGATCATCGTTAGATGAGCAAGACGATAACCATTTCGGTGAGGGGTCCAGGAAGTTGAGATACGGTTTCGTCACAATCACCGATTCGACCTTCGTCTAGTTAACGTAAAATCCGCGACAATCCGAAGAGTTATCGAAGGAATTTTCCACTCAGATGATCAATCGTTTCGATATCAGCACATATCCAAAGTGGGTCAAAACTGCGGCACTGAATTTGGTGTTTGCGGCCGTCTATTATTTGCTCGCGAAACTGGGACTCACGCTCGCGACGATAAATCACAGCGTTTCTCCAGTATGGCCAGCAACCGGATTTGCGTTTGCGATCGTTCACTTGTTCGGTCGTCGAACATTGCCTGCCGTATTCATCGGCGCGTTTGCTGCAAACTGGTTACAGAGTGGATTGTTATTACCGGCCGTTTTAATTTCGCTCGGAAATACCTGCGAAGCTTTTGTTGGAGCGGTTGTTCTAAGAGTCGTGCTTGCACGGCAAACGCAGCTTGGCCATCAAGTCGGAACCATCGCTTATGCTTCTGCTGCGGCCCTTGGTAGTTTATGTAGTGCATCTATCGGGGCAGTCACGCTCTATGGAACCGGTGCGATTACAGAAAACCATTTATTTTCAGTGTGGATGACTTGGTGGATCGGCGATGCACTTGGCGGTCTCGTTGTAACTCCAATCCTTACGCAGCTGAAGAAATTCGATTTTGGTTGGAAGGAATCGACAAACTCTGTCGGCGTGTTGGGTATTGCGGCGACGGTGTGTTACATCGTTTTCTTTAGTACCGGCGGCGGAGCATTTCTTTTCCTACTTTTGCCAGTATTGCTTTGCGCGCTCGCGGGAGTCGGAAGCTTCTACGTTCTGTTGACGTCGGCAGTTGTCTGCGCGGTTAGCGTCGCAGCAACAGTCAACGGACTGGGACCCTTTACCGTTGGAACATTGAACGATAGACTGGTTCACCTTCAACTTTTTTTGGCGGCATATGCGCTCACAGGCTTAACACTTGCGGGCATCGGTCGAGCGAGAGTCACAAAAATTGTGACAGTCGTTTTGATCGGAAGTTGGATTTTGGCTGGAGCAATATTTATCTCCTTCGATGCATCAGAGAAAGACATCACAGAGACTCACGTTCGAAACTTAATAGACGACTCGAGAGAAAAAATCTTGGGTTTAATAGGTTCGATTGAAGGAGTGCTTCGAGGTGGCGTCGGTTTTTTCTCGGCTTCAAAATCAGTTGAGTTCGACGAATGGCAAGAATTTAACCAAACTGTGAATGTGGTCAAGCACCACGTTGGAGTGAATGGACTCGGTGTTGTTTGGCCTTTGAAAGGAAAAGAGATTTCATCATTCGAAGGTGAGATGAGAGCGCAAGGGCAAGTAGGGTTTCGAGTGCGATCTGTTCCGGGATTCGCAGAATCAAAGCTTGATACCAGGTACATCGTAAAGTTCGTTGAGCCAGTTGATCGAAACGGCGCCTCCGTCGGATTAGACATTTCATCCGAGCCGAATCGAAGAATCGCAGCTGAACTTTCGAGAGATACTGGACTGCCGGCAATGACATCGAAAATTATTTTGGCACAGGACGAGACGAAAACACCTAGTTTCATCGTCTACATGCCGGTCTATAAACCGAATTCGCTGATCGACACAACCGAGAGACGCCGAGCGGCTCACATCGGATGGGTCTTTGCTCCGGTCATCTACAGGAATTTTTTCCGCGAGATATTCGCTCAAACGAGCGACGAACTCGAGATGCAAGTTTTCGAAGGCGAAACGGCTGATGCAGCACACTTAGTCTTCAGCAATTTTTCTGCACAATCTGCGAATAAAAACCCTGATTTCCAGCAAACGATTCAAATGGGTCAAAAGACATTTTTCGTCAAATGGGCGACGTCAGCAAAGTTTGTTTCATCGCGTACCACTGTCCTTGCTTGGGTTGGATTCAGTGGAGCACTCGTTGCGCTCATGCTTGCGATCTTAGTTCTAACGATCCAGTCGATCGGACATCGATCGCACGAGATCGCGGGTGAACTGACGCGAGAACTTTCGACCTCGCGGGAAAAATTTAAGCAAGGCGAACGCCGCCTGCTGTACGCATTGGACGGTTCGAACGACGGAATCTGGGATTGGCACATTGAACAAGCCGAGATGTACGTCAGCGGAAAAATTGCCGAGACGCACGGTTGGCCACAAACGTTTCGTGCAAGATCGATCAAGGATCTAAGCGACTTTGTGCATAACGATGACGCCGAGGCAATCCGCGAGTCGATCGAACGAGTTTACAAGGGGCAATCTCCGTCGCACGAGGTTGAAACTAGGTATCGTACAACGAACGGCGAATGGCGTTGGGTTTTAACTCGTGGAAAAATCAGCGAACGTGACGTTAACGGCAAGCCGACGCGTATGACAGGTGTTCACATCGACATTCACGAGCTCAAGAAAGCGCAGAGATTGTTAGAGGAAACTCAGTCCGACTTGAAGCTTGCGAAGCTAAAGGCTGTCGCAGGAGAAAAGGCTGCGGTCGATGCCACGAAGACGAAGTCTCAATTTCTCGCAAACATGAGTCACGAGATTCGAACTCCGCTCAATGGTATTGTCGGTGTAACGAATCTTCTTAAGGAAACCAATTTAGATGAGGTTCAGCTTGAATACTCCAACCTCATCTCTCGATCCTCGGAATCCCTGCTGAACATTATCAACGACATTTTGGATTCTTCTAAAGTAGAGGCGGGCAAGCTCGATATTGAAATAGTCGACTTCGACCTTGAGGAGCTTATCCTTCACGTCACAAAGACGTTGTCTTTCGTTGCGAAGGGAAAGGGCCTTGAGCTCACAACTCGTTTAGATTTGAAGTCGGAATACTTCAAAGGCGATCCTGGTAGAATTCGACAGGTCTTGACGAATCTAATCGGAAACTCAATTAAGTTTACGCAATCGGGTAGCGTCACGTTGAAAGTCGCAGAAGTTGAAGGCGCGAGTCGTTCGGAATTGAAGTTTGAGATAATCGATACCGGCATTGGAATCTCCGATGCAGCCATCGGGCGAATGTTCCAGGCATTCTCGCAGGCCGACGCTACGATGACGAGACGATTTGGCGGAACCGGCCTAGGCTTATCCATTAGCAAGGAGCTCGTGAGTCTGATGGATGGCGACATCGGAGTCGAAAGTAAACTTGGTGTTGGATCGACCTTCTGGTTCCGACTTGAATTGGCGCACGGTCGTAAAGTTGTCAAAGCTGCACCGAGCGGTTCAGCTCCGACGATATTGCATGGTCACGTGCTCGTCGTTGAGGACAACAAGATCAACCAACTCGTCATCACCGCCAACTTGAAGCGAATGGGTGTCACGTTTGATGTGGCTGAGAATGGTATCGAAGCGATCAACTTTTTGATGGGAAAAAGTTTCGATTTGATTCTGATGGACTGTCAGATGCCCGAGATGGACGGATATGAAGCCACAGGAAAAATACGGCAGTCTATCGACACTGCGATCGCCAACATCCCGATTATCGCATTGACGGCAAATGCGTTGAAGGGCGACTACGATCAGTGCATCGCTGCGGGGATGAATGACTATTTAACAAAGCCTATCAACGTTAAAGAGCTTTCGCTGATGCTCGACAAATGGCTCCCGTCGCAGCCAGACGCGCAGGAAAAAGCGAAGCGTCGCTCCTAAAAAAGACAATGTCCGAAAACAGCCAGACAATCCCGTTCTGATCGCTTACATTGATCGCATGAAACGGGATGACATCTATTATCAGGCAATGAAGGCACTGCAAAACCCAAACGAGAAAATGTCGAATTCTTCCGGAATATGCACGAGGCAGAAGCTGCAGGTTATCGCCCTTGCCTTCGCTGTCGGCCGGAAAGTGCTCCGCACTCGCCCGCGTGGATCGGGAAGTCGGCCGTCGTGCGACGGGCGGTAAAGGTATTGAACTCAAACGAAACGATCGCGTTCGATGAAGATAAGTTTGCATCCCGCTTTGGCGTGAGCGCGCGGCATCTGCGAAGGCTTTTCGTTGAAGAGATCGGAAAGACTCCCAAGCAGTTGTCGTTTGAAATACGTCTCAATCTTTGCAGAAAGTTGATTTCTGAGACCGCGCTGCCGATTACCGAAATTGCATTTGCGGCCGGATTTACTTCCGTTCGCAGATTCAATGACGCGTTCAAGGAGAGATTCAAAAAATCTCCGAGCGAGATTCGCCGAAGTCGCGTTTCAGACGACGGGCGGCTTCGTATCCGTCTTCCATATCGACCGCCGTTTGATTTCGATGGCCTCATGAAATCGTATACGAATCATCGAACTGGAAACCTTGAATGGTTTGCAGACGAAAAAATGCATAGGGTCGTTTCGTTTTCTGGCAAGACGGGCGTGATTTCGATTGCAAACGACGCGGATGAATCGTCACTCGTGTTAGAAATCTATTCGATCTCGATTCGGATCCCGTCGTCGTGGCGAACGCGCTTGATTCAGCCGCTGGAACGAAGAAACTTTTAAGTGCGTATCCTGGTATTCGGCTTCCTTCTGGGTGGGATTCGTTCGAAATCGCAATATCGGCGATCCTCGGTCAGCTCGTCAGTGTCGCGCGAGGGAGATCGCTTGTCGGCGATCTCATCGAAATGCTCGGCAAGAATTCTGGGTTGAACACCGATGGCAAGCCGATCAAATTGTTTCCGACCCCTAAGCAAATCGCCGAAGCCGACTTAACAAAATTGAAAACGACTGGCGTTCGCAAGGCGACGTTGAAGGATTTTTCTCGCGCTATTGTGGAGAAGTGCATCTCGCTCGAGTCGACTCAAGACGTCGACGAGTTTTTGAAGAGCGTACTTGCGATAAAAGGTATTGGCCCGTGGACGGCTCAATACATCGCGCTCAAGGCACTTCGCGATACGGATTCGTTTCCGAGCACAGATCTTGTTTTGGCTCGAGCGGTTAAAGAACACGGTCAAGGAACGATCGACACCATGCGGCCGTGGCGCGGCTATGTGGCAGCACTTATTTGGCGAAATTACGCAGGAGGAGTTTAGTTATGGCACTTATGCAGTACGAAATGAATTCGCAAATTGGACCTTTGTTTTTTGTGACAAGTGAGAAGGGTCTTTGCGGAATTTTTTGGAAATGCCAGCAAGCCACGATGACCGAAAACTTGCGCGGCACTTCGCAAGAAATGAAAAACATGGTACAGGCGGTCCGTGAAATTTCGGAGTACCTCACTGGGAAACGAACGAAGTTCGAGGTTGCTCTCGATGTCCAAAGTGGAACTGCGTTTCAGACTCTCGTCTGGAAAGAACTAAGCAAAATTCCCTATGGAAAAACGCTTTCCTATAAACAACTGGCCGAAAAGCTTGGCACCCGAGCATTTCGGGCCGTTGGTTCTGCAAATGCGAAAAATCCGCTGAGCATTATCGTTCCGTGTCACCGCGTGATCGCGACGGGCGGAGGGCTTGGCGGTTATGCCGGTGGACTGAAGCTTAAAAAGCGTTTGCTCGATTTCGAGCGAGAACGGTTGTCGTGAAAAGTTTGAGTGACCGAATCGATTCCCTTGATTGGACGCGATTGAACGAAGAATTGTTGGCGAATGGCTTCGTCGTCGTGAAATCACTTTTAAATAAATCCGTGCTGCTGCCCCTCCTTTTCTAGGCACATGATTTATGGCAAGACGAAATTTAGTTTGTGGGTTGTTTTACCGAACGAGATTCGGCGGAACTCCTGAAGGATTTCTCACGATATACCTCCCATTGTTTCTAAAAATATTTTCGGATTTTCGAAAAAAAAGTCAAGAGCATGAAAAACGCGATTCTCAAATTCTGGACGTTAATAATAATTCCGGAATATTTTCGCGATCTATTATCACATTTCATTTTGATACATTTACAGTGACTTGACTGAGGTCCACGCCGAAATACGGTCGTCTGAACATTTTAGCGGCCGCTGTTGACTGGTTTTGAGAGACCGAGGTCTTTCGGATGTTCCGCGAGTCTTTCGAAATCGATTTCCGACGGATCTTTTGCGCCTGGCCCTGCGTATGAGGCACAACCGCCCAACGCTTGAATCTGTTTGGTGATGACAGTCTTTGCAGCCTTTTTTCGATAGTCTTCGTAGAAGGCCGTTTTGTTGAGATGCGCTGTCGTGACGTAGTGTTTTTGCAGTAGCTCGGTGATCGTCCATTGACCCGCTTTGCCTTCGTAATCTGCATAGCGCTTCAACTTCAGTTCGTTCGGTCCTTTTGTGATCAAGTCGATCAATGCGAGTTTCAGTGCATAGCACTGAGTTTTCGCTTCGAGCTGCCGTTCGCTGTCCTTAAAAAATTTGGCGACTTCGTTTGAATCGCCGGCGTTCGCGCGGCTGTACGCTAGCGAAATCGCAGCCAGCGAGAGAAGAATGAACAGAAGTTTGACAATGCTGATGCTCGTATCGCGTCTTGCTTTCATATGGGTCTCCGTTCCCTTATGCCTAGGTAGTGCAATCGTTTGTCCATTGTGTGATCGCGGCGAGGGTGGCGTTGACGACTGTTCTCATAGCGGCGGTCGGCTATGGCGTGGACAGTGTTTGTTTGTTGTCGAGAGTGTGTGGAGCCGCGGACGATTCAACGTGGCCGCAGAAAGAATAGTCGAACAGGCGGGTCGCTACTCCCGCAAGGCGCCGGATGACTTTCGTCTAAGAACTTGCAGGATTGCGCCAGTGTTAGCCTGCTAAGTATCCCTCGGTTCCACGATTCGCTTTCGCTCATCGAGCTTCCCGACTGCTGTTTGACTGTGAATGCGGGTATTAGTTTTCAATTCCGTCCGCGCTCGCGAGAAATAAAAGCAAACTAAAAACCAGCTCTCAGCTTCAACTCAACCGCTCCGGAAAGAGCGGTTGAGGAGGAACGCCCCGGTAGTTGAGTCAAGCGTGGTGAGTATGGCACGTTCAGATTAATTTTCGTACTTGTCCGTGACCTTGATGTTGAAATTCGAAACGCGTTTCGTCTTTGAATCGACGACGACGATCACGGCGTCAAGGATGTAGCGGTACGTGTAGATGATGTCGCCATGAGAAGCGAACGCTTCAACTATGTCGATTTGATCGAGGACTTCACTGCGTGACGGGCTGCCGGCTTTTCGTGGCTTGTACTTGCGAGCGAGCGCACGCGCCTCATCTATGACTTTTGTTTTTAGTTCTGCAGCGGTGACTTCCTCAACCACGGGCTTAGTTCTGCCGCCGGTCGTGAGGTATTTCATGTAGGCTTTCAGCGACGTCTTAAACGGATCGCGCAACTGAACCGATTGTGGGTAAGGGCAGACGTCGTTGTAGTTGAGGTAACCTGCTCCATTTTCAAATTCGATGTTTTCGAGCGCTTTCTTGCAAATCTTTACAAGTTTCCCGAGTTCCTCATTCTCAATGTTCACGAAGAACGGAATCGCGTGAGCCAGAGTTTTATTCCAATTAAGCACAAACGTCGTTGTGAAGGTGTCTTTGCCTACTTCATCCCAAGCATTCGCTTGAGTGATCTCGATTGCGAGCTGCGGAATTTCTGTTCCGCCCACCATTGCACTTTGCAATTTGATTACGGTTTT
>JAYSYF010000195.1:0-4629 GCA_043716655.1 Bdellovibrionales bacterium | reverse complement strand
GCGAACTCGAAGCTTTGTCGATCCACATCAAAGACCTCAGTCAACTTTCGGCCGACGTTCAAATCGGTCTAAAAAACAACGACGGAGCGACACTCGCAAAACTTCATTTCCTCGAACGAGTGCTAACGGCACTCGGAGAAGAGACACAGCTCGGCCGCGCTGAAGAACTGACGCTCGAAAGAACGAGACGCGCGATCAAAGTCGTCCGCGAGGACGTCACTGAGCCGTCCGATCAGGAAATTACCGAACAGCTTCTTCGCCAGATGCCTGGCCCTTTCGCGCGCGAATACATCAAAAAGAATTACCGAGATGGCGACGGAATCGATTACAAGCGCGTGGCCGACGCGGTTCGAACCAGCGGGCTAGAAAATCTGACGATGCTGTCGCAGTTGAAACGGGCGACCCAGTTTCGCTCTTACATGCGCCCCATCCCCGCCATCCGGCACGAACACGACGGAAGCAAACTTCCCATCGATGATATCGACCCCGCCTTTGAATCAGCAGATGATATTGCGTTTTATCGAAACGTGCATCGCGACGGACCAATGAAGTTTGATGTTCAGCGACTCGCAAACGGCGACCTGGTTGAAAAAACCTATCGCGAAGCGATTGATGTTCGCGGACAAAAAAGTCCGAAAGAAAACGAACTCTACATTATGCTTTACGATATGTCAGCCTCGATGGGCATTAGTGATCGTTACATCATGCAGGCGATGTTTATGGCAGCAACCGTCGACACAGCCCAACTGAAAGTCGCCCAAGGAAACCGCGTCGCCTTCATCGGTCTTCCCTTCGGTGACACGCCAGCGCAAGAAACACGAATGTCGACTCGTCAGCAAATCGCTGATTTTTTTGCTAACCTCGTCAAGTCGCCGCCACAAGGGAACAGCGGAACCAATATTATGTTAGTCATGCTAAAAGCTTTGGGAATGATTTCCGAAGCGCAGCTCGCAGGTAGTGATCTCGCAAAGGCTCACATTTTGATTTTTTCTGATGGTGACGATACATTAGATTTCAAAGCGCTACAAACTGCGAAGGCGAAGATTAACGAAAAGACTGAGATCAGCATCCACGCCGTGATGTTTGAAGTTGGGAACAGCGATCTGCAAAAGCTGACAAGCAACGAATCCGGCGTTGCGACCAGCAACAAGTCGAGCTACCAATTCTTTTCGCTCGAACAGATGCAGATGTTGATGTCCACCGAAGCCAATAAGAAAAACCTGATGTCGGCGGCAAATGCTAGAAAAAGTTCCGAGAAGTCCGTGATTACCGATCACGAGATTCGCGAACTTGTTCGTTCGCTCTTGCAGCTTCGAACAGAAAATGAATCTATGTCGGACTCGGCGAACAGCTTTGAGCTTGCCGAATTTCAACGGACGCTGAAAAAAGCTTCGGACGCGACAGAGTCGCAACTGGAACTCTATGTGAATACGCTTATTGAGCAGCCGCTCGCCCGCGACGACTCGAAGTACCGACGCGAAGCCGCGCGAGTCGCGACCGCTTTTATGTTCTTCACCGAGATCGCAAAAAACAATAGGACGACACTCGACGAAACACTGCGCGCGCTGACCAAAGAAGAACGCGCAAAAGTTGATTCTTGGATGAAAGACTAAAGCCGAGTGATTTTGCCGGTTGATCATCGCTCGAACATTATTCTCGATCGAAAAACCTTGGACTACAAGATTCTACGTCTGTCATGAACATGCTGGGCGCATCCACAATTACGAAAGCCATTACGTTCTGCGATTTCCGAGATGAAATTCGGATCAAGCTTGTTGTGAGTCGATTCAGAAGTGACCGCGTGTGGCGATCTCTTTTTTGTGACGAAGAAGAAAGAGCTTCTCTTCGCGACATCGAAAAATTGATCGGCAAAAAATCCCGTTTGATATAGCACAGCCTTATCACCTCGCCTACAACGGCCCGGCTTCGCCGGAACAACGTGATGGCGGACCTCGGTCCGATGGACCGCAAGGCGCCTGCAGCGGCGGACCACGCCCGACCAGTTCGAATCCGGGCGGCCCCTCAAGCAACCGCCCTGTTCCGCAACGCTAGGCTTTCGACTTACTACTTTGGGCAAACTCGATTCGTAATTTTTAATGGCAGAAGCTCTGGGCAAGTCCCCGGACGCGCTCCAGTCGAATCCGTTTCAACCGAAAACTTGCAACCCGTACTCAGCAAAATTTCGACTCCGGCGGTGAAACTCACGGATTCAATTCGCGTGTGAGCTCCGCCGGCCGCAATTTCAGTTTCAACGGCTTTGTCGCCAAGAACCTTTTCAATCCATTGCTGCTGCATCACATAGGCGGGCGTTCCGGGTGGTGGGGGCATACATGCAAGCGACGTCGACGCGACAAAACCCGATGCAGCCGTAGAAACAATGAGGGCAAGAGCCCGAGCCGAAAATGCTTTCACCGAAATTTCTCCTTTGAAGTGGAACGATAAGTGACCGTAGTACCATCGTTCACAGCCAGAATCCACAGCGTCGAAATAGCATTCTCTGCACCCGCAGTGAATCCGTATCAGCCCGCTTGTCCACGGCAACATTTTTCATGTCTGCACGAGCAGACCAAAGGTTGAACTTCCGCCAAATTGTCACCACGTTTTTAGGTCTTCAACACTCAAAATCGTCGACCTCAAAATATCATATTCCGCGATCGAGTACGGATCAAATAGCCAAACGATGCCGCTTAATTCATATCGCCACGTTAACGTTCGGCCGACACGTTCGCGGCTTCGAACGACGGGTCCCGAGCCGAAGCCTAGAAATTTGGCTTCAGTCGATCGCGAGCCTGACAGCTCTTCTTTATTCTCAAAGCCAAAGCCCGCCGTCGATCGATCCAGAAATCTTCATTCGCACGGTGCTTCTAACTTTTAAGATCGAAAATCAGCTGCTATTCTTCATGCCATTCGTTTGGCAACCTCGACAAGCTGATCCAGTTTGCTTCGACGTCAAGAAACTGCTTCACGGCATAAATTAAATACTAGTTTATGGGGTTGGCGCTTCCCAATCCATTGCAGCACAACGATGCATTCTGGGAGCGTTATTAAGCACTAGATTAAAGTTGTCTGGTACCAGATCATTTTTTGCTGCGCTGTTCGTATATTGGTCAAAGACAATTCTGAGAGTTAGACGTGAACCATTCACGATTCCGACGTAGTGAACGGGTACTCCGGTAGGCGATATTGTTACATCATCCACCGGCAGAGTTGGACCGCCATGACTAGGAAAATAAGTACCAGCGACGTTAAAATTTCCATTTGAATCAATCTCGACAGGCCCCGCAATCTCCCCAAGCGCACAGTCAAAATCCAAGTCTGCACCATTCCGGTCGGCAGATAAATAAATCCCCATGCCGCCCCAGCTTCCTTCTAGGAGGCTCTTCGCTGATGGGATTGAAGTATTCGATGCGTCTTGTTTACCCATCTTTAAAGTTGGGTCCGCAGCAGGACTGAAGCGGTTGGGTGAACAACCTAATAGCATAGTAGCGGCAGCCAAATTTAAAAAAAGTGTTGTTTTGATTCGGTTCATAATTACTCCCCTTCAATTGATCTTTTAACTACTTACCCCATTCGTTTATGCAAAATCGATGTCCGCCCCAAAATGAGAAAAATCGCCGCAGAACTGCAGCACACGTAGTAGCAAAACTTGTCGTGTCGGGATTTTAGACAGGCGCCAACAAAACTCGCAGAATGTGCCAACTTTCTTCTTTTGGCAGATTCGTGTCATTTCGAGTCATAGGGGCCGTTCTTCCTGGCTTCGCGAGCCTGTCTCGAGCGATGAAACTAAAATGCCGATAAAGCTGTATGAAGTTTCGCTCTCTTGAGCTACTTATTTTATTTTGCGCCTTCATCGCGCCGTGCTTGGTGTGGAGTGAAAACGAGACGCTTGTCGAGAGAAAGTTGGTCGATGGGTTTGCCGAGTGTCGCGAACCAAGTGCAGATCCAAAATCACCAGTTCAGTCCCGTTCAAAATTGAAGTCGAAGATTACGATTGTCGAACTTGAGCATCAGTTCGAGAAAAAACTGTTTCCTGGCCCGTTCGATCCGATGGGCGAGTTCATTGCCCGAACCGAGAAATGGGAAAACTGGAATCAGGCTCAGGCTTTCGCTTGTCCTAAAAACAATCTGCACTTTTTGGAAGAGCAGGTGCCAAAAGAAATTCAGTTTGCGTTGGCTGATATCACGCGAGAGACGACGAAATTGATAAAGGCCGACATCGGCGCACAGCGAGCGCTGTTAGAAAGCGGCGAAATTTGCTCACGGAAACTCGTCGAAATTACGGCACACGGAAAAAAAGTGCCTGAGATTAGCCTCGAAGATTTCAAGTCGCTGAGAGGAAAAACGCCGGACGACAAGGAATGCTTCGGATTTACGGAAAATCTCGTGCCCGCGCTCGCAGGTAAACTTCGCAACATGCGGATTTTGATGGTCGTCGGCGAAGATCCTCACGAGTCCTTCAACGTAAATGAAGGGAAGTGGGGAGATCGCGTTCGTCACGACAAACCTTTCTCGCAAGACTTGGCCGCGAACTTCTTTCCGTCGGTTTGGAAAAAGAATTCGATGACACGTCTGGGCGAACTTTCGTCAAATGAGTTCGAAGAGGCCAAAGCGCTCAGTCAAAAAATTCCG
>JAYSYF010000194.1:0-4644 GCA_043716655.1 Bdellovibrionales bacterium | reverse complement strand
CTTCGGATTTAAGAGCTTTCGGAACTACAGACTTCGATTGCTAAGTCTTTGAAGGTATTGGGATTTGAACGAAGTTCCACCATCGAGTGAGTAGAACCCGAATTAAACAAGTATCTGATTTTATTTTTCTTTTTTCGGGTTCCAATTTCGCCAAGGAAAATTGGATGGGGTGCCAGGACTCGAACCTGGGAATGACAGAATCAAAATCTGTTGTCTTGCCAACTTGACTACACCCCAACGCGACCGGGACGGGAACCGCCTCAATCTCAAAACTTGTGGCTGAGCCACTTGCGTTGAACGAAGAGTTTTAGATAACCCCCGCATAACAGGCAAGAAAAACTCGAGTGGTGAGGAGTCCGACCAAGGATTTCTCCTCACCACTCACGAAAATGAACCCAAGTTTAAGCAGGGCCGGGGTTCTAACTGCTGAATATGTTTAAAAAAAGAGCAAGTCACGCTCGGTGACGGATACCCCTAAGTTTCGCCGTCGTATTTACGGCGGACGGCTTCCAGAGAACTCGTCATCGACGTGATCTCTTTTTCATAAGCCGCGAAGACCATTTTTTCGATGTGTTCGCGCGTTTCCTGATTGAGTGGGTGCGCGATGTCTTTGAATTGACCGTCTTTGCGTTTTTTTGAAGGCATCGCGACAAAGAGTCCGCTCGTTCCTTCGATGATTTTGAGATCGCGTACGACAAAGCAGTCGTCGATGGTAATCGAGACGTACGCTTTCAACCGATCCTCGTTAACGGGGAATACTTTCACCTCAGTGATGACCATATGGCTTGCTCCTCGATGCTTGCGATCTTCCAGTGTTGCCGTCTTGGTGCGTGAGTGGTCCAGTTTACCTGGAACTAGTGAATTGATCCCACGGAACCTGGAAAGTGTCGCAATTTGATACGCTTCACTGTTCACAGCCGGGATTTTGACTTGGCTTTACAAGATGTGATCTTGTCTCGGCTGGAGGTCCCATGCTCGAACTCTCGGCTCTCAAAGCAGATATCGTGAATGCCACGATGTACTCTGAAATTCGTTATCAGGAAAACGTCGACGTGCGAATGACGTTATTGAACGGCCAATTGGTCTCGAACTCACAGCAGAGTTCGCGGGGAATCTCGGCCCGCTCTTTTGCTGGCGGTTACTGGGGATTTTCGTCGCACTCGTCTCCGACGAAAGAATCTGCATTGCGCGCTTTGAAAGAAGCTTCGCGAAACGCCGGATTTTTGGGTGGAAAGAAAAAGAAGCAGGCAGAGCTGGCGAAAACGCCAATGGCTTCTTTTGAAAAAAGCTACGCAAGCAAAAAAGCCGTCGTTGAGTCGGGCGAGTGGATTGATTTCTTAAAAGCTATGGACGCGATGATCGTCGCGAAATATCCATCGCTGAAATCGCGTTCGATCACGATTGCGGCACTCGATATGGAGAAACAGTTGCTGACGTCGAACGGCACAACTCTTTATTCGTTGGTGCCGCGCGCGCACATCATCGTCGCGATGACGAAAGATTCTGCGTTTGGTCCGGTGTCGGCTCGCGAGATCATCGGCGGTCTTGGACAGATGCAAGACAACATCTCGTTGGACGTTTCGACGTACACGAAGTTCTTGGACAAAACCTACGAGACGGTGTCGTTAAAAGCCGAAGGCGTTTTGGCAAAAGCTGGAACCTTCGATGTGATCTTGGATAGCGATCTCGCTGGTATTTTGGCGCATGAAGCCGTCGGCCACACTGTTGAAGGCGATTTGGTTTTGGGCGGTTCTGTCGCTGGAAGCTCGATCGGAAAAGTTGTCGGCAGTCCGTTGGTTTCGTTGGTGGATTTTGCTCACACGTACAATGGGGTTCCTGCTCCACAGCCGGTGCATGTCGATGATGAGGGCGTTGCGGCGACGGACACGAACATCATCGATAAAGGTATTTTGAAAACGTTCATGAATAACCGCGAAACTGCGGAACATTTCGAACAACCGGCGACGGGTCACGCGCGAGCGTTCTTGTTCTCGGACGAACCGCTGATTCGCATGCGCAATACCGCTATCTTACCAGGTAAATCGAAGCTCGATGAAATGATCTCGACGATCGAAAACGGTTACTACTTAGCGAAACCGGGTAACGGTCAGGCCGATACTACAGGTGAATTTATGTTCGCCGCTGGTTACGGATTCGAAATCAAAAACGGAAAACGCGCGCGCACTTTGCGTGACACGACAATTTCGGGCGTAGCGTTCGAAATGCTGAAATCTGTGTCGATGATTTCGGACGATTTCTCGTGGGAGTCCGCAGGCTACTGCGGAAAAAAACAACCGATGCCAGTCGGCATGGGTGGCCCCGCAATTAAATGTCGCGTTCAAGTGGGAGGTGAATAGTGGAAACTTCAACTGCAGGACCTACTTTCAAGTTTTTGAATGAAGTTCTCGCCAAAGTTAAAGCTGCTGGCTTCGATCAAGCCGAAGTTATCGCTTCGACCGATATGGCGACAGAGATGCAAATCGACGCTGGAGAAATCTCGCTTTTGCGGAATACCGAAAATCTCGGTCTTACTCTTCGTGGAATCGCGGGCGGACGTTACGCAACGATTGCATTGAATCAATTGGACGATGCGAGCGTGGCGAAAGGCATCGGCAAACTGAAAGAAGCTGCTCGCTCGGCTCCGGTCGACGACGCGCGGGCGTTTGCTCCGAAGCAAAGTTTGAAGCCGGTCGACGAAGGTCCGAAAGAGGCGTCCCTCGAAAAAATGTACGAGCGCGTGAACACTTTCGTCGAAAAAGTAACGAAGAAGTATCCAGAGTTGAAACTCGAGCAGTCGACGTTGAAATTCGAACGTGCGCGTATGCTCCGTGCAAATTCACTCGGTCTCGAAATCGACGAAAGCGAAGGATACTATTCGGCGATGGCGATGTTCTCGTCGAAACGCGGCGAAAAGATGAGCTCGTTCAACTTTTCGGGTTCGATTGCACAAGATCTTGATAAAGATCTGCTTGAGTGGGGGTCGTTCGAACGAGTGATTGAAAGTTCAGTGAAAGAAATCGATCACGAGCCGTTCGTTGGAAAATTCAAAGGCACAGTTATATTAACTCCGGATGTGGCGTTTGAAATGATGGCCGCATGGTTCTCGCATATCGAGGACAGTCGTTTGATCGCCGATACGAGCCAGCTTAAAGGCAAACTTGGCGAGCAAGTCGCTTCGCCTCTGTTGACGATTCGTGCCGAACCGCAGTCGAAAGAATTCGCACGTCATGAACACACGACACGCGACGGATACTTGGCGAAACCTTCGACTCTCGTCGAAAAAGGCGTTTTGAAAACGTACAACCTGTCGGATTACGGTGCTCGCAAGACGGGCCTTCCACGTGCCGAGAATTCGTTTATGGGTCGCGTGATCGACGCCGGTTCGACGTCGCTCGAAGAAATGATCGCGAAAACTGAAATGGGTCTGTTGCTCGCGCGCTTCTCGGGTGGAAACCCAGCTGCGAACGGAGACTTCTCGGGCGTTGCGAAAAATTCGTTCTTGATCGAAAACGGCCGCATCACAAAGCCGATTTCGGAAATGTCGCTCGCAGGTAACGCTTTTGAAATGATGAAGTCGGTCTCTGCCGTTTCGCGTGAACGCGTGAACGACGGTGTCTCACTGACTCCTTGGATCAAAGTCGAAGGCCTGACACTCGCCGGAGCCGAAGCGAAGTAAGCTTTGGCGCTTCGCGCGTCCGGCGGCGAAGCGATCGGCACTTATATGTGACAATTTCGTGGTCGCATGATGGTCGATGCGTCGTGTGACCACTTATAAGTGGCGCATCTTGAAGGTGTGGCTAAAATTGTTGGTGTTTGATCACCTATAAGTGGCACTACCGGGAGACGATGCTCCTGGCGCGCGTGATGGCGTGATGCGACACCGGCGCCGGTGGCGCTTTGCGCAAGTTTTCGAGGTTCGCCGACGCAGGAGAAGTATGACACTTCTTTGTTCCTACCTTCTTTGTTCCTACATTGACTTGCACGCTTGGAAATAATCTTGGACGCGGATCCAGCCGCGTGAGGCGTTCATGCGATCGACTTGAATTGGAACTTTGACGTCGGCTTTCGCCCAGTCGCTGGGGTCGTACTCCCAGACGGGCTCGCTTTCAAAGCGATGCACGCGACCGGCGAGGTCGCGATATTCCGCGATGATGCGCCAACTTTTTGAGTGTCTCAGCGAGAGAAAGAAATTTTTCTTCGATTCGATATACGTGCCTTCGACGCGAGTGGCCTGCGAGAGCGGAGCACCGAGCGGTTCGGCAGACTTGATTTTCAGAATTTGTTTGACGGCGCCGGTGACGAAAAACAATGCGGCAATTCCAAAAACAAACATGAGGATCGATTTTAGCCAGCGAGATTCAAAGCTGTCGATGCGGGCGTTTTCAGGAAAACCCGGATCGTAGATGACACGGATTTCGTTACCGACTGCTGGTGGGTTTCGGTCCGCCTCGGAATCCGTTGCCTGGTGAGTATTTCCGGTTTCATCGTTGAACGAAAACTGTGCTCGGTACAGGCTTCGACCTTTCCGAGTTCCGCCTGCTGCGTGTGCTTCAACGACACCAATCGTTTTTTTCCATTCGTTTTCGTGGCCGACTTCAGTCATCAATTCTTTTCCGCCGAAGATGACGACGATGACTCCGACCA
>JAYSYF010000193.1:0-4660 GCA_043716655.1 Bdellovibrionales bacterium | reverse complement strand
GCCATTGATGATCGTGTCACTCATTTTGATTATCTTCGGAGGCTGCGTAGAGCCCAACGAAGGTATTTCGGTCTCGAAACAGATCTATGAGAAAATCGATATCTCAAAGATCGAAGGGTGTTCGCTAAGTGAACCGTGCTCCTCCATGAGCGACTCTTGCGTTTCCTATGATGGAAGTGCGCCGCGCTGTTATCCTTCGGGAAGAGAATATGAAATTGTAGGATGCACCGAGGGCGACCTCATCATAGAGATGAGCGATCCTGCCCAGGCGACTTGTTTGTAGACGAGTGTCGGCTCGGAACTTGCCTTTCAAAGCGACATGGAAATTCGCCACTGGCTTAGTCCACAAATCGTCGTCCTACGTGTCGCTCTACTTGTAATTGTTGCTGTGTTGACGACGCCTTGGACATCAAAGGCCGCAGAAGTCACCTTTCTCCACTTGGGTCATCAGACCCTGGAATATGTCGTCACGATCGACGAGGTGAATCGAGCCTCGGGAACTCAGCTCTTAGCGGCCGCACTTGGACTAATCATCGCGGTCCCTCCTGCCGATATCAAAATAGATGTTGGAGGACCGGATCGGTCCGACTTCGTCGTCGATCTGACGACATCCGAAAAAGCGCGCATCGAGATGACCGCTGTTCTCGGTAACGTCGAGGCCGCTACGGCACTTTCTTATACGACATTTGATTCTCGAACACGAAAGTACGCTGTTCGTTTGTTATGGGATCGAATCGGAAAAATGAAAAACAATCACGGCTTTCTCATCGAACACCCGAACGCATTAGCGAGATTGGTTTCATCTCTCGCTCGCGAAGTTTACGGCACACTAAAAATGTTTAACGAAGATCGAGCGCGGCGATCGAACGGCGCACCCGACGCTTTTGTAGTTCGTGACTCATACCTTGCGAGCGCAAAAACTCTTTCTCGAATCATAGCTCACAAAAAGTTTGTGATCCTTGCACCTCAAGATCAGAAAGATTTTAGAGATGCGGCTTCCGCTGAATTTAAGTCTGCATTGAATTGGCAAGAGATCGCAGAGTCGCGACGTACATCACAGGCGGAGCGCGTCGGTGCCCTCGATGCCGTACCGACGGCAAAGGTTTTCCTGTTTACTTCCCGTTGCGAGAAGATGTTTTTAAACGCGAGATAAAAAAAAGAGGTCTCACGTTTATGGAGACCCCTAGGGTGAGATTCGAAAGCACCAGTTTCTTTGCGGTGCGATCGATTGGTTGTGCCAAGCAAGTCGGCACAGGATTTAGAGTACGAGGCCTGCAACCAAAACGGCTGCGAAGCTAGAGACCAGAAGCAAACTCGAAGACCATTCTGCCATCATCGTGTTCATTTCAAATCCCTTCATTAGCTCAACAACTTCAGAGCGATGTTCGCCACGTTATTCGCCTGTCCAAGAACCGAAACTCCAGCTTGCATCAAGATATTGTTGCGAGTGAGTTCTGCGCTCTCTGCCGCGATGTCTGCATCACGGATACGCGAATTTGCTGCCGAAAGATTCTCGTCCGAAATCATGATGTTTGCGCTTGTCGATTGTAGTCGGTTTTGCATTGCACCGAAGTTGGCGCGAATTGCGTTTACCGAAACTAGGGCACGATCAAGTACATCCATACTCTGCTGAGCCAATGTCTTCTCTGCGAGCGACTCGGCCGAAAGTCCTAGGGACTCGAGGCTAGCGTTAGCAGCGGAAGCATTGAACGAAATACGATCTTTGAACGGATCATTGTTGGTACCGACCTGAATATCGATGACGCCGCCAGTTCCGTTCAGCAAATCTCGTCCGTTAAACTTAGTCACTTCAGTGACTCGTTGAATCTCGGACTTGAGCTGCTGATACTCGACATCAAGGAACTTTCGTTCCGTGTCGCCGATCGTGTCCGAAGAAGCCTGAACCGATAATTCGCGCAAGCGAATGATCATGTTCGAAACTTCGTTGAGACCACCTTCTGCAACTTGAACGAGGGAAATACCATCGTTCGCGTTACGGTTAGCCTGTCTCAGGCCACGAATCTGACCTCGCAAGTTTTCGCTAATCGCGAGACCTGCTGCATCGTCTGAAGCTTGATTAATCCGCATACCTGAACTTAATCGGGCTAAACTACGGCTCATATCTCGCTGCGTACCTATCAAATTCTTCTGTGCGTTCAAAGACGCGATGTTCGTGGAAATACGCAAACCCATTCTATCCTCCTTGTGTCATTCGTGATCCTCCTTGATCAGAGCCAACCTTGGCCGAGAGCCGCATTCTGCAGCCCTTTGGTTTGTGGCAAACGTGCGACATGCACGCTCCCATATTGAAGATCGGAATTTTGCGCAATTAGCGAGAGGCTAGAAAAAGTCTGGTTTTATTTTGGATGCACATCAGTGCAGAGAAGTGAGTGGCGCGAAAGTTCGCGAGTGCGAAATTCAGATATCGTGATATCAGATATCAGAGTCGGCTGTCGCCTTTAATTGTGGGGCCCGCAAGCGCGTACCCCACATAGCAGGAAACAGATTCAGTCAGTCATGCGGCTAGAAAGAAAGCGAACTTTCAACTAGCTTGTAAATCTCGGCCGCGGATTAGACGGCCTCATTTACGGTTAGGTTAGAGTTCATCAACCTTGGAATGTCTTGTTCAAGAGCGAGAGCGCTGAATTCGATGTTTGGTTAGCTTGTGCAAGTACCGACACACCAGCCTGCAACAAAATATTGTTGCGAGTTAGTTCTGCCGTTTCCTCTGCAACATCTACATCACGTATTCGTGAGTTAGCTGCCGACAAGTTTTCTACAGACACCGAAATGTTACCGATCGTTGATTGAAGTCGATTCTGGATTGCTCCGAAATCTGCTCGCATCGCTGATACACTGACAATAGCCGAATCGATCGCGCTTAAACTGTTCTGCGCTGATGCTTTATCAGCAACACTCGTGAGGTTAACTCCGAGTGCAGCGCTGTTCGCGTCCGCTTTCGATGCGTCGAATGTCAGTCGGTCAATATTTGGATCGTTTCGAGTTCCGACTTGGAAGTCGAGAACCGAACCGGTTCCGCTCAACAGCTGAGTGCCGTTGAATTCGGTTCCGTCAGCGATACGGTCAACTTCCGATACGAGCTGGTCGTATTCCACGTTCAGGAACTGTCTTTCAACAGGTCCGATCGTGTCAGAAGCGGCTTGGACCGCAAGTTCTCGCAGTCGGATCATGATGGAGCTGATTTCATTCAGGCCGCCTTCTGCGACTTGGATGAGCGACACTCCATCTTGAGCGTTTCGCGATGCTTGCTTGAGACCGCGCACTTGCGCTCTCAAGTTTTCACTGATGGCGAGGCCGGCCGCGTCGTCGCCCGCACGATTAATGCGGAGACCAGACGACAAGCGCTCGAGGCTCTTATCGAGACCAAACTTAGTACCTGTCAGATTTCTCTGGGCATTAAGTGAGGCCACGTTTGTGTTGATTCGCAGACCCATACATCCTCCTTGAAGTTCCGCTGATCATCCTTGATCAGTGGGATCGACTGTTCTTAGGTAGTCGACCTTGGGTATTCTTTCTCATATGACTGATCGGTGTCTCAGAATGAGGCTTGAGGGGTCGAGCGTTGAAATATCCCGAAATGAGATTTTTCTAGACGATCGTCATAGATAATTCGTGAGATTTCAGGACCTAAGCCCCGAGTTACTTCAGATTCGGCAGGATATCGCTCAGACGTTCGCGTTCATCGATGGAACCACAAGACCACGCGAGCATATTTTCGATCGCCAATTTAAAGGCGGCATGTTTTTCGGGGCCTGGAAACTGTGCGTACCGGTAGCCAGCTTCTGCGAGTTTCAAAACTCGAGTGGCTTCATTGCACGCAATCTTAGCTCCGTACGAACTTTTCTTCGCATCGGCTAAAATAATGAAGCTCGATTCAACGCCTGGATAATACATGATTCGGACTTGATCGCCTTTCGCAGGGACCGCGATCGGTTCTTCTACCTGCGGATGAAAACGCCACGAGTGGGGACTGAAGGTGACCTTTTCTTCTTCTCCATTTTTTCCCGTGAAACTGAGTTCGGCTTTGTCTCCGACAATTGAAGTTGCGACGCTGTCAGTTTCGACGCCCTTTTTTTCGAGGTATCCGGTGTAAAGAGCAGGACCTTGCGTAAAATTAATATAAGTCACAATGCCGATTAAGAAAGTTGCGAAGAAAAACAGAAGCGCAGAGTTAGTTTTTTCCAACTTCTGTCTGAAGATACGCATGCCGAGAAAAAAAATCGGAAAGAGAAGAATGGGAGTAATGATCGGATAAAAAGTGGCGTAGCTCCAAATTAGAATTACGGCTTTCATCGTTTATCGTCCCGCTCTCTTGTAAACGACAAATTCGTATGTCGGCAGATCGTTCGTTCCACTTGCAGCACCAGCTCTGCGCTCGACTTCGGTAAAGTCTTCAGCGTGCCAGCGGGGAAAATGGGCGTCGCCGTCGGCTTCGAGATCAATCTCGGTCAAATATATCTTGTCGGTCTCTGGCAAAAGCGCGGCGTAGATCTCGCCGCCACCAATGTTGAATACCTCATTGCTCCATTCCGGTTCGGCCTCGACAAGCGCTTCGGCCGCTTCGAGTGCTTCTTCGGTGCTGGCGACGACAAGATACTGATCGCTATCTCCGACGATCGACTTCGGTGGAGTATAGTTC
>JAYSYF010000192.1:0-13997 GCA_043716655.1 Bdellovibrionales bacterium | reverse complement strand
GCTGTGTAAGGACTTGGATCGCCAGATCCGCCGAACGCTTTCGAAATGCCAGTCACCCATGGAGTTTCCATGAATATGTATTCCATCTCTTTAACTGTCGTGCCGACATCTTCAGCCGTGATGTAGCGACCATTCAAAGAATTGACGTAACGGCCGAACGCGCGAAATAGACCTTCGGTCTTCATTGTTTTTGGATCGCCCATGATGACGGCTTTGCCGCCGCCCAAGTTGAGTCCCGCAGCCGATGCTTTATAGGTCATGCCTTTCGACAATCGCAGAACATCGATCAGCGCTTCTTCTTCATTTTTGTAATTCCACATACGCGTGCCGCCGAGTGCGGGACCGAGAGTGGTGTTGTGGATTGCGATGAAGGCCTTTAGGCCGACATCTTTGTTTTGGCAAAAGACCACTTGTTCATGATCGCCGTGTTGGCTGATCAGCTCGAAAGTGCCCCTAAAAGTTCCACCCGACATACGTTCCACCTTTGTTGCTTTTCGGCCCGGCTACATAGCCGGAAAAATCAGTGGGAGCGTATGCTGCGAGCATGTGACTGAGCAACGAAAGATCGAGTAAAGGCTCTTTACTCGATCTCCTCGCACGTTTGGCAGCACGCCAGCTTGCGTTAAATGCCGCCGTTGGAATTGACGGTGATCGGGCTAAGCGAACCCGTCAACGGCGTACCTGCATCATCGGTCACTGTGATGGTACCGGTCGAAGAAGGAATCATCGGGCGGTAGTAAAATAACACCGCCGATTGACCAGGCAACATTAGAACCGTGGAAATCGGAGCAGTGCCACAATTTGCAGTCGCGTGGAAAGTCGCACCCATCGCCGATTGCGTTAGCGTCAGGGTAAGAACGGAACCCGTCGGACTCGCGGTTCCCTCAAGGTCCGTGCGCACAGCCATCACAGGTTCACAAGCCGCTTCTGACGTGGTTCGATGAGCGTTTAACTTGTAAATCGAAGGCGCGTACGGGCCCGCGGTCATGACAAAGCTTGTCGCACTGTAATTATCCGGATCGACGAGCGATGCACCACCAGCCGTCGGGTTCGGAACTCCGGCACCCGTCGGCATCATGTAAATGATTGTTTCGGACTTCCCTGCTGGAATGTCTGCAGTTCCGATCCCAGCTGTGCATATGGAATCCGAATAAAATCCAGCGACGTTCGGTCCCGGGACGAGCGACGCCGAGAAGGGCGTCGTCACCGGGAGCGAAAGGCTTGTATTATATCGCCGCTGTACCATGAGTGGTTGGCAAGTGCCGCCATAGTAAGATGTCGCTCGGCTGAAGAAGTGTGTGAAACCGGCGCCTCCTTCGCCCGGCGCTGTCACAAAGAACTGCTCCGCTGTCGAATGGAATGGATACGGGGTACCGCCCCCACCCGTGCGAAGCACAGAGGCATAACCGGCGGCGACTCCCCCGCTGAAATAGCAGCCGCTCAACGTCGCTGATCCACCGGCCCAAGCCGATAGCGAAGCGCAAGTTGCGGTTTCGTATTGGTTCGAAAGATTGATGTCATTCATGTTCGATTCTGCAAACCCAGAGATCAGATTCCCCATCGGTGTTCTCGCTTCGAGTACAACGCTGAATGGGCTAGCAGACGCACCTTCAGAACGTTGCGGGCCGTAGCCGAGGTATCCCATTGCAAAAGACCAAGTCACTTCTGGTATGCGAGCGATGATAGCGGCTAGCGGCGCGGAGCCGACTCCGACGTTTGAAACCGGAACACTCTGAGCATTTGTGGAAGTTCCTGAAACGGCGACCGGGCCTTGTACTGCAAATCTCATATAAAATGGAGCGCTCTCGGTATTTCCCGAACCCACGGTCACGTCAGCAATTTGCGTCGAACACGCGGCGTTCGAGTAAGCACCGCCGTTGACGGGGCGCGATGTGCTTCCATCATATGTGAAAGTGACAACACCCATAGCTGCGGTAGGCGAAGTTCGTCCCATGGAATCGTGAGATCTGACACGCACCATCTGGCATGTCTCGGCGCCAAAGTTCGGCGAAATTTCGATTCGCAACATCGTCGGTGGACCTGGTTGTTGAATCGCAATTGTTGCCGTCGGGGCCGTGAGACCGGTCGTTGGCGCAAAGATGATCGACGATGCAGCCCCGGTATATTTCATCCAGACAGCGCTTGTAGTTTGATACGAGGTGAAACCGCGGGAAGAAATAGGATCAACGCAATCACCCGCGTTGTAAAACCCGAGGCCAGGATAGCTAGAAAGCGTCGAACTCAAATCGACGAACCCGCTGGAACCTTGCGGAACAAAATCGCCCGCAACTGTTTTTCCTTGAAGCAAGTATACCGGGAGACATTGGTGCGCGGGTGCAATCGGCGAAGCAACCGACAACAAAGTATCCGGCGCGACATTTGGTGATAGAACTCCATAAAACGTCGTCGGCGCTACCGACGTTCCGCCAGCGGTAACATCAGTAATCTGAAGATCAAACTGAGCGTTCGTGGCGTCCGTTTTCACCCATACGGTGAACTCATTTTTCCCGTTGTTGTTATAGATCTTTGTACTTCCGAAGCCCGGTCCACAATCCGCGTAATCATACAAATACGCGTCCGTTGGTGAGCCGACCAATGTCGCCTGCACTTGGATCGGTCCACTCGCGCCGGGGCGGTACCCGTCGTTGCCGGCTGCGTCGGTCATCCGCACGAGAATTGGAGTACAAGCAGAATTCGCCACGGCGGTACGCGTGGTGGACGTGCTCTCGAGCGGATGCGCAATACGTCTAGCAACTAACTTTGTTGCGACCGGCATGGCCTGCTGTCCGTTACTGCCGTTGAACATCAGCGCGAAATCGTAATAGCCCTTGGTGTTTGAGTATGGGCAAAGCAAAGTCACATGATTACCAGCGGCAAAAGACGCAACCGCGACATCGGGTACAACATAAGTTTCAACGGGAGCCGCGACCGTACCGGCAGCAACGCGCGTGATTTCCGTAAAGCCATGATTCGAAGCGAGCATCGAGCAGGGAGCCGACTCTTGCCATCGTTTGTTTGCGACTTCGCCCGCAGCCAAAGTTTTGGTGAAAATTCCGACGCCGTCGACGCTGTTGCCAATGACCGGTTTTAGAAATTTCCAAGAGAGCGTGAGGTTTGTGCCAGAATGCGAACCACTCAGAAAGTTATTCGTGCTCGGCGCGATTTCGCTGAACGGACCGCGAATTCCGACTGGAGAATCGCCGTAAGCGAGAGTCTGCGTGATAAGTTTAAAATGATCGCCGCCGAGTTCATTCGCAGCTACGCACGCCGGATCTGTCGTGAATGTTCCACCACCGATGACACGAGCATCCGCGGCGCTACCGTTCGCCGGATTCCAAATTACTTTTGCCGGGTTGGCGACCGAAGACGACGTATAGAGATTTTGCAGCGGCTCAATGGCGGGGCTATAGCACATCTTCTTCGCAGCAGCACCGGGACCGACGAACCCAATGACTCGTGTGCGCGCGCTTCTTGGCGTCCGAGTACTGTCCCGTTGATTAAACCCCGCCGGAACTTCGAGTCGCATCAACTGCGGTCCGAGCGCTCCATCGAGTGAGTTAATCGTGAATCGATCAAAGAGAGTCTGCCCGCTAGCAAGTCGATACGAGAATTGCGCGACCGCTGGCAAACCGATATCGAAAAATCCGCTGAACATCGTGCCCGTATCGACAATCATCTCGGGACGCCCAGGCGGGGCATAAAACATGTTGAGTCGTGCTGTCGGACCTGCACCCGAAGCATCGAGATATCGGCCCGAGATGTTGCCCATGTCGGCACCGACGACACCTTGCGAAGTCAGTTGAATCGGAATGTCTTCGAAATCACGAGCTAAACTTTTCGTCACGTCGCCATAAAAGAAATTCATCGGCCCGTCGCCTTCACCCGCTGCAGATGTATCGAACTCCTGTGCAATCGCTAGAACTTGGAACAGACGATCTGATCCGCGTTTTACGTCGAAAGTGTACGACGGTGGCGGGGTTGGAATTGGATCACCAGTTTTATAACCAAGATCGTTAAGGCTCCAGATACGAACCTGTGTTGGAATGTCGGGACCCGAAATGTTGATCATCACGCGCGATACGACATTGACGGTTCCCGCTGTGCTGGATGCCGCCTGATGCGATTGCGCCAGGGCTTTCCAATCCGGCATCGCGATCTTCATCTGCGATGAATCTTCCTTTTTAGTACATCCAACGACACAGAAAACCGTCATTAAAACGATCAGTGCCAGCTTCCGACTTGTATTGAAAATATATAAATTAATCACACTCTCTCATCGGAAAAAGTGCGGGGTTTCTCAGGTCTTGCTTCGTTATAAAACGCTAACTTCTTGCATCGAAACGCTTTCGCGTTTCAACTTGAGTCATCACATGAAGAAGCTAGCTGCGAAAAAGCCCAACGCGGCGAAGGTCAGGGCGAGAAAGAAATTGGCGATCGCACGCGTTTCTGCCTGCGCTTTTGCGTTTGGATCAGGGATCACCGCGACTTCTGCGTTTTCGGGAACGTGCTGCCGTAGTTGAGCGATTTCCCGCGATAAATCTTGGATTTTTATCTCGAGACTTCGTGTGTGCAGTCTTCCCGCCCGGATTTCGTCGGCATTTTGTGAAATTCGGTCCCCGTCTGCAGATCTTGCGACTCCTTGAAGCCAAAAAGCTGCATCGAGCGCGGGATATTTATCCTGAAGCGCTAAATACCAAGCGAGCGCGCGCCAAACATGCGGCGGAGCGCCCGATTCGGTTTGCGTCCACCGAGTCCAAGCCGACGGATCCACCAAAAGAAGCTGCGCCATTTTTCTCTGACTTAAACCTAGGCTTTCGCGCGCCTTCTCGAGACCGCCGATCCGACGCTCAATAACCTTTGCTTCCGCCTCATATCTTTGTCGAAGACTCGAACGAGCCCTCGAAAACCCTGCTTTATCGAGTGTTTTCTCAGTCAATTGGGGGGGCGGTACCCCAGCGACCCCCTCGGTGTGCGCACGTTCCTGTGGGTGGTTTTCAGGTGTCTGCTCGTGTCCAGCTTGGAGGTCCATGTTGTGTTTCCTTGATGATTTATCCGTAAATCACTGTTTATCGCGGTGTGATTTACAACAGCTCATCAGCAGCAGGTTTCAAAGGCAAGCGTAAATACTTGAATCCATTCGAAAAATGCACGTTTATCCAGGGTTTTTGAGTCGTCGTTGAAACTAAGACCGCCGAGTCACACTTATAGTTATAAGTGTGACCTTTAAATAGCTGATATAACTCATCTATTAGACGTTCGATATTCGATCTGAAGAATATCGATCGAAAACCCCGGGTTTCGGAACTTCAAGTTTTTCCACTAGCGCGATTTTTGAAAACGACTCCTGCCATTTCGAAATCAACTTCGGCTGGGTCTGTTGACCACCCGTTTTTTATTCGCGTTAATTCAATGAATGGCTCAGTCGATCCGCTACGCGATCAATAAGAACAAATATCTACTCGAGCCCGAGGTCCTGAAGCTCGAAACGCTTTTGGAAAATTCAGCGGAAGCCAACGACCGGGACACATTACTACTTTGGTTGGGCTTAAAAACCGGCGCAAGGGCGACCGAAATCCTTCTTCTTCGAAAAAACGATCTAAATCCCTATGATAAAACGGTGTTTGTTCGCGGGATCAAAGGTTCGAACGACCGCGAACTTCCGCTCAATCGGTGGCTTTTCGACCGACTGTTCGCATATTCCGAAACAATCGCGGCGGACTCTGGAGATCTGTTTCCCATCGGCTATCATCGGCTTCGGCAAATCTGGGAATGGTACCGCCCAGCACCTAAAAAACTGCATGCGCTGAGACACACTTTTGCGATCCGGCTCTATCAAAAGACAAAAGACCTGCGCCTCGTGCAAGTCGCCCTTGGACACCGCAACATCACGAACACCATGGTCTATGCGGATTACGTGTATTCACAGCAAGAGTTGCGTAAACTCATTCTCTGACGATGCGACACTCTCGACGAACGAAGTTTTTCTTAGCTCTTTTGACGATGGCGGTTTTGCCTTCCGAGTCGTTTTCCACAGTTGCGAAATCGGCCGCGACCACAGTCAAAGCACCCGCGGCTCGACTGACGATCGAAGAGTCGCGCCTGTGGCGAGAAAACCTCCTGCTCCAACAAATCGCCAAAAAACTAAATCCGTTGGCACTTCCTCCTGGTGACGGTGCACTCGGACTCAATCGCCGGTTTCCGGAAAAAGTTTTGGTCGAATATCAACTCGAAGGATGGAATTGGATTCGCGCCGGCGCCGCTCTAGGTAACGGTTTCGTCGCCGATCGTGGAGTCATGGCTTTTGAATGGGCGTTTGCACGTATGGGTGACGCTGAAAAACCGGCATCGGGCGACGACGCAACGGAAAAAACGGTTCCCGCTGCAGAAGCGGGAGCTTTCGGCGAATCGAAAACGATCGAAGTGACTCATTTCCTAGGGCTCTACGCCCGCTCTGTCTTATTGCTACGGGGAGCAAAGCTCGAAGAGCGTGCAAAACGACTCGAACGACTCGCGCCGAGACTCGAAACTTCCTTGCGGAGTGAAAGATCATTGTTCGGCGAAAGACGTTGGGACCGCGCCGAAAAAAAATCGAACATGACACATCAGCGAATTCAAGCGGCCGCAGCAGCCTATTGGATCGGTCGGTTGCTTTCTAATCCCGCGCTTCGAAAAACTGCCGACCTTTGGCTCGACGAAGCGTTGAAACGACAAGATCTGAACGGCACATTTCCGTCGGGACTTCCGCCAAAATCAAAAGCAGCGGGCCGCGCTCAACTTGAAGCTCTCGAAGCTTTGCAGGGATTGGCGTGGGCCGACGCTGGCTACGCACTTAAACTGCGCGAACCCATCGCCCGCGGATTTAAAAGTTTCGAGATGACGAAGACTCCGATGCTCGGTTCACCGATTACCGTCGCGACCTACGCCGCCTGGACAAAAAATCCGACTGCGATCAAACTCGCACAAAACGCAGTCAAACGCGCACCGACGCCCGACTCTTTTCCACCGACTCCAACTGCAAAAAAGAAGAAAGGCTGAAGGCCCGCTGACAGTCTTTGCAAGACTAGTAAGGCGCTTCGAAGCCGATGACGTTACCAAACGGATCGGCAATTTGAACGATCGTTCTCTGAACTTCGTCGACACGCAATGGACCTCGGTACACCCGCCCACCTAAACTCGTCGCATGTGCAATCACGTCTTCGATATTATCCACGAGCCAATATCCGACCGAGCCGCCCATAGATACGGGCGATTTCTCGTCGGCGAGACTGATGTCTAAAATGGTTCCGGCAATTTTGAATGATGCGAAATTCTTTAGGTCTTCGACAGGGTCGACACCAAACAACGAACTGTACCAATCGCGACTCGGCTGAACGTCGACGACGGACAGGCGAATTGTCGCGAACGATCTGACGGCGATCATCGTGTTAATCGTTCAACCAGTTCAGGCGTTTCTCGCGACGCAGTTCTTCACGGCGAGTTTCAGCGCGAAACTCACGAGAATCGCTATCGTCACGCGAGGTTCGATCATATCGAGAGTGTCCGCGTTCGTTCTGAGATTCACGTGTGGTGAGTACATTGGCTAGCCGTGCGTGTCCGCGTTCTTCACGTTGAAGTTTTCGCATTTGTTTTGATTCGCGCGGTCGTCCTGCAGCGGCGTTCCGCTCGAATTCATGTTGGCTTTTCGCCCGCTCGTCGAGTGATTGCTCGAGTGCCCGATTGACGGCACTCATTCGATCTTCGACGGTCGTTGTGGCCGGTGCTGCCAGCACGCCAAAGGCGATAAATTGGATCGCGAACAGCGCCGTGAAAAGAAAGCTGCGGAATTTTCGATTTGCCGGTAACTGCTGCATTGGAATCTCCTCTAAGTGACTTCCTTCTGCCCAGTTCTAATGGAAGATGTGAGCCAGCCCAAAGCCGCTATATTCGATTTCACGATGTTTTCGGTCCTCTCAATCGAGCCGTGGTTTCAAAAGCGCGCAACACGTGCCTTACCTTTAGACACCATCGATGCCTCGCGAATGCGCTTTTCCCGCAGCCAGAGTCTAAATGCTTGATTTTAGAGTAGCTTGGAGTATTTTGGGCCCTTCCTACTGAGCCATTTAATGTAAGCCGAGTTTTTCGGCGCGACCGGAGTCAGCTAATGCCAACGCCAAAGAAACGAACGTCACGTTCAAAACGCGACATGCGCCGCTCGCATGACTTCGCCGTTCCAAAGACTACAACGAACTGCCCAAACTGCAGCGCGCTGAAACTTCCGCATAATGTCTGCACTTCGTGCGGCTATTACAAAGGCGAAGAAGTCGTCGTACAGAAGTCGAACTAATCGACATGGATTCCGCAGTGCCACCGATGGCAGTGTCCGGCTCTAGTAAAAAGCATATGTCTGGAAGAATGGGCGAGACGCCTTTCCAGACTCGTATTCTTGGTACGGGTTCGTACCTTCCCGAAAAAGTTCTGACGAATGTCGATCTCGAGAAACTCGTCGAGACGAACGACGAGTGGATCGTTGAACGTACTGGTATTCGCCAACGCCATATTGCGGCCGATGGTGAATACACAAGCGACGTTGGAATGGTCGCCGCGAAACGCGCGATGGAAGTTGCGGGCATTACCGCAAAAGATCTCGATGGAATTATTTTTTGCACAGTGAGCGGCGATCAGCCCACTCCATCAACTTCGTGTGTTTTGCAGCACAAGCTCGGCGCACGAAATATCATGAGTTTCGATCTCAATGCTGCGTGCACAGGTTTTGTTTACGGACTTACGATTGCCGACCAATTTGTTCGAACCGGAATGTTTGAATATATTTTGGTCGTTGGCGCCGAAGTTCTGCATCCTTTCGTTAACTACAAAGATCGCGAAACTTGCATCCTCTTCGGCGACGGCGCTGGCGCCGTTGTCGTTGGTCGCGCAAAAGCCGAGACCGGATCGAAAGTTTACAGCGCGCATTTGCGTGCTGACGGCGCACTCGGCGAACTCTTTACTTTGAAAGCTGGCGGATCGGCGATGCCACTTAGCGCTGCGGCACTCGAGCGCGGAGATCACTTCCTCAGTATGAAAGGTCGCGAGATCTTTAAACATGCCGTGCGAACGATGTCGGACGTTTGTCAGCAAGCTCTCGACGCCAACGGAATGGTCATGGATCAAATCGATTGGCTGATTCCTCATCAAGCAAATCTTCGCATCATCGATGCGGTCGGCAAACACTTCGGGATTCCCTCTGAAAAAGTCGTCGTGAACGTTCACGACACTGGAAACACAAGTGCTGCGACAGTTCCGATCGCTCTCGACCAAGCTGTTCGAGACGGTCGAATTCAACGTGGACAAAATGTTTTGCTCACGGCTTTCGGGTCGGGCCTGACTTCTGGAAGTCTGCTTTTAAAATACTAAAAGTTTGAAAACAGGACGTGATCACATGTGGGGCGCACTTTTTCCGGGTCAAGGCAGTCAGAGCGTTGGAATGGGAAAGTTCCTCTTCGATGAATTCGCAACGGCCCGCCGCCTTTTTGAAGAAGCCGGCGACACACTTAGACTTAATTTTAAAAAACTCTGCTTCGAAGGTCCCGATTCCGACCTTCAGCTCACTGAAAATACACAGCCTGCACTTCTGCTCGTTTCCACCGTGACGGCAACATGCGCGACCGAATTGATTCCACTAAAGATCCAGGCAGCGGCCGGACATTCCGTCGGAGAATACGCGGCTCTCGTGAGTTCGGGCGTACTCGGATTCTCTTCGGCCCTCACTGCTGTGCGAACGCGCGGACAAGCCATGCAGCGTGCTGTTCCCGTAGGAGCCGGCGCGATGTGTGCTGTCCTCGGGCTGAGCGATGAAAACGCGAAAAAAATGTGTGCGCTTGTAGAAAAACAGTCGGGCGAAAAACCATTGGAACCTGCCAATTTCAACTGCCCTGGACAAGTCGTGGTCAGCGGATCGGCGAAAGCGATCGAGTGGATGCGCGCCAATGTAAACGCAGAGTGGGTCGCTGCGCACTTAGGTGCCGACGCCGGTCGTGCGAAGCTGATACCGCTTTCGGTCTCGGCTCCATTTCACTGTTCACTTATGAAGCCGGCGGAAATAGAAATGCGTGCGGTGCTAGAAAAAGTCGAATTCAACGTACCCCGGCACGCCGTTATTCAAAATCTGAACGCGACATCGTCGGTCGACACGAAACAGATCCGCGAACGTCTGATCGGACAAATATCAGGTCCGGTGTTATGGACCCAGTGCCAAGAAGCATTGCTCAGTCAGGGCATTGAAAACTACGTTGAATTCGGATCTGGAAAAATTCTCGCGGGCTTGGCAAAAAAGATCGCGGGCGAAAAAGTAAAAGTCTTCGGACTTAATTCCTTGGTCGATTTGAAGGCGCTCGAAGTCGCCGCGAAAAATACGAAGGCGTAAATGGAAAAACTAAAAACGAATCCGAAGCTCCAACCATCAAGCAAACGCCTCACCGGCAAACGTATCGTCGTCACCGGCTCTTCACGCGGCATCGGCGCTGGCATCGCGACCTGGCTCGCGCACGAAGGCGCAACACTGGTTCTGACTTATTCGTCGAATGAGGCCGCTGCGGCTCAAGTCGCGAAGTCGTTGCCAGGATCGGGTCACGCTTGCTTGTCGCTCAACGTCGGCGACGAAGCATCGGTTGAGGCGTTCTTCACGAAAGTACTCGAAACGGGTGCCATTGATGGTTTCGTGAACAATGCAGGTATCACGCGCGATCAGTTGATCCTGCGGATGAAGACGGACGATTTTGACACTGTAATCGGCACGAACCTGCGGGGAACGTTCTTGTGTTCGCGCGCGGCCATTAAAGCGATGTTCAAAGCAAAAATCGCCGGTTCTATCGTCAATATCACCTCGGTCAGCGGTGAAATGGGCAATGCAGGACAGTCAAATTACTCGGCTTCAAAGGCCGGTGTAGAAGGAATGACGAAAGCCCTGGCGAAAGAAGTAGCATCGCGTGGAATTCGCCTGAACTGCGTCTCTCCAGGGTTCATCGTGACCGAGATGACGGATGCTTTGAACGACGATCAGAAAGCCAAGATAACAAGTGGAATTCCGCTTGGAAGCCTAGGCGAAACCGAGGATATTGCAGCTGCCGTTGCCTACTTGTTGAGCGATGAAGCGCGTTATATAACGGGCCACACGTTGAGCGTTAACGGTGGACTTTATATTTGAGTCGGGTTTGAATTCTGTTTTTAATTTTAGATTTAAATTTGCCAGCCACGCGGCTCGCAATCTGAAGGAGTTTTCTGATGATGGCTACAGTACAACCGAAGGTTAAAGAAGTAATCGCAGATCAACTTGGCGTTGATCCAGAGCGCGTAAAAGTTGAAGCATCGTTCATCGATGACCTCGGCGCTGATAGCCTCGATATCGTAGAGCTCGTCATGGCCGTCGAAGAAGAGTTCGGCATCGAAATTCCAGACGAAGACGCTGAGAAGCTGAAAACTGTCGGTGATTTCTGCACGTACCTCCAGTCTAAAGGCAAAGCTTAGGCCGAACGCCTAAGCGATCGGTCCATCGATGAAACTCGCAAGTGAACGCGTTTCTGCGCAAAATCGATTTGAACGTGTGACCAAGGCCGAGCGCCGGGTTGTCGTGACTGGGATGGGATGCATATCTCCGCTCGGTCTCGATTTGCCGACCTCTTGGAAAAACGCGGTCGCGGGCCAAAGCGGAATCGCACCGATCACTTGTTTCGATACGAGCGCCTACGACGTGAAGTTCGCTGGCGAAGTGAAGGGTTTCGATCCGACTCCTTTCGTCGACAAAAAAGAACAGAAAAAAATGGGTCGCTTTATCCATCTTGCGATGGCAGCGGCAGCGGAAGCCCTCAAGGATTCCGGTCTCGATCCCCTGACGTTCGATGATGAATTCCGGGCGCGGGTTGGCGCGATCGTCGGCTGCGGTATCGGCGGCATCAACGAACTCGAACAAACGGCCCTCACGATCAAAGATCGTGGACCAAGTCGTGTTTCCCCGTTTTTCATTCCGAGTGTCATCGCCAACATGGCGAGCGGTCACATCACGATCAAGCACGGCTTGCGTGGCGTGAACTATTCGATCACTTCGGCATGTTCATCAGGTGCACATTCGATCGGTGAAGCTGCTGGCTACATCCGCCGCGGTCTTGCCGATGTCATGGTCGCTGGTGGAACTGAAGCTAGCATCGGTCAATTGGCAATCAGCGGTTTCGCGTCGATGAAAGCGCTATCGACCCGCAACGATCAACCGACAATGGCGAGTCGTCCTTTCGATCGCGATCGCGATGGCTTCGTACTTAGCGAAGCAGCTGCGATTTTAATTTTGGAAGACTTCGAAAGCGCGAGCCGTCGTGGCGCAAAGATCTATGGTGAAGTCGCAGGTTACGGATCCTCTTCGGACGCATATCACATGACGAACCCTGCTCAGGGTGGCGTCGGTGCGGCCGCTTCTATGCGTGTAGCGCTTGAAGATGCGCACATGGATGGAAATGAACTTCAGTATCTAAATGCTCACGGTACAAGTACGCCGGCGGGCGACGGCCAAGAAACGGCCGCAGTTAAATTAGTGTTTGGTGACCACGCGCCGAAACTTTGGGTCAGCAGCACAAAGTCCGTTATGGGTCACTCCCTCGGAGCCGCTGGCGCCATCGAAAGCGTCTTCTCATTGATGGCGTTACATACGAACGTGGCACCTCCAACAATCAACCTCGACAACGCGAGCGACGATTGCGATCTCGACTATGTTCCACATGTTGCACGTGAAGGAAAATTCACGGCTGTCATGAATAACAGTTTTGGTTTCGGTGGAACCAATTCGACGCTCGTCTTTACGAAAGTTTAGAAAATATGAGCCCTGCACAAAATCAAGATGCAGATACAACTCCGAAACTTTTCATCGCAAGTGACCACGCTGGCTTCGATCTAAAATCGCATCTCTTGCGAGTTTGGAAAGACAAAGTCCGTCTCTCAAGTCCCGTTGCAACGACGAGTAATTTAACTTGGGCATGGCGAGACATTGGACCTGCAAACGCAGATCGCGTCGACTATCCGGACTTTGCACAGAATGTGTGCCGAGAGTTATTGCTCGCTCCAAAAGGAAGTTTTGGAATTCTTGTCTGTGGATCGGGCCAGGGCATGGCTATGGCCGCGAATCGCTTTAAGGGCATCCGTGCTGCACTCACCTGGAATGAAGAGTCCACACGCCTCTCGCGTGCGCACAATGACGCCAATATACTCTGCCTTGGCGCGAGGTTGATCGAACCCGCACTGGCAGTTAACCTCGTTGAAATCTTTCTCCGAACGCCGTTTGAAGGCGCTCGTCACATCGGCAGGATCGCTAAGATCGAATGCTGAATGGTCCACTAGAAGTCAGAGGCCAGAAAAATGGAGCAGCGATGCAGTACTCAACAGAAAACTCGACCACCACAAACGTTCCTTCACCGACTGCAATTCCACATCTCACAAAGGTCGATCCGGAACTCGCTCAATATTTGAAACGCGAAGTCGATCGTCAATTTTACGGTCTCGAGATGATCGCGAGCGAAAACTACACTTCGCAAGCCGTGATGGAAGCGCAAGGTTCGATCCTCACGAACAAGTATGCCGAGGGTTATCCTGGAAAACGCTATTACGGTGGTTGCGAGCACGTCGATAAAATCGAACAGCTTGCAATCGACCGAGTTAAGAAACTCTTCGGAGCTCCGTTTGCTAACGTTCAGCCGCACTCGGGCTCGCAAGCGAACCAAGCTGTCTTCATGGCCGCAGCGAAAGCTGGCGACACAATTCTGGGAATGGATCTTTCACACGGCGGACATCTGACACACGGAAGTCCGGTTAACTTCAGCGGCATCCTTTTCAAAGTCGCAAGCTATGGCCTCGATGCTGAAACCGGACGAATCAATTACGATACGATTCGCAAAGTAGCCAAAGAGTCGAAACCGAAGATTCTCATCGCTGGTTACTCGGCTTATCCCCGCACTCTCGACTTCGCGAAGTTCCGCGAAATCGCC
>JAYSYF010000191.1:0-4688 GCA_043716655.1 Bdellovibrionales bacterium | reverse complement strand
TTCGAAACAGAAGTGCGTCCGCTGCCGTTCGTTGTGCGCAGCCAGGCCGTCGGCGGGTGGTCGATTCAATCGCAAGATGGCGATTATTTGAAAGGTCTCGAGACAGGGTTTTTACCAAACAACGGCCCGGGTAACCGCGGACCTGAATGGAAACCGCGAACGCCTGAAGAGCAGTCCATGCTTACGATGCAAGATTTCGATCGACCGACAACGCTTTGCACGGGCTACGTTCGCGAGATATTAAATCGAATTGAAGATCTTGGTTTAAATCCAAGACGCGCAAGAATTCTGCGCCTTGGCCCGCAGATAGAATCCTCGTGGCATGTCGATGGACAGCCCGACGTTTATTCCGTTCGACTTCATATTCCGATCATCACGAACCCGGCGTGTTTTTTTAATTATCAGGACGAAAGCTTCCACATGGCAGCTGATGGAAATGCCTTCCTTGTAAAAGTGAACAGGCTGCATATGATTCACAACAAGTCCGACCAAGAGCGGTTTCACCTCGTTGTAAATATATGGGATCAGCTCGGAAAAACCCGTTTTCATCGCTACCAGCCCTAGCTTTCAGCGGCGTCACGAGTTACAACTCGCCGTGCCAATGGGAAACATAAAACGGGTCGATCTTGCGGCCGAACTAAAAGCGAATCCGTTCGTGCTTGCTCCTATGGCGGGCATCACTGACTGCGCGTTTCGAACGGTCATGCGTGAACTTGGCTGTGGCCCCGTCATCACCGAACTTGTTTCCGCTCACGGAATTGAATACGCGAGCCGCAAAACTCTTCAGTTGATGGAGTTCAAGGAGCCTCAGCGCCCGGTTGGAATTCAAATTTTTGGCGAGACGCCCGAAATTTTGGGTAGGGCTGCCCGAGTTTGCGAAGAACGTGGAGCTGACTTCGTCGATCTTAACTTTGGGTGTCCGGTTCCTAAGGTTGTGAAAAAAGGCGCGGGATCCGCAATTTTAAAGGATCTGAAGGCGGTCGAAGCCGTTTTTAAAGCCGTGAAGGGTGCCGTTTCGATTCCTGTGACCGTTAAGATTCGTACTGGTTGGGATCACGAAACTCGCAACGCGAGTCAGGTCGCTCAGATTGCTTATGACGAGGGACTTTCTTGGGTGGCGATTCACGGTCGAACCCGCGCTGCCGGCTATTCCGGTCTCGCCGATTGGGATTTCATCGCCGAAGTTAAATCGACGGCGAAGCTTCCGATCATTGGAAACGGCGATATTCTTTCTGCCGAAACGGCCGTTCGTCGAATTCGCGAAACTGGAGTTGATGGCGTCATGATTGGCCGTGGATGCCTAAAGAACCCGTGGATTTTCAGGCAGTCGATGGGGCTCTGGACCGAGGGCACCGTTCCTCCAGTTCAAAAAGATTTCAGCCTTCTATTCGAGCGTTTACACCAGGCTTTCGCCTCTGTAAGTGCTCAGGCGGCGCTCGATGATCCTAAGCGGGCGGCAGATTACCCGCCCGAGCGTTTCATCATGCTGCAGATTAAGAAATTTGCTTCGTGGTATTCGACGGGGTATCCTGGCGCCTCACAATTTCGGAAAACGATTTTCCAGCACGAGTCTCTGGAGGCCACACTCTCGGCCGTCTTTGACTACTTCAAAGGAATCGCCGCAATTATCCAGGCCGATACCAGCAATGAGGCTTTTCTCATGGGTGGTCACGGTTAGTTGTTACTGAAACTGAATACGGATTTAGTTACTTAGAACGAACGGAATACTCGCATGGAACAAATGACCGCCGACAAAATTCGAAACATCGCCATCATCGCGCACGTCGATCACGGCAAGACGACGCTCGTTGATCACTTGCTTCGCCAAAGCGGTATGTACCGTACGAACGAACACGTTGAAGAGCGGGTCATGGACTCTATGGATCTCGAGCGCGAACGCGGTATCACGATCGCGGCGAAGAACGCTTCGTTCATCTACAAAGGTCACAAAGTAAACATCGTCGATACACCGGGACACAGTGACTTCGGTGGAGAAGTTGAACGTATCCTCAACATGGTTGATGGCTGTGTTCTTCTCGTCGATGCGTCGGAAGGTCCACTTCCACAGACACGATTCGTCTTGAAGAAAGCTCTCGAGCAAAACAAGTCGGTCATCGTTTGTATTAACAAGATCGATCGCCCTGACTCGCGTATCGACGAAGTTTTGAACGAGATCTTCGATCTTTTTATCGATCTCGATGCGACCGAAGCACAAGCCGATTTCCCAGTTGTATACGCAGTTGCGCGTGAAGGTTGGGCGACGGACGATCCAAAAAATAAAAAAGAAAATCTTGAGATGCTTTATGACCTGATCATCAACAAAATCCCACCGCCCAAAGGCAAGTCGGAAGAGCCGCTTCAAGTCATGTGCTCGAATCTCGGTTGGAATGCGTTCGTCGGCCGTCTCGGTATCGGCCGCGTATTGAACGGTGTACTTCGCGTGAACGACGAAGCTTTGCTGTCGACGGTTGAAGGCAACAAGAAGGGCAAGATCTCGGCTCTCTACGCCTACGATGGAATGAAGCAGATTCCGGTCAAAGAAATCGTCGCGGGCGATATCGCAATCGTCGCGGGTTTCGAAAACATCGACATCGGTGACACGATCATGTCGCCATCAAAACCATTGCCACTCCCACGTATCATCGTCGAAGAACCGACGGTTGCGATGATGTTGTCGGTGAACGATTCTCCGTTCGCAGGTCTCGAAGGCAAGAACGTGACGTCTCGTAAAATTCTTGAGCGTCTCGAGCGCGAAATCAAAACGAACGTTGCGATTCGCTTAGAGATGACAGATCGTCCCGAGACTTTCAAACTCTTGGGTCGTGGCGAACTTCAGCTGGGCGTATTGGTCGAGCAGATGCGCCGTGAAGGTTACGAGTGCAAAATCGGTAAACCGACCGTTATCTTCAAGCAAGAAAACGGTCAGAAGAAAGAGCCGATGGAGAACGCGGTTGTCGACGTTGCCGAAGCTTTCACCGGTGTCGTGTCTGAAAAGATGGGATCTAGAAAAGGTGTCATGACCAACATGGTGAACAAAGGTTCGGGCCGTGTCCGTATCGAGTTCTACATTCCGGCACGTGGACTGATCGGTTACCGTTCAGAGTTTTTAACGGATACTCGCGGTACAGGTTTGCTCAATACCAACTTCGCTGGCTGGGACGACTACAAGGGCGATATCTCCTTCCGTAAAAACGGAGCGATGGTTTCGGATCGTAAAGGAAAGTCGACGCCGTACGCTCTCTGGTATCTCGAAGAGCGCGGTAAGATCTTTATTCATCCAGGTACCGAAGTTTATGACGGCATGGTTGTCGGCGAAAACGCGAAAGAGAACGATCTCACGGTGAATGTATGCCGCGAGAAAAAACTCACGAACGTTCGCGCCTCGGGAACTGACGAAGCCGTGAAGCTCACAACAGTGAAGCTGAAGACTTTGGAAGAAGCGATGGAATGGATCACAGACGAGGAAGTTATCGAGATAACTCCACTCTCGATCCGAATCCGCGTTCGCGAACTCGATCCGCACAAACGTAAGAAGACTGCGGCTGCTGACTAGCATTCGTAGGGCTCCTGGATCCCACAAGGATCCAGTTTCCGAATCCGGAAAATAAAAAAGACGACTCGATTGAGTCGTCTTTTTTATTTGGGAGCGCGATCTGTAAGTTAAGCGCAGAGAGTATGAATTACTTGCGGACTTCGAGTGCGTTTCCGCCGCCTGTGTACTTTAGGTAAACAGTGGTCGGTGCCGACTTAGAGCAATCTGAAACGTCGTTCACTCGGTAAGTTACTTTCAGCTCTGATCCGTCAGCCACAACCGAGATCAATTCGTTCATCTGAACGCCGAGGTTGTACGCGGCTCCGCCGGTGTCTCCTTCGAGTGTGTAGTCTTCAACCCAAACAACGATCTGACTCGAGTTGCATGCTGGCTCAATCAGGTCCGGTGCGATGACGTGGTAAGTGACTCCGCCAGCAGTTACTTTCTTTGGCTTTTTCGCGAAGGCACCAGCAACAATACCGTAATCCATGTTGTCGGTTGAAGCTTCGACGGGAACAGTTGCGGCCTCAGCGAGTCCTGCGGTGAAAATCATCGATACGAGCGTGAGCACGAACTTGTTCATTTTTATTCCTCGGTTGGGCTTAATGTTGATGGGGATCTAGCAAAAGCGGTTGGGAAAAGCTTGCGCTGGCCAAACTCAGCAGTATTTTCATTCGATACCGAGTGGAAAACCGAGCATGGCACGATATGTTTGAAAGAATAGGAGTGGTTGCATGCCGATGACACTTTCGCACATTGCGGCGGTCCTTCCGCTTCGTCGGTCTCGTCTTGATTTCACGGCGCTCGCGATCGGATCGATGAGCCTCGATTTTAGCTATATAATCGCGATCTACGGGCCACGATTCGAAGTGCATAATTTGATAGGCCTGTTTTTATTTGGTGTTCCAGCGACCATTTCAACGTGGGGAATATTTCGATATTATCTCGAGCCGGCGTGGCGCCTGGTTTTTCCTTGGCTGACGCGCGATGAATCGAAACCGGTTATCTGGCTTGTCGCGGTGTCCGCTTTGATCGGCGCAGCGACGCATCTTGTTTGGGACAGCTTCACACATCGATACGGTTGGCCGGTCCAGAACCTTCCGATTCTCATGACTGAGATTCCGCTCGCCGGCGCGCGTCCTCGACCGCTGTACGG
>JAYSYF010000020.1:0-7524 GCA_043716655.1 Bdellovibrionales bacterium | reverse complement strand
GGTTGTTTGGATACTTCGTCGCGTTTTCGTTCTCTCGTTCGTTCGAATTCCGATTCGATTTTTTTGCACGAATTCTGATGGACGTGATGTACTACGCCGTCTCGATCGCATTTTTCCAAATCATCTTCTTGCACACGCCCACCCTCGGTGGATGGAACGAACCCCAGATGATGGTATTTGTCGCGGCCTACTGCATGGTCGATGCGATCAACATGACGTTGTTCAGTAACAACCTTTGGCAAATTCCAATGCTCGTGAATCGCGGCGACCTCGATTATTATTTAATCAGGCCCGTCTCATCGCTGTTCTTCGTAAGTCTTCGCGACTTCGCAGCGAACTCTTTTGTGAACCTGCTTATGACGATGGGAATCTTAGCCTGGGCGATTGGTCGTTATCCCGAACCTATCTCGGCTGCGAAGTTTGTCCTTTTTATTCTGCTCATCTTGAACGGCAATGTGCTGTTCTACTGCCTTTGCATGCTCGCTGCGCTACCCGTGTTCTTCACGCAATCGTCGCAGGGTTTCGGCCATCTTATCTGGAGCTTGATGAAACTCGGCGAACGCCCCGACCGAATCTTCACAGGATGGATCCGAAAAATCCTGATCACGATTTTGCCATTCTCGCTGATCGCCTCGTTCCCCACGCGGATTTTTCTCGAAGACCTCGACGTCTCGATCTTGTTGCACACTCTGATCGTGACGAGCTTGTTCTTCGCATTCTTGGTTTGGGCGTGGAATAAATCGCTTCGCCGTTATGCCTCGGCTTCTTCTTAAGCCTAAGTCTTGGCAAAGAACGGCTTGGCGAAGAGTTTCCAAAAAAACCGATCTCGATCAGAACAAGAGCCTGCCCGAAGTGTTTCGATTGATCTCGAAACGGAACTGAAAAAGCTTTCGGTCAAGATAGTAGTGGAAATATGAAATTGCCGTCGATACGGCGGCCATAGCTTTGAGCCACGTCGGAGCCGTCGCTTGATCCGAGTGAAACATTTCTCGAAAAACCGCGAGCGTCACGATGAACGCGACACAGAAAAGTCCCGTTCGCACCCACGAGACCGTTTTCGAATTTTCAATCACCTTTCGAGTCACAAATGCGTACTCAATTCCGTGAATGATTTTTGTTGCGGCAATTGCAATCGGAGACGTCCAGGTCAACGCCCACAGAAAGTAGCGAACCGAAAAAACCAGCTTCTTAAGACGCCCATTGCCTGGGTAGGAAAGCATGTTGATTACCAATAGCATGACAAACACAAGGGTGATGACCTGCGCGCCAATCCAGCAGCCCTTGACCGATGGATCCGTCCAACGCAAATTTCCCCTGGAAGCGAGAATGAGGATACAACTCGTTGCCACCATCGCGACGAGGAAAGATTTCGAAAGAACCTTTTCACGCTTTTCGATTTTCGCAAACTGCGCCTTGTCGGGGAATCGACGATTGTACAATAACGACAAACCGAACGATTGCGACAGCGCATGATGCATTGGAAAAACAATGCCTATCAGGACAAATGCCAACGTCGTGTATTTGTCCTGCAGAAAATAGAAGAAACAAAACATGACTAAGCTCAGCCCGACGAGCGATGCGACTGTCTTAATCCAGAATCTATTTGGATTTCCGGCGCCATGATGCGAGAGCCACGGTTTGAGTTCGGGAAGACTAAACAGCATCATGAACGTAAACGCGTTGTGCGTAACGTTGAGAAGAATGACATCGACAAGGAGTCGCTCTGTGAGAGTTCTTCCGAAGTGCGGCCATTGAAAAAGCATTTCGAACGCGACCAATGCCAACAGAAGAATCGGCAAGGCGAGATTCATAATCTCGTCACTTGGCTTGAAGATCGCAAAACGAGCTGTCGTCGCGCTCATCAAAGACCGCCGTTCCGCTGCAAAAACATCGAAAGATCCAAACGTTTCGCCTGCTGAAGGTAGCTGCCGACAGGGCTATCCATACTCCACACCTCTCGACCGTCTCGATCAATCTCAATCGACCTCGGAGAAACAGTTATGTCGGTGAAAAGAATATTTCCATTTTCGAGAATCTGAATGCCGCCTAAACGTGGACTATAAAAGGTACCTCGCGGCTGACGCTGATATTTCCAAACATCTTTCCCGGTGCGCAGGTCATGCTCGGCGAGCGCAGATTGTGGGAATTCTTTCGTTCCGTTGTCGTAAAAAAGAAGATTGCCATTCTTCAACACCTGCACGTCGTGCAACATTGTCCAGTCGACTTCGCGAATGTGATCTTGCCACAACACCTGCTTCAGGTCCCGACTCAGTACAAACACCAACATCAACGATACGTCGTTAACGATATAGTTTCCCTGCTTGAAGGCTGGAATTTTCTTCTCTAGCGAATTGTCAGGGATCTCATAAAAAGAATTCACGTGAGTGACTTCCAATTTCGAATCTTTAAACCGACCTCGACCCCAGATGATGGTGTGTTTACGTTTTACAGAGTCAGTCCAACGTTTCAATAGAAACTGTTTTTGAGCGGCCTGAAGAGCGAAACGCTTTTCAACTTCTCCTTTAAGATTGACGAGTTGAAGGACATCGAATCTCACGCCGGCAATCGCTTCACTTCCAATGACGAGAATCTCCTGCCCACTCAGCGAGAAATTTAGCTGATGATGTGGCTTGAGTTTCTTCGACCAAACAACGTCGCCGTGTCTGTTGTAATAAACGAGTTGCTCATCCTGTCCAGACACGACGCTACCGTCTTCTTTGAAGAGACACATCTCGCCTGGAAACTTACGCAGAAGCTTCTTATCCACGCTGTAGATTTCGCAGCCGATGACGTTGTGAATCTGTTTCGCCGATTCTGCAGCGTTCATTCTCTGCGCACCGACCACCATGGCGAAAAACAATATGTATTTAAGGTGTCGCATTCGCGCACACCTCTTCGAGATTCCACGTCGTGCCTCGATCGGCACCGACCGGCCAATAGGATTTGAGCTCGATAACGTAACCAGTTTTGCGACAGTGTAGGTACAAGAGTTCGCTCTTGTAGGCGTGCAATTTCCGATCGCACACGCCGTAGACTAATTCTTTCGTCGCGGGCAATTGAAAGGACGTCCAACTAAGCCGATCGCTTTCAAAAACCTTTCCGGATAAATCGAGATTTTCCGCACAACCTCTATTTTGATCAGGTTGGCCAAAATACGGATCGAGGTAACTCGCGTATAGACTGCGAACGTAGCTTGCTTTGCGCTGAAGGAAGTCTTTCGCTTCCGCTGCGTTCAAAGCATTCTCAGACCGCATGTGAGTAATGATTTCGTCTCGCGAGCTTTTAAGATTTGTGACCCGGGGCCGATCGCTCTCTAAAAGCGCAAATCGCGCCGGCATTCCTGGAAAAACCGCTTTCTCGCTTGGCAGCGACCGGCATGCGCACAAGCCAGTCAGCAATAACAATAAGACGAAAGGCTTCACTTCTGTACGTCCGGCGTCTTACTGCAAAAACTCAGTGAGTATATTTTGTCAGATGTATTATCCAAACTATGAACACCCATCATCCGACTCTCTCCTGCAGCACAAGCATCGTTTTCGCCCGTTCGATAAACGAGTGAGAACATTTGATGGTCTGCGCTTACGAGTGCAGCCGGTTGCGACGATTTCGACGCTTGGTCTGCTAATGTGGGACGAATTTCATCGAGTGTTCCCTGAAACACGTTCGATGCCATCGATCCCGTCACTTCCGAATAGTTACCCTTGTTCATTGGAAAGTGTTTGCGGACCCGTTCCGGGAGCGCTTCGATCGTCTTTGTCTGAAACGAAATTCGCCCCGCGAGTCCGGCAACTTCCTTCGCTCCTTTTACACCACTTCGGAACGGAGACAGCTCCATGATTTGTGAAAAAACGTAGCCCTTTTCGGGAACGATGCGATGACATGCAGCGCACGCTAAGGATGCGTGACCCGGTTCGCCAGGAAACGTTTTCCCATTTGCATCGAACAGCGCGTAGCCCCAACCGTCCGTCTCAGGATATTTTTTCTTGTCGCGGACCATGAACTGATAACGACGGGCACCGGTCGGCACTGCCGAAGAAACAAACGAAGGATCGTCTTGGGTCGCGAGGCCGATCTTTGCAAAGATAGCGCCTTTCGGATATTCAGTGACTCCGGCTTTCAAACTTTTCCAGGCAAGATCGTTGGCGTAAGTGAAACGCATCTCGCTCGTATCTTTCCTGTACCTGACCGTGACGAGCTTCCATTTTTTTTCGAAACCCTCGAACTCTTTCAATGTGTGACCGTTCATGTCGGGCTTCCCACTGAATGGATCTTTGGTCGGATCGGCACTCGCCAAAAAAGGCAGGAGGAGCGCGAGCGCAAGGATCAACGCCCTTGTCGCCTGCCATAGAAAGTCTTGAGTTTTCATATAACAAGCTTCTTACAGTTATCAGAACTTGGAAACAGATCTTTGAGTTCTGACTATTCGAGGCACTCAAGGCTTACGTCTGGGCGGAGGCCAGAAGGTGTCGGCCAAACGCCTTCATAACAAACTTATGCAATGGAGCCTGCGAAATTACATAGAGCGGCCAAGGAAGCGACGGTTTGAATTCGTGAATTGCGGCGAGCGTAAACTTTTTGTGACTTGTCTGACGAAACTCGAGCCACCCGGTGTCGGCATTGTGACTAAGGAGTCCACCTACAATATGAAACTTCTGACGATCGTCATCGAACTGACCGTGGACGTACTTTAGTACGAGAAGCGGCTTTGGAATGAAGAGCATAAAGAATTCGATCGTCTCACGATTGGCTGTCGAAGTGATCCGCATCAGCGAAGGGAAAAAGATCGGCAACCAGCGCATGTATTCTTCAGCAATCCACTGACAGTTAACCATGGGTATCGATGGAAGACGTTGAATGGAACGAACTGTTCTATCCACCCGTCTTTTCTTCTTGGGTGCAGGCACGGTGCCTTCGCTGCGCTTCAAGGCTTCCGTCGCCATTTGCTCGAAAGTCAGATATCGAAGCAGCGATTGGATCAACGCGACCGGTTTCATTTGCGGCAAGTCACACAACAGACTATCGACGAGCGGCGAAACGAGTTCAGCGCTAGAATTGCCGAATATCTGCACCCAGAGTTTCGAAAACTCGGCCGATCGAATCGGCAGCGGCAGCATCAAACGTTTTCGGCCAAGAAGCCGAGCCATCGTTTTCAAAAGCGTTTTGTAATTTAACGATTCGCCGTTGACGACATCTAAGGTCACGCCTTCGAACTCTTTGTTTCCGATAGCGGCCGCAATGACTGCAGTCACGTCATCGATGAAAATCGCTTGAGTGGATCGTTCGGTCCATTCCGGCAAGATCATAAAAGGAAGTCGCTGAACTAATGTACGCAAAATTTCAAAGGACGATCCGCCAGGACCGACAATCATTCCGGCACGAAGGACAGTGACGGGTATGCCGGTTGCTCTGAAAACTTCTTCGACTTCGAGGCGACTCTGCAAATGAGGACTGACGTACCCCTCTGGCCTCAGGCCGCCGAGATAGATAATTTGTTTTACTCCGTTAGCGACACACCCTCGCGCGAAATTATCTGCGAGCAACAGATCGGTGTCGTGAAAATGACCTTGAAACAAATGGGACGAAGGCATCATCGAGTGAACGAGATAAACTGCGGTGTCGATGCCTTTCAGCGCCGCAAATGTGCTTTGCGCCGAAAAAAGATCCGTGCGGCGCCACTCGACACTTTCTTTCCACTCCGTGCTTCGGGTTCGAGTCAGAGCAATGGTCGAATGCCTCGCTGAAATTAATTCGACGAGATTTCGCCCTACAAAACCGCTCGCGCCGATCACTGCTACTTTTAATGAATTCTTACTCACATCTCGAGCCTAGATCCGGCTTCCGATTATTTCAAATAACCGCTTCAGCTGAGCTGAAGTTTTACGGTCGCATCCTTCTTGTGCCGATAGCGCGAAAATCTAGAAGGGAGCTGTCAGGGCTAAAAAGAAAACAACCAAAGGCATTCACAATCGTTATAGACCCGAGTTGCCTCGAAACGAGGTTCCACTGACCGAACGAGAACTTTTGAGTGTACTGAACGAAGACACGAACGCCGCGTTCGAAGCAGTTCGCGATCTCACGCGAAAATTTGGCGAACAAAAGGTCTACAACAGTACTCGCGCCATCATGTTTGCGAGACGTTTTTGTTTTATGTTTGTCCGGCCAAAGAAGTCGCACTTGGAACTCAGTTTTTTTCTGCCCAAGAACGTAAGCCACTCGACGATTCAGCGTTCGAAGCCCGTGTCTCAAGCGAAATACTCGCACACCGTAAAGCTTCTGCATCGCGATCAGGTCGACACACGGCTCGCGGGTTGGCTCAGGGAAGCCTACGCGTATTCGAAATAACTAGGAAATGTCGACAGCCGAGAAGGTGCCTTCGTCTTCGTTGAGCTCAAGAAGTCGTCCCTCTTCCATGTCGAAGTAGGCACCGACGAGGCTGATATCGCGTTCTTTAATAGCGTCTTGGATAAACGGGAATGTGCGCAAGTTTCGGATCGAAACACGGATCGATTCGAGTTCGCAGTGCCCGCAAAGTGCTGCAGAGTCCGCTTCCGGGAACTTTTTTAAGACGATTTGTTTCGCTTCGTCAGCGATGCTCACCCAGCGTGCGATAAAACTGGGACCGGGGTTCGTGACGCCGGTCACAAGAGCGCGGATGCCTCCGCACTGCTGGTGCCCGAGGATAACGACGTTTTCGACTTTCAAATTTACGACAGCAAATTCAATCGCCGAACTCACGCCGTGAAAACCCTCTTTGTCGTCTTCAAATGGTGGCACGAGGTTGGCGACGTTGCGGATAACAAATAGCTCGCCAGGAGAAGCCGACGACAAAATTGCGGGATCTACGCGTGAGTCGCTGCACCCAATGACGAGAGTCTTGGGTGTTTGACCGCTCTCGGAAAGTTTGCGGTAAACGGAATTCTCGCCATCAAAATATTTGAGGCGGAAACGTTTGAATCCGGCAACAAGTCGTATCAGTTCCCTTCGACGCATGCCCGTTACGTACCAAGTATTCAACCACTTATCGACGGTTTTTTTCGTTGGTCTGACATTTGCTCAACTACGGGCAAACTTGGAGCGGTAGACGCGTGCTCCCGTGTGACAAGTCTGCGGCGGGTCACAGGTTTTGCCGACGAGGTATTTCGGTACCCCCCGGGGCGCATCATTAACAGCGATTACAACGGAGCAACACGTGGCGAAAGCGAAATCCAAAATCAAATCTGGAAGCCTTCCGAAATCGAAACCTCAAGCTCCATCCACTAGCGACTCGCCGCCTCGTCAGGCTGCATTTAAGCCGGAAGGTGACGTGCTGACGACAAATCAGGGGCTCGTGATTTCGGATAACCACAATAGCCTTAAGGCGGGACCTCGAGGTCCATCACTGCTTGAAGATTTTCTTTTGCGAGAAAAAATCACGAGTTTCGATCATGAACGAATCCCCGAACGCGCCGTGCATGCGCGCGGGGCCGGCGCGTTCGGCTTCTTCGAATGTACCGAAGATTTGAGCGAATTCACTTCAGCGGGTTT
>JAYSYF010000190.1:0-14204 GCA_043716655.1 Bdellovibrionales bacterium | reverse complement strand
CCGTGCTTTTCATTGTGCTTGGCGATATTTCCGATGACTTCGCTGTAGGCCACGTCAAAGCGGAACCGACCTGCAGCTTTACGGAATCTAAGATCAGTCCCGCGTCAGTGAGACCGCTGATAAATTCGATCTGTCCATACCCGCGATTCAAAATCGTCACGCCGATTTTTTGGTGGCACCCGCCGCCGTGTTTCGCGAGTTCACGTCGCTCGGCCTCGACACACGCGCGATCGTTCGATGAATCGATCTTCTGGCACAATTCGATAAGGTCCTTGCGATCCGACCGAACCTCGATCGCCAGTGCACCTTGCGCTGCGGCCGCTGGATTGATAGTCAGCGGAAGAACGACGAATTCGACGAGGCCCATAGCAATTCGAAGTTCTTTTTCACTCTCGACAAACGGTCCACCGTGACTCGAACTTGTTAAAAGGCGATCCAAAGCGGCCTTCGCAACCACCAACGCATCGAACGATTCATTGAAATCGACAGCCACCAATTTTTTAACTCGCGTCGCAATGTTGCCGCGAACAGGAGCGAACTCGATTTGCGGAACCGCTTGCGCGCCATTCGATGACGGCCACGGCAGCGCCCATTTCAGAAATGGCGCAAGGTTGTACGCTCGTCGCGGAGACGAAGTCAAAACTCGGAAGGCAGCGCCACTGCCGGTTCCCGAACTCCACAACCGATTCCATCGATCACGCCGAACGAGCAGAACGTCGCGCGCGTCGGCACGCGGAAGTGTCGCGACGATCTTAGTTCCCTCACGATCGATGATCGGCAAATCTTTCCAAGAATGAACAACCAGATCGACAACGCCAGACATGATGTCATTCACGAAGTCTTCCGTAAAGACTCCCTTCTCTGGCATTTTCCATAGAGGATCGTCGGCGCGTTGATCGCCAAGTGATGAACGAAAACTGTACTCGATTTTTAAACCAGGAGTCGCTTTTTCTAAAGCGCGTCCGACTTCGAAGGCTTGAAGACGGGCGAGATCAGATTGTCTCGCCGCAATCTTCACTAGCATACATCGTCCCACCCGAACGGTCGATGTAATGTCGTTGCACCTCGGACTTCGACTCGTTGATCGATAAGACCGAGCGCCGCGTTTTTCTTAACTGTCGCAATCTCACGTGCCGATTCGATGCTCGAGAAAATTTCGTCGAGCGATCGCAGTCGAGCGCCAAGTCCGCTCGATCGAAGCGAGTCGTGCCGGCTCTCACCGCGTAAGTCGATGATAAGGTCAAAGTGAACGGCGTCGCGTACCCATTTAGCAATTTCCAAAGAAGACAATGGTGCGGCTACAATCAGAACTCGCGTTGCATGAGACTCGAGTGAAACCGGTCCATTCGAGAGACCGAAAAACTGAAGTGGCTCGTTGCCCATTGAAGGTGACGAAGCGAGAAGCGTTTCGCGCGCCTTCTCGATGTTTCTAACGTGAACAGAAACGAACGGTAATGCTGTCTTGTCTGCTTTATTCAACGAGAGAGCTTTCATCAACCACGGCAGGATTTCGCAAGCGAGCTGGCCTGCTCCTAAAAACTCGATATGTGGTTGGTGAAGTTCGCGAATTTCACGTCGGACGAGGCTGCCATAAGATTGGCTTCCCAGATCGAGCAGATGTTTTTGACGAATGAGTTTTACGTCTTCGATCAAAGCATTCGACCATTGCCGTAAAGTCGCGACGAACGCGACTTCCACAGCTGAATCCTGAGCGCACTCGGCAAGTCGTAATTGAACTGCGTTTTTGAATTGTCCGAAAACTTCAGTCTCACCAATGAGCGGCGAATGCAGACCGCACGCGATTTCGAGAAGTCGGCGGTAAGCAGATTCATCTTCGAGCCACTCACCCGTCGAATCGAATTCAGCGGCGTAATCGTTCGGCACGAGAACGAGCGAACGCAGGCACGTTTGCCACTTGAACAGCGGCACACCGCCAACGTTTGTACCCGCCGCTTCGAACTGTGGTTCGAGAGGTCCGCCGGCCTGGTGATAGAGTTTCAATTTCATGGCACCGAACATGCTCTAACCTTATCGAGAACCACTTGAGAATGTGTCACAGAAGTGTCACGCGACCGGCCCTTTCCACTTTAAGGTCCAGCCGCCCGCAAGTAGTTGGATCTACGTGACATTTGGCGCTTAACTTGTCGAAATGTTGATCAGTTGAAGTGTTGATCGGTCTGATTTGAAACAACGGAGAAAGCCTATGCGAGTCCACCGTTTTCTAGCTTCTTCGGTCTTACTAGGCTGCTTTGTCGCGTGCGCACCGGCACCTAAAAATCCGCAGATGCCACCAGTCGCGGGAACTCCCACTACAAAACCGACCGGCGTCAGTTCGTCGCAAGTTGGAATGTTCGCACTGACCGAGATTAGCCACATCGAACGAGCCATGAAGCCACTCAACGGAGTCGCGCTGAGCGGTGTTGCGCCTCTCGTCGAGCCGACGGCTGTCGGTTGCCGTACGACACAAACGACCAACCGCGCGCAGTGGGAGACGACTTGGAAATGCGGCGTGGATCCAAAAGTATCGGGCCGAAAAGAGATCATCGGCGTCGAACGATTGAACTATGACCAAACGACTCGCACGTTAACTTACGACGGAAAATTCGAAATCAAAAATTTCAACGATCTCGAGCCGCGTGCACAGGCCCACACTTTGGTTACGGCCCGCAAAATCAAAATCAGATTCGACCGCGGATCAACGACCGCGAGCGCGCGTGCCACTGTTGCGATGACAAGCATAGCTACCGTAAGTGCAGCGGACGGAAAGATTGTTCCGGGATCGAATTACCGATCTTCTTTAGACGGAGTCTTACTAGGTCAAGGTACTGATTGGACTCTGACGAAGTCGGATACCGTCCTGAATTTCGAAGGCGCTTTATATGGTCTAGATGCTGACCGAAAAACACTTTGGGCGTCGGGCACTTTCAGATTCGTCCCAGAACAAGAATCCGGCATCAAACTTCTCGGTCTCGGCGATTCATCGTGCACCAAGCCAATTGGCGACTGGCGCATGTCTGCAATCGGCGGCGGCGATAAATTAGACACGACGATGCAAACTTCCGAAACCGGCGGAGTCTCGGTGAGCGGCTCCGTCGCCGCCTGGCCAATCGGATATTGCGAGCGTCCATAACCGACTCGTTCTAATTTGAGACACAAGTTGTAGATCAATCCATCCGAAGAGTTCTTCAGATGGGTCAAGATTCTTCCTCTAAATCTCGCAGTTCAGCTGCCGTCAGCGTTGTTCGCCTTTCCGAAAATGTTTTCGGACACAGTTCACCACGTGAATCGCTCAACATTCGCGGCGCATTCAATGTTGCGACGACCAATGTACTCTTAGATAACGCCAGCGAGTCGCCATGGTCCGCGATCGAATCGCTTGATGCTTCTATGTGGAGACTGGATCTGCGCTCGGGTCGCGTCGATATGACGGCCGAAGCATTGAAGAGTTTCGAGAAGGTATTCAATCTCGATCCGCAGTGCCTTGAAGAAGGTCGTTTCGGATTCGCGCTGCACGCGCATCCTGACGATCGAGATCGCTTGCTGGCAATGCTGGCGAGTGGAATCGAAAAGTCATTCCGAACACATTTTAGAATTGTGGATCGCGATGCAAAACATCGTTGGATCAATCTCAAGGTTTCACACGTCGTCAAAGGCGCAATGCCACCGGCGAGCGATTCAATTTGGTTTTTCGCGGAAAACGATACCGAAGAAAAAGGCGAACAAGAACGACAGAAACGACTTCTCGCCGACCGCATTCTTTCGAGCCTGTTTGGCGCCGACTTAAGCCAGCTACCTCCAGAAGAATTTAGCTCGATAAGCTTGATGGGTAAGATCTCTGAAAAATGGCAAACCGTCGTGCAGGACAAGCAAATCCGATGGATGGGCCCCGATCTCGCGCCGCTTGGCCCCGCGTCGGTACTTGAAGGCTCTGAGCTGCTATTGATGCTGATGATGGATTCATTGTTCGAGAATGCCATCGCAGCGGCAATGGGAAGCGGAACGGCTGCGGGAACGCACCCATGGATCCGTTTCGAATTTTTTGAAGATACGGATTCGGTATTTTTCGCACTCAGCGATTCGGGCAGCGGAGTTCCGCTGGTTAATCGCGGCCAGATTTTCGAACCGTTTTTCTCTACGCGCCCAGAATCTTCATCGGGGCTTGGTCTGACGCTCGCGAGGTCGGCGGCCGAGTGGCATGGTGGGCAGTTGCGGCTCGATCACTTCTCGAAGAACACGAGACTCGTCGGTCAAATTCCGAAACGATTCCGTAAAGCGATCACGCCGTAAAGTTAAGGCCTGCGCGCTTTCCACGTTTCCACATCACTCGCGCTTTCATCTTCCGCTTTTTTCGAGCACCATCGTCGGTAAGCAAATCGATTTCGATCTCAACAATCGCATCTTTTGAAGGTGGCACTTTCGCTTTAATGCACACCCCACCCTTGCTGAGATTCAGCAGCTCGCCGCTGTCCCATGCGAAAGTACCTTCGACACGAAAGAGACATTCGAGGTCCGTTGGAAAACGCGGGTGTTTACGTTTGAGTTCGCCATTGTCTAAGGCCATGGTGGAATCCACGCGAGTACTTTTTCAAAGCCGGGTCGCGACTTCTCGATGCGAAGTCCCCAATAGGCAAAATAATTTCCCGCATTTTGTCTTAGCAACATACCGCTGATTCCATCGAAGTGGATCCCAGCGAACTGCTCAAAGTGTCGGGTGTAGGCGCCGATGACTCGGGGCTGATCGAGATATTGCGACCATGCTGTCTTTCGTCCGCGGTTTGTCACGACATCGGAAATTCGCAATTCTCCGTTCGGCAAGATCAACACATCGAAGCTTAAAGCCTGGCGAGAAAGCAATGATGGCGGGAGCAATCCCAAGAACTCGGCGACGAAGTTTTGTGCGCCCGCGATTTCTTCCTTCGAGAGTCGTCCGTTGCTAATCCAATAGTTTGTATTTGCATCCGAAACGACGCGGCTCTCGTAAGAGTGAACGCGCGCTTCTCGCCATACAAATTTTCCTGGAACTTTTGTGCGCAGGTCTTCTTGCAGAACAATCGCTTCGCCGCTGGCCACTTCGTCAAGGACCGTGCTTCGTACGGGGCGTTTGCGATGTTCAGGACGATAAAGAAACGTATCGGTCTTCAATAATTCGGCAACGAATTCGTCGGTCTCTTTGAACAAACCGCGGCCCGTTTCGCGAGGGGCGACGCCAACCGCGGGACGTGCGACGAAGCCTCCTTGAAAAATTTTAAAGAGGGCCGATTCAATCTGATCGCCCTCGGCAACGAGCCGACCGTCAGAATTCACGATGTTCTCTGTCACTAGAAAATCTCGAAGTCCCATTGTCTTAACGAGAAAACGGTCGACGTTCGGTCCGAGCTCTTTCTTAGCGACTTCATAGAAAAGCAATTTGTCGGATAACAAACCAGTCGCATTTGAGGCATCAACGATTTGTTTTGAATAGACGGCCTGCAACCATTGGTTCTTTGAAGACCAAACCGGCAAAGCCACTTTCGCCGCTTCCGGCGCGCGGGCTCGAGGCGCACGACCCTTGAGGTCGCGAAGGATTTTTGTCACTCGCTCGTCGACGAACATGCGGGGTGTTCGCACCACAGTCGGTTCGGTCTTCTGCACGGTCTGCTTTTTTACGCCACGTTTGCGGGATTGAGTCGATGCGTTCGCCCGTTTCCTTGAAGCACCCTCTGCTAGTTCAACGCCAGGACCGACGCTCAAAAAGAACGTCGCGAGTAACATGGAACAAATGAAGTAGGTCGAAGCCCGTTTCGAGATCGGCATCATATTGTTATAGCAATTCTATGCCCTCGTCAGAAGCGTAAAGCGTTGAGGCTCGCGTCGAACCGCGTCGCCGGCCCGACATATGGCTAGGCTTTCCATAGAGTTCTCGAACTTTGAGCGGTGCCGCGGCTTTTCTCGAGCATTGAGCGCCGTCTCCGCTTCAAGAAGGACATCGAAACTGCCGCATCTTGCGCTCGCCAAGAATTTTTTCGGCCATCAATGAATTATGAACCCGACAAAGAAGTCTCAGGTTCTCGATATCGTTTTTTCCACCGAGCGCGATCGGAACAATGTGATCTGTCTGAATTTGAAATCGCGACCCGCAAAGATGGCCAGCATGACCCCGGTATTCGCATCGGTCGTCAGCCCGCCGTCTTACAAAGTTATGAGTCGACGGAGCAATCGGCGTACGCTTTGGCGCACTTGAAACTTCCACAGTGGTGTTGCCTGGCGTCGAAACTTTCGACGACGTTCGCGGCTTCACCTCGCGCCGAAGCGGATCGTTTCGATCGAGGTATTCTTTAGCGAGTGCCGCCACGATTTCTCCGAGCGACGCGCCAAAGTTGGAATGGGATTTCAATTCCCGCACGCGCTCAAGCTCTTTTAATTGCTCGTCAGTAAGCGAAATCTGAATACCTTGAATCTTCACCGCGTCTGGAAATCGCTTTGCCACAATTCGCTCGGTCTCACGCAAAGTTTTATTTTCTGTTTCCGTGATCAGCTCAGTTCGTATCGTAAGAGACACACGCTCCCCGGTTCGTTTTTCTTCAATGCGAATCGCCGATTGCACTTTAGCAAGCGCCACAAGATTCAAACTTCCTTCTTCGATCTTCAATGCTGCTTCCGGCACGGCACGAATCGCACGCGCCGCCATCGCCCGGCGATACGCCGATGATTCACTATAACCAAGATCTTTGATCAGCCACTCAATTACGGACGGATAACCAATCTCGGCGTACAGTCTGCGCGACTCAATTTCCCCAACATACTCGACGATTTGCCGATCAAGTTTCCTTTCTTCGCCTCGAAGAGCGCGCACGCCCAATAAAAGTTCGTCATTAGAAAAGGATGCAACATTCATAAATTCCTCCTTCGGAAACACGACAATACAGTATGTTTTAGAACGGCATTTTTATGCGCAGAGATCCTGCGTGGGCTGTTGCTATTTTTCATTCGAGTCCGGTCACAAACTTACGTGCAGAACTGAATCCAGGGCCGATAAGCGTCGCACATGCGAAGGAAAACATCATCGCGTGAAAGAACGAACATCGGTGAAAACGGACGCGAAACCACGTCAATCGAAAAAAATGAAATCTACGCGATACGCCAGAGCGCAACATTGAAAGAGGAGATAAACCGCCTCCGCAAAAGAACATGTAAACGCCACCGCTGAACGTCGAACGAAGAGGAAGCACCTTCATCCAAAGTGACGTCGCAAAATCTCAAAACGCAAAACCGAAACTTCAAAAAGACACCGAACATCCAGGACCACGCGCGAAACCAGGTCCGTCCTTTCGCTACAGCTCCTCGCCACCCACGCTAGAAGCCAAGTCCGACTTCTCGTCACAACTCCTCGCCACCCACTTCTCGCTCGAATCCAAGTCCCCACCCTCACCCCCGAAAAAGTGACCGTTTACGTCGCCGATTCCGGCACCCTCGGAAAGAGTTTCAATCGCATTTCGGGCGCCGTGCCTCTCGGTCGTGTTGGCGTGTGGTCTCGCGGTTGCTCTAATTGACGGCTGGAATCGATCGAACTCGAAGGAGTCTCTCATGGCGCATTACGGATCTTGCCCTATTTGCAACAGTCCTTTTCACACGAATGTGATGAGCGGAAACATCAAGGCCGGCGGACTCGCAGTTTGCTCAAAGTGCGGTTGGTTCGAAAGCCACGCACAGAATGAAGTTCGCACGAAAGCAGAAAACGAAACGATCGCTATCATGGTGACGTTTGCTGTTTCTGTGCTGCTCATCTCTGCTCACATGTTGAACTGGGGTGCTCACGCATTCTCTATTCCTGTGCTAAAAGTAGCGCAGTGGACAGGTACGCTGTCTTCACGCGGTTACGATGAACTTGCGCAGGATTGTGTCGATCTCGGTAAGTATGCATGTGCTCGCACGGCAATGATCGAGAACTTCCAGACTCACAAGACTCCAGAGCCTCTCGCAAAACTCGCTCGACTTCAGGTTCGTTTGCAAGAGACACCAGCGGCACTCGTGACGTTCTCTTCTTACTTCAAACACGGTGGCAAAGACGGAGACGCAGCACTTCTCTATGGTCAGTTACTCGAACAGGGTGGCCAAGATGAAGAAGCAGTGAAAATGCTTGAGATCTCGATCATCGCGCGCGGCGAACAACTTCCGATTGCTGCAACAGGCGCTATCGTTCGAATCATGATGAAGCAAGGTCGATATGACGAAGCAAAAGAACGCATCACGCAGTTCCAAGCTAGTGCAGAAAACGCGAAAGGGTATCTGAATACCGAACTCGCGCAGATCGAACAGGCCATCAAGCTCTACGGAAAAAACGCACAAGCTCGTCGCTAGTTTCAAGAAAGGGCGAGATCTTCCTAGGATCGCCCCTATATCAAAATCTCGTTCTGACGCTGTAAAGCGATCCTTCGACACTCGTCAAAAGTTAGACAGATTATGAAGAATACGACGCAGATGACCGAGTCTCGCTATGAGACTTGAGTCATCCTCATAGTTTGGCCATGTTGGCCGGAGCCTTGCTCTATCTCTTATCACTATGAGAAAAACTTCTTATATCTCTAAAAAGCTCTCAGACTCGGTTCTCGGGCTCGCACTTTTAACTGCACCGATTACCCTGCCTCAGCCATCTATCGACGAGGTAAGCGATTCTGCGTCATTTGAGGCCCCATCTAAAAAGTCTGTCCTTGGCCGCTTCCTTGAGACTGAAATCGAAGGTCGTATCGAACGTGTTAGCGGTAAACCAATGACAACAAGTGAACGTAAAAAACGTTCGCACGAAATCGCGATCGCAATTGCTGAAGCTTCATATGTTTACAATGTCGATCCATTCCTGATCCTTTCTATGATCGAAGTAGAGAGCCGTTACAATGCAGCCGCAGTGGGACTGCATGGCGAAAAAGGTTTGATGCAAATTAAGCCATCGACCGCGCGTTGGATTTCACCAGTAACTGATGAATTGCACGATTGCGATCTTCACCAAGTTCGATGCAACCTCATGATGGGCGCAAGCTACGTCAGTCATCTCCAGCAAAAAGTTGAAAAGCGCCGCGGCCAGAGCGAAGAAGGCGGTCTCGAACTTTCAACGCCAGTTCTTTTCCGTGAACACGTACTTCGTTCCTACAACTTAGGTCCAGCGAAGGCCAATCGGCTCGCAAACGAACGTACACCAGCGTCGGAAACAGCAGAAGAGACAGCGGCGACAGATACCGAGATGCCAGAAGTAGTTCCGTACGCTACTAAGATTGGCAAAAAAGCTGACCGCATGCGCAGTCGCTATCTCACTCTTGCCATGAATCACTAATCGATTCATCGTGATGGTGCATGTCGACGCCATCAATCACTGAAAGAACCAAAGCATTCCTAGAAACCGGCGATACGTATCGCCTCGGCTCGCTCGTGACAGAGTCGCCCAATGGTATCACCCGAAATCTTTCGGAACTTTGCAAAACAGACCTTCCACAAGCGGCGGAACTCTTTCGTACCGTCGAACTCGATGCACTCGAAACACTTGGCGACATTGATGAACTCGCTCAAGATGTCGTCGATTCTTTCGAACGATGCTTTCGCGACAAGCGCAAAATTTTTCTGTGCGGTTGCGGAGCAACCGGACGACTCTCGCTCATACTAGAATCGGTATGGCGGCAAGCGCCACGTGCGGGATTCGAAGACTCTGTCGTCGCATTCACCGCCGGTGGTGACTATGCCCTCGTTCGCTCGCTCGGAGTTTTCGAGGATCGACCGGACCTCGGCGCGAAGCATCTTCTCGATCTTGGTTTTCAGGATGGAGACATCCTCGTCGCAATTACTGAAGGTGGAGAAACTCCGTTCGTGCTTGGTGCACTCGATCAAGCGACCAAGACCAGTCGACAAGACTCGTGGCTGTTTTTCTGCAATCCGCCTTCGTTGCTGGAAAAGCTCGTCGAGCGATCGCGCATCGCTATGCAAAATCCTCGCGTGCGATGGCACGGATTTGAAACACCCCCGATGGCTTTAACGGGATCGACCCGGCTTCAAGCGTCGACAGTTTTGATGGCTTTCGTTGGCGCGTGTCTGCGCGAAGTTGCAAGCGGTCAAAAATTTCGATGGATCATCTCGGAACTCATCGACGGCATCGTTCAGATGAATGCCCGGGATTTTGCGCCGCTGATCGAAATTGAATGCGAAGCTCATAGTCGTGGTGAGTTCACATTGCATCGAAGTCGCAGTGCTGCGATGCCTGTTTTGACAGACACGACCGAACGATCGCCGACATTCAGTCTGTCGCCGTTCGAATCGAAACTCGATAATGTTCAAGTAGCGACATCGGCCTCGCGAACTTATCTTGAAATTCCGCGAGCGGGAAATTCTCTTGAAGCTTGGCATCACCTCTTACGGCGGGATCCGCGTCCGTTCTTGAGTCCCTCGGATGTTCGTGCACCATCGATCGATATGAATTCGATCGTCGCGTTCGACTTCTCGGACGGAGTCGCCGCTCGAAGAAAAGCTTACGGAGTGAACACCACGACAACCATCGACGTCGAATTCGGAGAAGATCTTCATCTCTCGACCGAACCGACATTGTATTTCCGAAATCAGAACGAACGAGGCCGCGCGGAACTCAGGCTTCGTTCCAGCCACGAACCTTTGATTCGCCAAACACAAATGAAGTACGCGTTGAATCTTCAGTCGACCTTAGCCATGGGTCGGCTCGGTAGGTTTCATGGGAACCTCATGACGTACGTTCGCCCAACCAACGGAAAACTTGTCGACCGGGCACTCCGCACTCTGCGTTCACTAGCTTCCGATGCGGCGGATGCGACGGGCTCGGCGAAGCTTAAACGCCTGACTCGCGAGTTCGACGATGAGCCTTTTTTGAATGCTATTTTTGCAGCGCTTGACGAAGTCTCGACCGACCAACCAGTCGCGCTTCGAGCACTTGAAATTCTTCGAGATTGACCAGCCGAGTCAACACCCCCGGGCTTGACTCCATTCCCTAGTGATTGAAAACAAAGATTATGAATTATATTTCGCATCGTTTTGCGCTCGCGGCCGTTTTGTTTTTCGCAATGATTACTTCAGCGTCAGAAGCGTTCGCGTGGGGACGCACGGGCCACGATCTTTCCGCGCGAGTGGCGGCGCAAATCGTTTCGGAAACAACGAAACGCCCCTTTTATAAAGCTCACATGTTTGACCTCGGTTATTACAGCAACGTTCCCGATTTGGTTTGGAAGAAGCCAGCGACTTACGACGTCGAATGGACAAATCATTTCATGGATCTCGAAATCTTCGATCGCGATATCAAAAAAGCCATCGAGGAAAGTCGTTTCCCGGCTAAAGAAGACCCGTTTGATCTTTCGCGTGCAGCCTTTGAAGCGAAATTTCCTGCAGTCGCAGCTTCAGCGGGCCGCGCCTTCTGGCGCATTCGCGAAATGGAAAAGCGACTTCAGAAAACGTCCGAACTTCTTAAACAGAAAGATATTCTGAAAGAAGAACGACACCGCCTTCAGCTCGAGTGGCTGATTGTTGCGGGGACTCTTGGTCATTACGTTTCAGACTTGTCGCAGCCGTTACACGTCACCGAAAACTATGACGGTCAGATGACGGAACAAAAAGGGATCCATGGTCACTTCGAGGACAATCTCGTCGATGAGCTTTGGCCATCAATCGACATGCAAGTGTACAAAGAAGCCGATCGCATTTGGGAAAAAGAGCAGAACATGCTCGCAGGAAAAACCACTCTTGCGCTCATTAAAGATTTGGCGATGTCGTCGGCGAAAGACACCGAAGAGATTTTGAAGCGAGACAAGAAAACTCCTCGCGACGACCTGAAAAAAGCTGGCGAAGTTTATCGACCGATCATCGTTCGGCGTCTCGCGGCGGGCTCTGTCGTCCTCGCTGAAATCTGGCGTCGACATTCGAACTGGCAACCGAACGAGGAAAAGTTTTTCTCGTTCACTGGTGAACCGGCTTACATTGAGCCGCCAAAAGCAGCGCCTACTCCCACACCTGCGCCGAAGGCACCAGCCAAGAAGGCTCCGGCCAAAGAAGAATCAAAAACAGATTAGTGAGCAAAGAATCCCAGCATGAGCGGATCCCTGCGAATTGCTTCAACGCGGATTTTAATTTCTCGCAACTCGGCTTGGACACTCACTTCATCGGGCCCAAGCCCAGAAGCAAAACCTTGCAGCATTTGCTCGATGGCGGTCAGCTGCCCATCTATGATCGGCAGTAACTTATCGACGATCGTCACTCGCTGAATGTCCTGACCGGCCTCAACGAGCGCGAACTCGGGACTTCCATAGGCGTGAAGTAAAAATGGCGGCTTTAGCAGGTGAGCACGTTCGATGAACATCGGACCGGGCTCAAGAAGTTCGAGCAAGTTCGAAAGCATCAAAATGCTGCTCGCAAAGCGCTCGAGCGGACTCGCAGCCATATTTTTCGCCTCGAGTTCGGTCACTTTCTTTCGATATTCCGTTTCGAAATACAACGCGAAATACGGAGCCACCATTGGCACCTGCAACGCCATTTTTCGCAGTTGATTGAAATAACAATCCTGCACTTCCACTTTGATAAAACCCAGGCGTTCCGCACAAAGCTTATTTGTATCGTTCTCGACGGCAACGCTCAGCATTTTTGCTCTTACTAAATCGCTGATCATCCACGACATATAACGAAGTGCAGGCGTCGCAACAGCAAGAATAGGTTTCGTCGCAGCTTCGGGTGGCATCGGATTTTTTCCGCCGTAAAACTTTTCCGACACAAAAGCGTTTGTCGACTCGCGAAATGCGATCCGCTCAAGTCCAAAGAAAGAGTTGGGAACAAACGCGCTCGCAACGATGCTTCCTGCCAGAACGAGCATCAAAAACAAAATGATACTTGGCTTCGAGCCGCCATCATTCACATCGTTCAAAAAACTTCGCGGATAAAAAAGCATAGTTACAAAAGTGACTGGCAGACCCAGAAGCGGACTCAAGAGAGAAAAGCGAATTAGCGCCTTTAGCAGTCGACCCATCTTCTCTTCGCCGAGAATATCATTCCATCGCTTGATAAATGCATTCGCTACGATGCTGAACCCCATCGAAGCGAAAATGAACCAAGTGACGTAGAATACAATGGTTCGTTCTTTATCGTAGGCGGCCCGCGCCGTGATAAGTCCGCCTCGCAACAAGGCATAAATGATGAGATTTACAACGACGATTGCAGCAAGCGTCCATACGAACGAGCCAAAGCTCAGAACGCCCTTCGCTGAAAATGGATTGAAGTTTTCCTTCCTCATTTCGTCAATTTCACGCTAGTTCGTGTGCAATGTCAGTACTGATTCGCGGCCCACAACCAATTACTCAATTGCGAGCAATGCTCGAACTCGCGTTGGCTGCGATGCTTTGGGGATTGGGATTTATTTCGACAGTCTGGGTATTACGTGAAGCTGGACCTCTGTCGATTACGGGATGGCGCTTCGTGCTAGCCGGCGCTGTCGGTGTTTTTTTGGCCAAAAAATTTTTCTTCACTCGATCGGCACGAGAGTTCATGCGTGTGGCGTGGCTTCCAGGCGTATTCATCGCGACAACTTTGTTACTTCAGACGTGGGGACTCAATTACACGACCGCGACGAAGAGTGCGTTCCTTACCTGTCTCTACGTTTTGTTTGTGCCGATGCTCGAACCGTTCTTCGGCGGCCGCAAACCAACTTTGATACTGTTCTTATGTTCCATCGCAGCTTTATTTGGCGTCGCATTGATGTGCGGAGTGTTCTCGAATCAAGAACTCGACGCGAAGTCGCGATTGAATTTTGGAGATCTGTTGACCATCGGCTGCGCCGTCGCAGCATCGGCCCACATTATATTCATCGGAACCGTTCACAAGCGTCTTGGCGCTGAAATGAGCGGTTTCAATTTCAACACGGCGCAAAGTCTTGGTGCCGGCATCCCGACTCTGCTTGTGGCGCTCGCGATCGAACCAGGGACCTTGAGAATGCCGCTGCATCTGATCGAGCAAAGTACAAAAGGGTTTGCGCTGCCTGCAATTGGATTTTTGAGCCTAACTATTCTTTCGACTCTCATCGGTTTTGCACTTCAGGTCCGAGCACAAAAAGTTCTTTCGCCTTCGACAGCGTCGATCATCTCTCTGCTCGAATCTCCTTTTGCGGCGCTATTCGCTTTTATATGTCTCAATGAGACAATGGGACCGCTGCAGATCCTGGGCGGTGCTGTGATTCTAACATC
>JAYSYF010000189.1:0-4730 GCA_043716655.1 Bdellovibrionales bacterium | reverse complement strand
TCGCCGCTGCGACACGACGGCCTACCACAGAGCTGAAAGTTTCACCGTCTTCAACTCCGGTTCCCCACGTAAAACTGCAGCCTAGAAAAATGAAGCTTCGGCGAGGCGACGTGTTTGGTGCGACTGTCGTTCGTCGAGAATATTTGTCTGTCGTATAAACGCTGTCATAGATCATTCGAAAACTTTCTTCGCCCTCGAGTCTTACTGAGGTCGAATCCGTCGTCCGTGCTTGCGGCCCAATCATTCGGAACTGCTTGCTGAGGCCGTTCGCGTAACCGGCCTGAACGCGCTTCGATTCAGCGATCTTCGCGTTCAGCGGAATTTCGGGGGGTGAGAAGTCTCGCCACTGGGGCTCGGCCATTAGGTCCGTAAGAATTTGCACTTGCTCCGGCGGAGCGTTGCCCGCCTTCTCTTTCGCGCGCATTCCATTCAGTGGAGCGAACTGATCTAGAAAAATGAGGATGACCAAACTAACAAGTACGCCGGCCGTCGTCGCGAGAAACCGGCGTTTCACGGCGTCTGAACCGGTGACCCAGACAAACTGTTTTTGCGAATGGCGCTCAACATTTAAACTCATTCCGTGAGGCAGACATGCGTGGCTACCAGGCTATTCAAAACGCTCTAAGTTCGTCAACCGACGCCGTTATCGGTTTTCAAACTGCTTCGGGCTTCGTCGCTTGAGATCATGAATCAAAAGCCGGGCATACGCTTCATGCCCGAGCTTTGTTGGATGTCCGTCGAACTGATGAACCGAATTCCATTTTTGCGTGATATTGAACTTCAACTTTGAGTATTCGAGATAACGAATTCCAAGTTCATCCAGAATCACCATCAATTCCTCATCTTGTTCGATTTCATTGTCCGGGAAAAATGCGAGATAGAACTCGTAACCTGTTCGACTTTGAATTTCGTTCTTCAGTCGTTCAACAATCTTGGCAAATTGAAAAAGTTCTTCTTGGCTCCATCTCGAATTCCAATCGAAGTACAGATGGGTGAGAAGTCGGCTTTTGAAGAAAAGTTTTTTCGCCGCTTGAGCCAAACTGTTCTCATTCGAGAACGGTCCATCGTTCACGAGCGTTCCGTTTTTTAGAATGTACCGGGTCTTGCTCGTGCGTTCGGGCTTTAGAGGATAGCCAGAATTAAATTTCGTCAGTTTTTCTTCGTCGATGTAGCAAGAGGATTGGCAAAGTGCGCGCTCGATGTGATCGCCTATCAGCGTATAGACCGCAATGCCTTCTCCTTTTACCATTCCGTTCAATCTCTGCGGATTTTCGATCAGGTCATCGATCATGTCGTGGGGACCCGCCCCTCGTATTCCAAGGTTGAGCACGTTCGAACTTAGAACACCGCGATTGATGACTGAGCTAAACGTTTCATGATCGGCGACGCCACTTCCCCACGTAAAACTGCATCCGAGAAACACGAATGTGTTTTTAGCGATCTTCTTCGGTCCGGTCGTTGTCCTTCGAGAATCTGCGTCGGTCGTATAGACGGTGTCGAAAATCGACGTCGCGTTCTTCTCGCCTTCAACCATGACTGCGATCGAATCGGTCAGCCGCAAACCCGGTTCCATGACTGCGTACTTCTGGCTGATCATTCCCCCAGCGCCAGTCTTACGGAATTTTCGGATGATGTTGGCCGACAGCGGTACGCGCGGTCGTTCAAAATCTCGCCACCCAGGTTCCGCGATGAGTTCTGTTAGGATTTGAAGTTGTTCTGCAGGCGGGTCGCCAGACTTTTGATTCGCACGCTTTCCATTTGTCGGAACGTACGGATCGAGAAAAAAGAGCAGTATAAAACTGAACATGCAGCCGGCCGCAAGGGCCAGAAGGCGGCGTTTCACACTATCGCAGCCAGTGGCTTAGCGATGCCGTTATGCCGTCTTGTACGAGAACCGTTGCTGCATACTTTTGATCGCTGTTGTCAGACTCGACGATGACTGTCTGAAGTCCTTCGTTCACTCCCAACAAAATGAAGCCGCCACCTGGTTCACCGTACTCTCGACTTGTCGTTTCGCCGCGCGAATCGAAGTAGAGAATCTTCGCGCCTTGGCTCAAGCTCTCGGTGTCCATTGAAACTTTGAAACGAGATCCTTGGATGAATCCGATGACGGTTCCCGTACCTGCTCCGCCGTTGTACCGCATTCTGCCAACCGTCAGGTCGTACCAAGCGCGCGAGACCATCGGAATAAACAGATGTCGCGTGTCTGGATTTTGAATGATGCGGGTATAGAGATATTCAACTCCACCATCGACATCGAGAATCGATGGCATACCGAGGTTCGCGATTTTGACTAAAGTGCCGGCATCGCCTTCAACAATCATTCGTCGAGCCTTCGCGTGACCCATCGGCCGCACTTCAACTCTTAGTGGAGTGTCGGTCTTGAAAGCATCGAACGCGCGCGCTTGAATCTGCGAAGCTTTTAAGACGTCGAGTTCAAGTGCCGACACGCTCTGTGCATCCGCCTGAAGGAACACAGGGTCAGACATTCGTTTTCCAAGGAACACTTGTACAGCGTGCGCACCTTTCGATGTCGCCGGTACTGCGAAGATTCCGTTTGCACTTGTCGTGGTCAGCGATGCATCCGGAAGCATGAAGTCGTTGAAGTAAATCGGATCGCCAGTGCCGTGAGTAAGGACTTCGATGCGAGCACCTTGGACCGTTTGTCCCGCTCTAGTCACGCGACCCCAGATCACGCCTTTGGTCTTCATCGTTCGTTCGGCCGTCGATTCATCCTTAGATGTGAGACTTACGAACGCGCTCATCATTTTGCTCGAGAACACTGGGACAGTCGCTTCGTGTCCGCTGGTTAGTGTTGCGAGTGTCGGCCAATGATTTTTTGTCCTGACGTCGACGGTAACTCGAGAACCTTCACTATAATGTGTGTCCTCAAAGTGTCCGCCCGCGTTTGTCTTCAGCGTGGATTTCGTTTGAAGAAGTTCGACCCGCGCGCCCTGAAGTCCTTTTGAAACTGCAGAAGAACCGGTACCAGATGTGTAGGCGGACTGAGCTCGCCCCGAAATTCCAGCCGTCACTGGAAGAATACGGAGTGCGACTCCATCGTAGTTCTTGCGATCGCCCGAAGCGACCACCGATGAAAGTTCGACGAGTCCACGTCCAACAACATCGCCCTGAGGCGAACGAACTTCGGCGACGAGTCGACCTTCGAGTGACTCGACGAAAATCTCGTAACGGGCGTCGCGAATCCAAACCGCGCCCGATTCAACAAACTGACCGCGCGTCTCGCGAAGTACTGCAATTCGATCTTTTGCGTGTGTCAGCGCGAGGCCACCCGAAAGCTCGATGGGTCCTCGAATCGTAATCTGTCGACCCTTCGGCGCGACCATTCCCATCGCGCGAGTCTCGACGCCCGAAGGCTGCGAATCGTTGGCTGCGAAACGATTCGCAGGTTCAAGATCCGCGGCTGGCGGCGTTGCCATAGGACGATTCCAAATAGATCGCGTTGGTGATGGTGGAGTTGCCGGTACCGAAGCCGCCGGTCCCGCCATCGGCACCATTAAGGCCGCAAGCAGTTGATCGCGACTCAAACCATTCTTCGATAATGAGAATACTTTCGTCGTCGACACGGGTCGAATATCTGTCACCGCTTCTGCGACACTTAATGTCTCGAGCGGTCGCATGCGTGACCCGCCAGCAGATCCGGCGACGTACGAAACGCCGCGACGGTTGGCCGCAACTTCGGCGCGCGCACGATTCTGCGGCAAAATAACGGGAGCCGCGATCGGCGTGGTCACGATCGGAATGTAAGGCGACGCCGTCATTTGACGACCATCCAATGCGATCGCGTTCAAATTCAGCTGTCGGCGGAAGTTCTCGTTATCCGAAAGAATTCGAATCGCAATTCGCTCCGGCGCTGCCGGCAACGCGCGAAGCACAGTTGGCTTCACGTTGAATCCTGGTGAACGTTCGATCGATGTCCATGGCTGATCGCGAAGTGCTTCTTCGAGTGCAGCAACGGGAGGTGCCTCGCGATTCATGCGAACGGTGATGCCCGCTTCGAAAATGCGCGGACGAGATTCTTCGCGAGCAAAGTAGCGATCGTAAACGGATTGAAGTGATGCAGATTCAGGCAACGACAGCCAACCGCCGTAGCCCGAAAGTGCGGCGACAGAGATCACGAGAGATAGGCTGTTCTGACGAAGAGCGCTCAACACTAAAACTCATTCCTTGAGTTAGAACTGCGTGGCTAACCCAGGTTATTCAAAAGGCCCTAAATTCGTCAACGATGTTGATATCAGCTGGGCGATTAGCCAGGGCCTCTTTCAGGCGTTTTACCACCTGTTTTGCGAGCTTGCGATCTTCTCCAAGCTTCTCGTATTTTTTCTTCGAGCCTTTGATTTTTTTCTCGCGATTCACGACGACGGACAGGACGTAAGGCCGACGTGAACCAAGAATTATGATGAACGCCTTGGCGCGCTCGCGAGCCGTATCAGAAGGCTCGTCTAGGTTTAATGCATTGAAATATTCGCCGGTAATTTCGCGCCCGTTCATGCTCTGCTTTTTCAAGCCGCCGGGCACGTTGTCCATCACGATTTTGCGAACGACAGCGAGCGGAAGCATGACCTCTTTCACGCTTTCCGTCGTCGAACAGCCACCAGCACCAAGGACCAACGCGAGAGCGAAGGCAGTCGCGCGAGTCATGTTGCTGAAGGCTCGAATCACTTCGGAACCTTCTCCGAATCTTTTACGAACTGTTGGATACCCGCTTC
>JAYSYF010000188.1:0-14258 GCA_043716655.1 Bdellovibrionales bacterium | reverse complement strand
TCGCGATCTGATCGCGAATCTGACGATTGTAGCTGGTCGCGATGTCGCGATAAATTTTCTTTTGTTCTTCGTCGAACGGAAGACGCAAGGTCGTTTCAGTTTTCTCAGGCAACTGATGCATAACTTGCGACTTTGTTCGGCGAAGTAGAAGCGGCTTCGTCTTCATCTTGAGTTCGTCGAGATCTTCTCTCAAAACGCGAACTGGATTTACGAAACGTTCGCGGAACGCTGGCAATTCGCCCAGTGCACCCGAAACGCAAAGATCAAACAGCGAATAGAACTCGCCATAGTGGTTTTCCAAAGGAGTACCCGTGAGGCAAAGTTTGAATCGCGCGTCGATTTTACGAGCCGCCGTCGTTCGTTTCGTTGTGATCGTTTTCAAAGCCTGCGCTTCGTCGAAGATGACAACGTCCCAAGGAACTTGTTCGAAAATCTCGACGTTCTCTTGCAAAAGTCCGTACGTGCAAATGACGATGCCGGCATCGCGACCTTTTGTGAAATCGAGCATGGCTTCAGGTTCACGCGACGAGTAGAGATGGCTCTTCATGCCTGGCGTAAACTTGTTCATCTCTGAAACCCAATTATAGGTCAGCGATGTAGGTACGAGCACGAGGGTCGGTCCGAGTTCGTCTTTCGCGCGAAGCTTTTCTAAAAACGCGAGACTGGTTACGGTTTTACCGAGACCCATGTCGTCAGCGAGAATGCCGCCAAGTCCGAGCCGACGAATATCCATCAACCACTGAACGCCAGTTTCTTGATAAGGCTGAAGTATCGCTTTGAAGCTTTCTGGAAGTTCGAGCGCTGGACGTTCTTGATCGAGAGAATCGTAAAATTCGCAGATGGCTTGCCACTTCGGTCCGCCTTGAATCTCGACGCCCGACGCACGCAGCGCCAAGAGTTCAAGAGAACGAGAGCGGGGAAGTTGGAAGAACGTATCTTCGGTCTTACGACGTTTTTTCGAATTGAGGGAGCCTTGGCCATCACCGTGCAGGCTCTCCCAGAAACGTGTGAGACGTTTTAAGTTCGGAAGTTCTTTTGGTTCGAGCAAGAAGAAACGACCTTCGTGCTCGATGATACCTTCGCGCGAAAGGCGAATAGCTTCGTCGGGCGAAAGTTCTTTTCCGCGGAAGAAGAAGCGCGGGTGAAGTTCGAACCAATCGATCTTGCGATTTCCGAGCGGAAGACTTTCGAGACGTGAATCCGAAAACTCTTCTTTAAGTGTGAACTCGGGTCGGAATTCGCCTTCTTTAACGAGTTCAACGGATTTACCGTCGATCGTGAGTTCGAATCCCGCGTGTGCCAAAGCTAAAAAATGAGCGCCGCGCGGTGGAAGTTTCGCCGTCGGAATTACAAAACGTTCGTTGATTCCCGGCGAGTAAACGAGCTGTCGATCGATCTCGGGAGCGACATACTCGCGCACGACCAAGTCTTCTCGGCTGAAACCTTCACGATTGTTTGTGAACGCCTCAAACCAAGTGCCGCGTACTTTTGTGAAGCAGGCGCCCTCTGTCTCGCGAGCAAGATCTGCGAGCAAAGCTCTGAAGAGTTGCATGAGCGACTCGGACAAACCTTTTATGCGCAATTCACCTGCGGGAAGGAACAACCGCGTTTCTCGTTTTTCTTTCGTGTCCTCGATGATCTGTCGCATGAGGCCTTCGAGAAGACTGACAACTCCATCAGACAGCAACGCTTCGAGCGTGACAGTAGGTTCAGCGCTTTCCGCTGGATTCCACGAATCGCCTTTAGCTAAGAACGATGCGAATTTTCTGAAGAGACGCGCGCGAACTTCGTTAAAAGTCTCGACGATGTCGCCATCTGAAGAAGGTAAGCGCAGTGCGAACGAGACGCTTTCGTAAAAGAGCAGCGTCGCAAAACCCACGTGGCGTAGAAGTTTTAAATCACGCTCGCGTTTTGGACCGCGGCGACCGTGCGCCAACTGTACGTTGGCGAGACCCGTCGTTGCGCCCAAACCGCTTCGCAATAGGTGCACGATGTAGTGCATCGCTTGCGGTAGACCGTGCGCTTCGAGTTCGCGTCCATCGAGTTTTGATCCGAGATGATATTTAATTCTGAATGAACCATCGCTCGTGACGGCAAGTTCAGGTCGAAGTTCGTTCGCGACAACTTTGACAGTTTTTGGTTCGATGACAATGCGGTCGCCACCTGTGATCGTTCGTGCAGCCGCTTCTTTGGCTTTTGACTGAGATTCAATTTCTTCGAGCAGTGCTTGAATCTGGCCGTGGCCCTTGATCTCGAGGCGACCGCCGGCTTGCGAAGCTTCGGGTCCGATGTTCGAAGAGAGAAACGCGCGAACTCCATCAAGCTTATCTCGCCATGTATGAAACACGAGACGATGTGTTGCGGGATCTAGGCGATAAGTTTCTGCAGCGTCGATTTTATTTTGAGTCGCGGCTTCCAGGCGAACGACGCCTCGATAACCGTTTTCAGCGTCTTCTTCGGAAATCACGCGCCAGAGAACTCCGCCCATATCAGAAGCTTCGTTTCCAGCCTTATCAACATCGACGCCATCAATTCGAACAGCCTCACGAGTCGTATATCGATCTGCTGACGTCGTGAAATAAAGAGCAATTGGATCGGCTTCTTCGGCAAAGAGGCCTTTATTTACGCGTTCGGCGGCCATCAGGACGCTCGCCACCGTTTGATCGCTATGAACGAGCCACTGCGGGCGCATACCGCTTGGACGGTGGGCGAAACTAACGGTTTCAAGTTCAGTACGAGTCTGAAGTGACAACGGCAAGAGCAGGCGAGGGATGGTCCGACCCAATGGATGGCGCAAAAGTTCGCCCGCAGTCAGGCAAAGTCCGTCGCTAAAAATGTACTGAAGAATGACGGCCTCTTCGTTGAGCCAATCCATCATGCTCATCATATTTCGCGTCGAGAGCATGTCTGAATTTGAATGAAAAGTGAGAGGGACATCGCTTGCACGCCACGCCGGACTTACCCACTGATCAAGGATTTCTCCTTGGGCAAATTGACGAGACGCCGGAATTTCAACCTTGTGGGTTCCCCAATGCGGACCTGACGGCAAAGCGAACTTGAGCCCGGATCCGAAGATACGTGCGTTCGGTTGTGCGATCACAATTGTCGTAAGAGTTGGCTGTGTCGTCGCTGTGATCGGAGTACTGGAGGCTGTGTTCAACACTGCGCCAGGATTCACATCAGAGGGTGCTGTTTCAGCAGAGAGAACCGCTTCAGCACTTGCTGAAGCACCAGAATTTGAATCAGGGGTCAAAACCATCGGTCGAGACTACCACTGAAGGGGAGTCTCGCCAATTGTAGAATACCGCACAAATTACTACGGAAGGAACCAGCAACGCGGGCGGAACCCTAATTTTGCTACATTCTCGACACATGATCCTTGACGGTAGTCTTTATCTGAGAGTGCGACTGTCTTGTCCACATCGCATAGAGCGCCCGCAAGGTAAGTGTCCATTCGGCATTGTGTGTCCGGATGTTCGTCGAACATCTTCGTCACTTTCTTTGGATCAGGTTTCGAAAAATCTGGAGCTGTCGGTTCTTTTCGCAGAGCTTGGAAGAGGCCAGCAACAGATGTTCCGCCGAGAGTCGAACGTTTGCAGAGCAGGCGATCTTCTTCTTTTGCGAATTGTTTCTCGCAAAGGTCAGCAGCGAACGTCGAAAGAGTTCCGTTGTTCTTTGCGGTGTCGACAAGAGTGCCGTTGTCGTCAGTAGCGAAGAATTCGCGCAAGCACTTCAAATTCGCGTAATAATCCGAACCACCTTCGTTTGTCGCCCATGCGTTCATGCCGAAGAAACCTTTAAGTTTCGGAGCGCCACCGATGTGGTGACCAAGCTCGTGACAAACGACGAGTGCGAAACCTTCAACAGTTGTCGCCGGATGACGTGCGAGACCGCCGTACATATTCAGAACCCAAGTTTTTCCAGTCTGCTGTGCCGACGCGTTGACAGTTGCGTCGCTCCAGAGACGGTTGATCTTAAGAGTACCGCCGTGTTGTGCGATGACTGGCGTATAGATTTTTGCAGCGCGATCTAAAACTGCAGTGAATTCGGCTTCGGTTAATCCGCCGCCTGCGAGGGAATGGAAACCAACTGGAATGCTCATGTCGTTTTCAGGCAAGAACCCGTGGCAGAGTTCTTTCACTCGCACGTGATTCGCTATGACGAGTGACGATGCTGCGATGATGAACGTCGCTGCGATTCGTTTAATAAATTTTCTTGGTTCCTTATGAGCCTTCATGCGGTTCCCTTCCTTGGGATTGCTAGGTGCTGCTTTTGTGAACGTGATACGCAAGAGTCGCCTAGTCTTTGGGCACCGTCTAGAGCACGAGTGCCAGAATGGAACCAAGGTCCTGCAGATTTTCAGTTTTTTGTTTGACCAGACTTTGGTCGCCCGGGCGAAGGGCCAGGGTACCTGCTTCCTTTTTGCATTTTTATGCAAAAAGGAAGCAGGTACCCTAGTTTAGTCGAGAGCGAGGCAAATCTCGCAGGAGTGACCGTCACAACCGCGAGCCGTGCAGTGTTCGCGACCGTAGAAGATGATTCGCAAATGAAGCGCATTCCAATTCTCTTTTGGAAAGAGATCTTTCAGATCGCGTTCAGTATTAGTAACGTTTTTTCCGCTAGAGAGTTTCCATCTTTTCGCTAACCGATGAATGTGGGTATCGACGGGGAAACTCGGAATTCCAAACGACTGCGCAACAACGACTTGCGCCGTTTTATGACCGACTCCCGGCAGCGTTTCGAGTTCTTCGAGTGTGCGCGGAACTTCTCCGCCAAATTTTTCCATCAAGATCTGCGACAGAGAAACGATCGCCTTCGATTTCTGCGGGCCAAGACCGCACGGTTTCACAATTTCGAGAACTTCAGCCGGAGTTTTCAGAGCCATGTCGGCTGGACGATCCGCTAGTTGAAACAGATGAGGAGTCACTTCATTCACGCGTTTGTCTGTGCATTGAGCAGATAACAGAACTGCGATCAGAAGCGTGAACGGATCTTTGTGATCGAGAGGGACGGGCGTCTCGGGATACATTTCTGCAAGACGTCGATCAATGTACTGTGCGCGTTCGAGTCGAGCTTTTCGGCTGAGCATGTAAGTTGATTATCAAGATTCTAATCCCCGCAGTAGACTTATTTCTGTATGTCAGAAACCTCGCCAAAACCCAGCCGGATCTATGCCATTGGCGATATACACGGCTGTGCCGCCGAACTTGAAAGCTTGATCGAGCAATTGAACATCGACAAAGACACGCTCGTCGTCTTCCTTGGGGACTACGTCGATCGCGGAGTCGAATCGAGACGTGTGATCGACGTCGTCCTAGAACTTCGCTCACGATGTGACGTGGTCGCACTCATGGGAAACCACGAAGCGATGTTTCTCGACTTCTTAGAACGACCCGAGAGTATCGGAGCCGGCCTATTTATTTTGAACGGTGGAAGTGCAACTCTCGCCAATTATGCAGGTCCCGACGGAACTTTCGAGGTTCCCCAAACTCATATCGAATTTTTACGTGGCCTCAGACTTTATTTTGAAACGAGCACGCACTTCTTCGTCCATGCGGGTGTGCCGCTTCGTAAGAAGCTGGCCGATCTTGACCCGGTTCTCGATCGAGAAACGTTTCTGTGGACGCGTGGACCGTTCTTAACGACCAAAGAGCATTGGGATAAGATCGTTGTGCATGGTCACACACCATCGCCCACTCCGGACCTGCAAAAAAATCGTATCAATGTCGACACGGGCTGCGTTTTTGGCGGAACGTTGACTGCGCTCGATGTCCACGCGAACGAGTTCATATCGATTCAAAAATTTGATGAGGAAAAAACTGTCGTTCCAGTTCTGACAGACGAAACTAAACGGGTTGCAGTACGATTCCCGGGTCGAATGCCGGTGCGCGCGGGACGACCTGGACAAAAACGCGAAGTCTTTCAAACGCTCAATTACAATCAATTTGGTCTGCTATTAAGCGAAGCAAATCCCGGTTATCGCGAAACTTTCGAAATGGGCGATATTATCGAAGGTACCATTGGCGACGACCATCGCACCGCTGTCGACTTCGAGGGTCAGATTGTTCGTATCGAATCTCGTCAGGGGCTTGCGCTTTACGGCGTGAAGCTTGATAAGGTCTCGAGCGATCAAGGATCAAACGGCGGTGGGAAAGAATGGCTTACGCGGCCGGCCTGAGCCTCCTCGCTCTTGCTCCTGTACGGAGGCATTCTGAAAACAGCGCGTCCCTTGCTATCACGCATTCCTACTTTTGCGGAATTGTCTAAAGGCGATCCTGCCGATCTTATTCTTGATCGGTTTCTCGATTACACGACGAGCGTGGGGCATTCGCTTTATCCTGCGCAGGAAGAATCGATACTCGCGCTCTTGGCGGGCGAAAGCGTGATTCTGAATACTCCAACCGGCAGCGGAAAAAGTCTCGTAGGCGAGGCGATGATCTTTGCGTCGATGACACTCGGTCGGCGCAGCGTTTACACGTGCCCAGTTAAGGCGTTGGTAAACGAAAAATTTTTGGCATTGTGCAAACTCTTTGGCGCCGAAAGCGTAGGCCTTATGACCGGCGACGGCTCGGTAAATCGCGATGCGCCGATCCTGTGCTGTACAGCTGAAATTTTGGCGAACATGGCGTTGACGGAAGGTGCGGCAGCCAAAGTCGACGACGTTGTCATGGACGAGTTTCATTACTATTCAGACCGCGAGCGTGGGATGGCTTGGCAGGTTCCACTGCTTGAACTTTCGAACGCGCGATTTCTTTTGATGTCCGCAACACTCGGCGGAATGGATTTTTTCAAAGACAGCATCGAGAAACTGACCGAAAAGCCGACTCGCATTGTGACGGGTCTCGAGCGACCCGTTCCGCTTGAATTTGAATATCGTGGGGAAACTGCTCTTCAAGAAACAATTCTCGATCTTATAAAACTGAACCGCACGCCGATTTATCTCGTAAACTTCACGCAGAATCTTGCAGCTGACGAAGCGCAGAGTTTGATGAGCATCGACTTTTTGACGAAAGAGCAGAAGAAGCTACTGCTTGAAAGAATTAAAGATGTTCCATTTCGTTCGCCTTATGGAAAAGAGCTCGCTCGCTATTTAAAACACGGTGTTGGCGTTCATCACGCGGGACTCTTGCCAAAATACAGAATTCTCGTTGAGCGCCTGGCGCAAGAGGGTTTCCTGAAAGTGATTTCTGGTACGGACACACTTGGGGTCGGCGTCAATATTCCGATTCGAACGGTGTTGTTCACGAAGCTCTGCAAATACGATGGGGAAAAAACCGGGATTCTCTCGAGTCGCGATTTTCATCAGATTTCGGGTCGAGCCGGTCGTCGGGGATTCGATGATAAGGGTTATGTCGTGGCGCAAGCGCCCGAGCACGTCATTGAGAACGTGAAGCTCGATCGCAAAGCTGCGGCGAACCCGGGTAAAGCAAAAAAAATCGTTAAAGCTAAGCCGCCAGAAAAAGGTTTCGTTCACTGGGATGAGGCTACGTTTCAAAAGTTGATTAAGTCGACACCCGAGCCGTTAGCTTCGCGTTTTAAAGTGGATCACGGTCTCGTGCTTTCGGTGCTTGCGCGAAAAGAAGACGCCGGAACTAATAATGGTTGTGATGCACTTCGTCGATTGATTCGAGTTTCACACGAGACAGAAGCGAATAAGAAAAAACATCGAGACCGCGCTTTCGAGCTTTTCCGTTCGCTCGTCGACCGGGAAATCATTGGGCTCAACCCGCTGAAGGTTAACGTCGGCCTACAAAAAGATTTTTCGTTACACCAAAACCTTTCACTTTGGCTTCTCGATACATTGGAAGAACTAAATCCCGAAAGCGAAACGTTTGCTTTGGATATCATCACTTTGTGCGAAGCGATTGTTGAATCACCGGATTTAATTTTGCGAAAACAAACCGACCGCGCTCGCCAAGCTTTGTTTCTTCAATTAAAATCGGAAGGCGTCGAATTTGAAGAGCGACAAGAGAAGCTCGAAGCGGTGGAAGCTCCGAAACCACTTCGCGATTTCATTTATCAAACTTTTAACGAGTTCGTCGATAAACACCCGTGGGTCGGAGCCGAGAATATTCGTCCGAAATCGATTATTCGCGAGATGCTTGAAAAGGGGATGAACTTCGCCGACTACATTCGTGAGTACGATCTGCAGCGCGGTGAGGGCGTCTTGCTTCGAACCGTCAACGACGTTTACAAAGTTCTGGCACACACAGTACCAGACGGAATTAAGAACGATGAACTACGTGAATTCGAGATCGAACTTGCTCTCGTCTTAAGATCCGTCGACTCATCATTGCTCGACGAGTGGGATCGCCTGCGAACAGACTTCGTCGAACTCGGTGGTACGGCCGGTGCTGCCGACGGAGACGGAAAACCCGGGCTCTCGGCAGGTGACATCGAAGCTCAAGCGGCGACTCTCGAAGGTCGCAAGAGCCAGTTTCGAAGACTTTGGCGAGCAGAAAGTTTCCGAATGTTGCGCGCTCTTGGTGGCGGAGACGCGGAAGAGAGCGAAAATATCGCCCGCGAGTGGAGCGAAAAAGGCGTGCGTGAATTCTCGATCTCTTGCGAGCTAGAGCGTGTTCAAGTTGCCGACACCGAAAAGGCACCGGCCGCTGAATGGAACGCCTCCAAGTTTGAAGCGGCACTTCGACTCTTGAAGGCGGCGGGATTCAAAGGAATCAGCACCGATCTCAAGGCAAAAAATGCGGCACTTACTAAGTTCGAGTTTGGCTCCGTAGTTCTCTCGAGCGGAGCATATCTCGAGCAAACGATTGCAGATCTCGAGGGTGATGCGACGGCGTTTTTACGCCTCGATTTCGCTTAAACGCGAATTAGGCTCGCCTAAACATTGCATTAACGATTCGTTCTATGCGGAAACTGGCGATATTTTTGGTAGCATGCGGTTTTGCGGCTTGTGAGAAGCCGCCAGTGCCAAATAACGGCCGTACTGTCTTACCGGTTGCGCCATCCTTGACCGAAGTAGCCAAGATCCTAGGTACATTCAACGTCGCTGGTGGAGTCGGACTTCGCTGTGGTGGGAAATTCGAGATGCTCGATCTCTTCGAGGCTCGGAATGAGGGGCGACGGTTCATCGAACCAGGCTCGCAGGCTGAAGCAATCGGGTTTGTGGCTTCGCGAGTGGCAGGTCACTTTTGGGCTGTCGGGAAGGTTGCTCACGATGAACACATCGAGACTGTTGCACGAGACGTGGTTACTCCAATGTTTGAGGGCCGTGCATTTTTGAATCCCAGAACAGAGCAACCGGAATTTGCTCAGTTTGTGGAATCGCTGCCGCTATCGAATGACTTTGCAAACTATCACGTCCCTTCGGGCTGCAAACTCGAGCAGGTAGCTGCCTTTTCGGATGAATCGAATCGCTTTAAAATCGTCACTTCAGCTTGGGCAGGGCTTAATTGGATGTCGAAGGCTGTGCTCGTTGCACATGAATTGATTTATATGCAGGAGCGACGTGAGGGTTTGCATAGCCTCTGGCCGGACGGAGTCGCACGAAACCAAGAATCTTCGCGGCGATTCGTAGCACGTCTGTTATCCGTTGAACCGCTCAGTTCGAAATCCAGTGGCGTGCCGGATTCTGGTGGAGTTTTTCATTGCACATCAAAAGGCGATGAATCGAAGACCGAGTTTTTCGCATTTACGAGTCGTCACAATGAATTCTTCAGTCTCGTTTTCAAAACGCTTCTGGGTCGGTCTTCGTTGTATCAGTTGCGGTCCGATTTATCTGATAGTATGCAGGCTGCTGACGTGAAGGCCGTTGGTTCGGAAATGCGCACTCGACTTCGAGTTAACTTCGACAGCAAAGCGGAACAATCAAAAATCTCGTTTGTCTTCGTCAACGACGGTCAAGTCGACCCGGTCAGCGTCACTCAAGACGTGACCTGCGATCTTCACTAACTAGCGATCCACTTCCTGGTCGCAAATATCTTCTTCGAGTCCGGCGCCATCAACAGGGTAGTCTGACAACTGCGTTGCAGATTCCTCTAAATAGGTTTGTTCGACGTAAGTTCTGACGACCGCGAATAACGGGCTCGAATAAAAATTTGTTGCCGTGGCTTTCGGTCTCGTTGTCGCTTCGATCAGCACGTGATGCTCATCGAGCACGCGTATCTTTAATTGATCGTCTTGCGAATCGCCGCCGAGGCTCCCTTGTCCGATTGGCTTCAGCTTCCCAGTCGGAAACTCATACACGCGCGCCGGTTGGCCAAAGCCCATCGAGAGCATTTCTGGATCGCCGATGTCGACACGTGCAGCCTTTTTAGGATCTTTCGGTCGGGCCAGCTTACTAGCAAATCTGGTCGAAACTGTTCGCGAGTGGGCTTCCTTCGCCGTTCCCCACATGCCTCCAGAATCTCCAGCGAGGGGGAATTTCGCTATCGCACGCGAGATGTCTCCTTTTGATGGAGGGCGTTCGAATTCTCTTAAGACTTGGTTGTCACCAGCGATTCGTTGAAGAAGCTTCGGAAGTTTTTCGAAGTGCGCGCGCTTACTCGCTTCGATCTGCTTCTTACAAGCGAAGATCGCGTTCTCACGGACCAGTGGATCGATTTCGGGAAGCGGCTCTTGACTCGCGCAGCCAGCGAGGACGGCGGCGCAGAGGATTGCTATGAGGCTAGCGACAACGCCAGTCGGATTGGTAGTGAAGGTCGGGTTCGTTCGTCTTGTCATGAGAGTAGCGTACAGAACTTCTGGACGTTGAGAAAGGTCTCGTGCAGAGTTTTCGGATGGATAATGATAATCGCGCCGTTGAATCTTCAGATTCTGTTGGTGAGCCCTCTGGAATCCGCGCCTTTATGCACCGTAACGAGAAGAAGCTCGACCTCGCGTTCTTCGTCGGTGGTTTCATTTTCGATGTTCTAATGATCGAGGCTCCTGACTCCTGGTCAGGAATCATTCAGCAAGTCGTCTACCTCGTGATTATAGCAATATTGATTCACTACGAATTGTTGTTCCGCGTGCACAAGTGGCGACCAGGTAAATGGATGCGCAAGATCTGGTCATGGCGAACATTTCTTCTGCACTTTTCGCTGGGAAACCTGCTGAACCTTTATTCGTTGTTCTACATCAAGAGTGCGTCGTTCTTCAGTAGTCTTATTTTCTTGTTCTTGATGATCGGTTTCATCTTGGCCAACGAGCTTCCAATCGTAAAAGGCGCGAAGGTTAGCGCAAAGGTTTCGCTCTATGCGATTTGCCTGTTCTCGTTCCTTTCAATCATCTTTCCGATCATGTTCGGTTCTGTCGGATGGTTGCCATTCGCGTTCGCTGTGATAGCAACGATCCTCGTTTTCGCTCTTCAGACGAAGATGCTTTTGCGTTCCGTCGTGGATCGCGCGTTGTTGACGCGAGCCATGCTGGCACCGGCGATCTCCGTGATGGGCGCTTTCGTTATTTTTTACGCTCTTGGTTGGATTCCACCGGTACCACTGAGTGTAAAAGAGCAGGGCATCTACCATCAGATTGAAAAACGGGACGGTAAGTTTTTACTGTCGTTCGAAAAATCTTGGTGGAAGCCATGGCAGAATTCAGACGCTGATTTCAACGCCGAAGTGGGCGATAAAATTTATTTCTACGCACAAATTTATTCGCCGACCCGTATCTCTGATCAGGTCGCGATTCGATGGCTGCAAAAAGATGCGAAAGGTAAGTGGATGCCAAGCGACCGGATCCCGATGAGCGTGCATGGCGGTCGAGCCGACGGCTTCCGCGGCTTCGCATTCAAAAACAACTACACACCTGGTGAATGGCAAGTACGGGTCGAGACAAGTTCGGGAATTGAAATCTCGCGACTCTATTTCGACGTGATTCAAACCGTGACTTCAGGACCGCGAGTTTTCACGGTCATCGAGCGCTAAAGCGCGCTTAGAATTTAATAGGTGGGACGTCTTGGCAAATGATGGCGATTCCGTCGGCCTGCACCGGAGCTGCGAGAGCGTCGATCTCGACCGCACTTTGTATCATCATCATGTGCGAAGAAATCATGTTCTCGGATAGCCACTGAGGCGAAACCAGCCCGAGTGATTCTGCTTTTGTCATATGTCCCTGTGCGAGCGAGGCGATGCGAGCGACGGACTCGAGGAGGTGTCGTGTCATGCAATTAAAACGCGGCTCTGTCGCTTCAATTTGAGTAATCCACTTCGCTGAAACTGACTTAACTTGAGAGAAACCAGAACGTAGTGCGCGACGTAAATCGCGATGAATTTCTGAAGCTGGGAGCGACTGGTAAGCAGATAAGTCCGGTTTGTCCGTTGAAATCGCCTGAAAGGCGGGGGTTAGGCTCATAGGGACAAACTCATCGCAAACGATATTGATCCCGTTTCGTTTATAATCTTCAGCCAGAAAATCGAAGTTATAAAACAAGTAGCTTCCGAAGATGGCGAGGCGCTCACCCGCGATCAATTTGTTTGAAATTTCTTCGGTTCGACCATTTGAAAGGCGTGCGTAATCGGGAGCTCGTTCACGATTCAGCGCCACGGCCTCGCGCAGGTGATCACGGAAGCAACCGGCGTTGGCTATTTGCGGCGTAACTATGATCATCGATACAAATGTTAAGCAGACCTGCAACGAAAACCGATGTAGCTTGCCAGGTATGATTTCTCTCAGTGCGATTTGTTTCACTGGCTACCTGGCGATTCTCGCGCTGCACGCGGGCTGGGCGGTTTTCATTATGCGAAGAGGTCTTGCATCACTTGCTGTTGGACCGGTTCGAAAGCCAACCCATATCATGCTCGGACTTTTTATACTAAATTTCCCTTCGGTCATCGTGTTTCTTCCGAGTTTAGGTCTTGCATCCATTCCCGCAAGTTTCGGAAATAGCAGCGCCGCGATGGCTCACGGATTCTACCACATTCTGCTCTTTGTGGATGAAGTCTTCCGGGTTGGTCGTGACCCGGTTCGTGGGCTCTTCCTGGCGAATCATTGTGCGTGGGCGGTACTGCTTTTCGTGTTTGCGATGTCGCAGTAATTACTGACTTGTAAAAAAATTGGACAGGGGAACGTGGAAGTTAACAGCGGATTTCAAAATGGCGTAAGTCCCGTTCTTCGTTCGATCGAAGCGCACGCCGATCGCGCGGCGCTCATTTTTCCGCGAGAAAAACCTGTCACGTTTGGCGAAGTCGAAATTCAAGCGACGCGATTTCAAACACGGCTGAAAATGATGGGAATCACAACCGGCGATACGATCTTGCTCGGCGCGGCTCCTGAACCGAGACTATTCAGTTTTGTTTTGGCAGCGCTCGGACTTGGTGTTTCGGTTGCTGTGATCGAGCCGTGGATGCCGCTCGCTCGGATCGATTCCGTTGTCGAAGGGCTGAAACCAAAACTTTTCCTGACAGGAATGCTTGGCAGACTTTGGGGTCTTCGTGTTCCGAGCATTCGATCAATTCCGAAATGGATGAGTCTCGATGCTTTGGATTCCGGAGCCGCAGGACGGAGTGGTACAGCGACATTTGAAGCCGTCGCAGTTGCACCCGAGGCGCTAGGACTCGTCGCCTTCACGAGTGGAACGACTGGCAAACCCAAAGGGGTTCCCCGTCGGCACGGGTATTTGCTCGAGCAACATCGCGTCCTTCGCGATGCGCTTCATCACGACAAGCACGATCGACCCGAATTGACGATCTTCACGAACTTTGTTTTCGCAAATCTCGCTAGCGGAAGAGGATCCGTCGTTATCCCTTCGAAGTGGCGTGATGCCGACATTCGTTGGGCATCGAGTTTAACGTCGAGTCTTGCACCAGAGACCGCAACGATTGGCCCCGCTTTTTTGAAACGAGTTTCTACAGAAACTGGATTCAATGGTCTCAAGGCGATTCACGTTGGCGGAGCGCTAACTGATTGCGCGATTTTTGAAACCGCGTTTGGAAGATTCAAAGACGCCGAGTTCTTGCACATTTACGGAAGTTCTGAAGCTGAGCCTGTCGCTTCGATGGACGCCAGGGAAGCGGTAGATCGCAGCCGCGCCGCTGGGTACTTTCAAACACTCGCTCTCGGTCGACCTGCAAAAGCCATCGAAGCGCGAGTCGAACTTTCAACGACTTGGGTTTCGGGTAGCCACGTTTGCCCGTTTTATATTGGACGAAACGAAGACGTCGAAAAAGAAAATCGTTTGAATAAACAGAAAGACGATCAGGGACGTATCTGGCACGCAATGGGTGACAGAGTCGTCGTTCGCGATGGCATCTGGTGGTACGGCGGGCGCAGTTCGCAATCCGAAACCGATTTCATGATCGAGCAGAAGCTGGCCATGC
>JAYSYF010000187.1:0-4744 GCA_043716655.1 Bdellovibrionales bacterium | reverse complement strand
CACGCCCTCCTGCCATGTCGCGAATGTAACCACTGCCCTGACAAAGACTGAGGTTTACTCCGCCAATTCCAACGATGGCGCCACACAAGACGGAGGCTCGAATGCGCACGGCCGCTGCACTCACACCTTGAACGATCAACGCTTCAGGTTTGTCGCCGGCCGCTTTCAGCCTCAGTCCCCATCGTGTCGCTCTTAGCGCCCAGAATAGAATAGCGCCGATGATTAATGCGATAAAAAGGAATGACGTATCCGAAGTGAGGCGTAGATCTCGATCGAGCTGCGGAGTTCCGCCCGTAACACCAAACCATGCGCGACAGACTGTCGGGATAATCCCGGCTACCAGCATGTTGAACGCGATGCCGATGACGATGTGATCTGCGCGTGACTTCACAGCCGAGAGTCCGAAAACCAATCCGCCGATGGCTCCTGCAGAAATTCCTGCGACCAATCCAAGCCAGGGGTTGTTCGTCAATGCAACGGTAGCTGCGCCCGCAAATGCCGAAAGCAAAAGTAATCCCTCGAGTGCAACGTTCGCGAGGCCCGCACGTTCAGATATCAGACCGCCGTACGCGGCGAAAAAGAGTGGGACACTGACCCGCAGCGCGCTTGCGAAAAATGGAATTAAGAAGGCGATGAAAATTTCCACTAATTCACGCCCTTCTGACTAGCGCGTCTCTCGAGCCACTCGCGAAGCGGTCGTTCGATGGCTGGTCGTGCGGCAACTGCGAGGACGATCAGTGCTTGAATAACAACCGCTAAATCGCGAGAGATATTTTCTGTATCGATATCGAGATCTAGCGAACCCTTTTGTAAACTTCCAAAGAGTAAAGCGGCCGCAACAACACCCCAAGCATTCGCACGTCCCAGAAGTGCGACAGCAATCCCGACGAAGCCCGCGCCAGCTGAAAAACCTTCTCGTGCCTTGTGCATGTATCCGAGGACAACTGACGCACCCGCGAGACCCGCGAGTCCGCCAGATATCGCCATCGCGCGAATCGTCTCACGAGTAATCGATACTCCCGAGCGCTTCGCAAATTCGGGAGCTCCGCCTGTCCACCGCAGATAAAGCCCGACTCTGGTGCGACGAATAAGTAGATCGATAAGAGCCGCAAAGATGAGCGCGAAAATAAACGCGATGTTGAGTGGACTTGTTCCGCCTACCCAGTCGAGCACCGACAGATGAAATCCTTGGCCTACTTCGACCGTTTCTGGATTTGCTGACTCGGGATTTCTGAAAATGTTCAGAATGAAAAGTCCGGCGATTCCATAGCTGACGAAGTTCATTAGAATCGAGCCGAGTACTTCATGAACGCCACGATTTACTTTTAGCCAACCAACAATCCATCCCCAGAATGCGCCGGCGGCGAAACCTGCAGCTAAAGCAAGCGGCCACGCAATCCACGAGGAAGCGTCCTTCATCAGGATACCTACGACCGCCATTGCAATTCCACCCACGGTCATCTGGCCTTCGGCGCCGATATTGAAGAGTCCGGCCTTCAGTGCCCACGTTACCGAAAGGCCCGTGAAGATTAATGGAGTCGCGTAGAAAAGCGAATAGCCGAACGACGTTGGCGAACCGATCGATCCCATCAAAAGAATTCTGGCGACTTCGACTGGATTTTCTCCGAGCAAGCCGGTCAGCAAGAGCGCGAACGTCAATCCAACGAGACTCGCAGTTACTGTTACGAGAAGTGATAGGTGTCTCATGCGTGGGCACCAGTCATAGCGGCGCCGATTTTTTCTCGATCGAACGATGCACCCGAATACGAACGTTCAAAGCGACCCGTCTGGCGGCCAGCACAAAGCACCATTACTCGATCGGACAACGCCATCAACTCGTCGAGTTCACTAGAAATTAAAAGCACAGCAGCGCCCGCTGACCGCGCCTCGATAATTCGTTCGTGTATTAATCGGATTGCGGCGAAGTCCACACCGCGCGTCGGCTGATGCACAACGATCAGTTTCAAAGGTCGAGCGAGCATCTCTCGAGCGAAAATTAATTTTTGTTGGTTCCCGCCTGACAGGCGACCGACAGGAGTTTCCTTTGAAAGAAATCTGACGTCGAACGCCTTTATCCACGCGTCTGTCTTCTGCTGCCAGGTGGTCGAGGAAATCCAACCACGTTTCACAAAACCGTTTTGCCGCTCGAAACCAAGGCCGGCATTTATCATCGAAGTTTCATCAAGCCACAAAGCCTGGGAATGGCGATCCTCTGAAACGAGGGCCAAACCACTTTCACGCAGGTTCTTAAGATTTTCCGCTGACTCACTTGGGCTCGGGTCTTTCGGCATCGCTCGACCGAGAACTTCTATTTCGCCCTTGAATGGACTGAGCCCAAGCAATGCGTCGACGATTTCTGACTGGCCTGAACCATCGACGCCGGCAATTCCAAGCACTTCGCCCGCTTTCACTTCAAACGTCAGATCCTGAACGGAATTTTCACTTTCCAGAATGGACACGTTTGCGAATCTCAGCTCTGCGCCACCAGGCTTTGCTGGAGCACGTACCGCGAGTGGCGGAACGGTCGTACCGACCATCGCGCGAATCACGTCTTCCATCTTTGCGGCTCGAACTTCACCCGCTCCGGTCGCTTTGCCGGCACGTAAAACAAACCAAGTGTCGCAGTGATCAAAAACTTCTGTGAGTTTATGTGTGATGACGAAAATCGTTCGCCCCTGATCTCGCAAACCTTTAAGGATCGCAAACAAACTCTCAATCTCTTGTGGAGATAAGACAGCGGTTGGCTCGTCGAGTACGAGGATTTTTGCGTTTCTTGCGATCAGCTTTAAGATTTCGACTTTTTGTTTTTCACCTACAGAAAGATCAGAAACAAGTCGGTTCCAGTCCAGGCTCAATGCCTTCGATGGAAGTGCGTTCTCGAGTTCTTGGATGGCTTTGCTTCGATTCAACACGCCACCGAAGGATACGGATTCATAGCCGAGCATGATGTTGTCGATCACCGAAAGCGTTTCGACTAACGTGAAGTGCTGTTGAACCATTCCGAGTCCGGCATCGATCGCGTCGGCCGGCGTGCGCCAATGTCGTGTGACGCCATCGACTTCAATCGTTCCTTCCGACGGCGCACTAAGGCCGAACAGAAGTTTCATGAGCGTCGATTTACCAGCGCCGTTTTCACCGAGGATTGCGTGAATTTTCGCGGGTTGGAAATCCGCCGATACACCATCGACGGCTCGGCAAGAACCAATGGCACGCACGACGCCCTGAAAGCGAACCGCGAATTCATTCGCACTCGCAGGCGAAACCACGTTCACTTCGCGGCCGGCTTCTTGTTGTTCTTGTAATAGTCAGGGACCGAAATTTTTCCGCTGATGATATCGGCTCGTACTTCTTCAAGCTTCTTCGTGTACGGCGCAATCAACGCTTCGTTATGTGCGTCGACTGCATAGTCGATACCTTTATCTTTTAGGCCGAACGAATGAGTACCAGCTGCAAACGTCCCTTTTACCTGCGCCTTGATAACGTCGTAAACTGCGTTGTCGACGCGCTTAAGCATGCTCGTCAAAACACGGCCGGGCTTGATGCCGTTCTGATTCGAGTCGACGCCGATGATCAGTGCCTTCTTTTCTTCAACCGCATCGAAGACGCCCATACCGGAAGCGCCCGCCGCATGAAAAATAATGTCGGCGCCCTGACTGAGTTGAGTCAGCGCGAGTTCTTTGCCTTTGTTCGGATTCGCCCAAGCGGACGCCGTAATTCCAACGAAGTTGTTCAAGACAGTAGCTTTGGGATTCGCGGCCTTAACTCCAGCTTCATACGCCAACAAAAATCGGCGAATTAACGCGACTTCCATTCCGCCAACAAAACCAACCTTGTTCGTTTTAGTTGCGAGTCCTGCGAGATAACCGACGAGGTAGCTTCCCTCGTGTTCTTCAAACATGAGGCTCGTGACGTTCGGGCCTTCGACAACTGCATCGACGACAGCGAAGTGCGTGTTCGGAAACTGTGGCGCAACTTTCTTCATCGGATCGGCCTGAGCAAATCCAATAGCGATAACCAGCGGGATACCGCGCTCTGCAAAAGTTCTCATTGCAGGTTCAAACGCGGCGTCATCCGGACTCTCAACGTCTTTAATGGTAAGGCCGAATTCTTTCGCGGCACGTTCGGCACCGAGGACGGCTGCCGCGTTAAAGGATTTGTCATCTTTGCCGCCCTTATCGAGGACGAGACCGATCATCATTCCGCTTCCACCAGCACCCGAAGAAGTTTCCTTCTTTGTGCAGCCACCACCCACAGTCAGGAGGAGTATCGCCACGGCGAACGTCGCAAAACCGGCTGTCGTTAGACTCGTCTTAAGGAACGATGAAATGCTGTGCATATGGCCTCCCTCGGTCCCTTCTTCTGCCGGATTTCCGCTATTTTTTCACTCCCAATTGTTGGAAACGGTCATATAGGGTGCTTCTATGAGTCTCATGCGCAAAGCGGCTCCACTCGGCTGGTTCCTAATCTCTGTTTTTTGTCTCGCGGTCACCTTGATCGCCGCTGCCGCGTTGTTCTTCGTCGCGATTCCTGACGCGTCGGATTTAGATAACTGCATCACGGCACAAATGTTCGAAATTCCGCTGTGCCGAACCGCTGCTGGCTACACTCCCCTCGCGTCGATCTCGCCCAACATGAAAAATGCGGTGATCGCATCCGAGGACTCTGCGTTTTGGGATCACGAAGGCATCGATTGGACTGAACTCAAAAAGAGTTTCGAAACAAATATCGAAAAAGGACGCATGGC
>JAYSYF010000186.1:0-14434 GCA_043716655.1 Bdellovibrionales bacterium | reverse complement strand
GGCAATGGCGAACGCGATAATCGTGTTGAACGCTCCGAAATCGATGTAGGTAGCGCCGACGGTGACCACGGTCAGACCGATCAAGATTCCAAAAATTTGAAAATAGGTCTTAAGCGGAATGATGTGGTGATCATCACTTCCGTGAGCGTGTGCAGTATCGTGTGTACCTGTCTTTGCCGCCATGAGATCCCCTTACGCAACCAAGTAGAGAAGTGGGAAAAGATAAATCCAAACCAAATCGACCAAATGCCAGAAGAGACCAACGCCCTCTACTGGTGTGTAGAAACTTGGTGAGAACTCGCCCTTCATCGTTCGAATCATCACCCAGCCAATCACGGCCATACCGATCATAACGTGGATCCCGTGAAGACCCGTCATCATGAAGTAGAACGAGAAGTACAAAGCAATGTTGTCCGGAAGTACGAGGCCTGGAAACTCTTGATTGATGAGTTCGAGATTTCCCGCGAACCATGATCCCGGCATCAGTCCCAAGTGAATCTTGTGACTGTACTCAACCCACTTGATCGCCATGAAGGCAAAACCGCAGAGAATCGTGATCGCCATAGCGATAACGGCCTTCTTCTGCTGTCGAACCTGCACATAGTGAATACCGAGAGCCATCGTCAACGAACTGAAAAGCAGAACAACGGTGTTCGTCGCGCCGTACTTCACGTCCGTAAATTTCGATCCGATTCTGAATGTTTCTGGATAGAGGTGGTGGAAAATCGCGTAACCGACGAAGAGTCCACCGAACATCAAAATCTCTGTGCAGAGGAATAACCAAATTCCCTGCTTCGAACTCTGATACTCGTGCTCGGCATTGTCGTAATGATGCGCGTGATGATGTTCTGCCCCAGATGAGGTCTGGCCTACTGGTTTAGCGGTGCTCATAAGGACCTGCCGTTACGATTGGGGTTACTAAGAAGTTTTCGTGTGGAGGAGGCGAAGCCGTTGTCCACTCGAGCGTCGTTCCGCCCCATGGATTTGGTCCTGCTGGTTTTCCAACAAAGAACGCTGCGACGATCGTCACAAAGCCGACAACGAAGCCGAGGCCGATCATGTAAGCGCCAACGCTGGAAATTTGATTCAAGTGTTCATACTGCGGCAGGTAATCGAAATAACGTCGAGGCATTCCGAGGGAACCCAACACGAACTGTGGGAAGAACGTGACGTTGAATCCAACGAAGATGAAGAAGAACGAAATTCGACCCCAGAAATCGTTGCACATACGTCCGAACATTTTCGGGAACCAGTAATAAAGCCCGCCCATGATCGCCATCAAAGTTCCGCCGACCATCACATAGTGGAAGTGCGCGACGACGAAATAGGTATCGTGGAAATGCACGTCGACCGCGACGACCGCGAGGATGATTCCCGTTACGCCACCGATGGTGAACAGGAACATGAAACCCATCGCGAAGAGCATCGGTGCCGAAAGGTTGATCGAACCTTTGTACAACGTTGCAGTCCAGTTGAAGAGTTTGATCGCTGTCGGAACACCGACAAGCATCGTGATGAACGAGAAGACGACGCCAGCGATTTCAGATTGGCCGGAAACGAACATGTGGTGACCCCACACGAAGAACGAAACCGCCGCGATGGCGAGACTTGAGTAAGCAATCGCCGTGTAACCGAAGATCGTCTTTTTCGAGAATGTCGTGATGAGTTCAGAAATGATTCCGAACGCAGGAAGAATCATGATGTAAACCGCAGGGTGCGAATAGAACCAGAAGAAATGCTGGAACAAGACCGGGTCGCCGCCGAGTGCCGGGTCAAAGAAGCCGATTCCGAAGATGTTTTCCATTGCGAGCAACAACACCGTGATCGCGAGAACCGGAGTCGCCAAAACCTGGATGATCGCTGTCGAGTAAAGGGCCCACACAAAAAGTGGAATGCGATTCATCGTCATCCCTGGTGCGCGCAACTTATGAGTGGTCACAACGAAGTTGAGTCCGGTCAAGATCGACGAGAAACCCGCGATGAATACACCCATGACCATACAGATGACGGCCGGAGCGTGCTTGATCGAATAAGGAGTATAGAACGTCCAACCCGTATCCGCGCCGCCGAATGCCAACGACGTGAGCGCTACGCCCGCGCCGATGATGAGGCAATACCAACTCAAAAGATTCAGTCGAGGAAACGCAACGTCCTTTGCTCCGATTTGCATCGGCAAAAAGAAGTTACCGAGGAAGGCCGGAATCCCAGGAATGATGACCAAGAACACCATCACGGCACCGTGATAAGTCATCACGCGTGAGTACTGTTCTGAGCTCATGATCGTCTGGCCGGCATAAAAAAGTTCTGTTCTGATCAAGAGAGCGAAGACGCCTCCGACCATGAAGAACAACGCAACCGTAATGAAATAAAGAATGCCGATGCGCTTATGATCAAGCGTCGACAGCCAATTCCAAAGGCCTTTTTCATGGTTAAGATAATTCGATTCCACATGAGCGCCTGTATTTGCTGTGTTCGTCGTTGCCATGGCGCCTCCTTACTTCAGTGTTTTGATGAATTCGATAACTGCTGTGACGTCGTCGTCTTTTAAGATTCCGGCAAAGGCAGGCATTTGTCCTGCTGGGAAGCCGGCAACAATTTTCGCGTTCGGGTTTAAGATCGATTCTCGAAGATAATTCTCGTCGACGGTGACTTTTCCTCCACCTTGGATCGACTCGGTTCTACCCCATAGTCCCTTGAAGGTCGGACCGGTTCCAGATTTTCCGTCGACCGTGTGGCATCCCAAGCATGCGTAGTTCGCATAAACTTTTCTGCCCTTGTCCGCGAGCGACAATACTTTCTCGACTCCGCCGCCGCTAGCATCGCCAGACAACCACTGATCGAATTCTGCTGGAGGAACCGCTTTGATCATTGCTCGCATCGAGAAGTGTCCGCCGCCGCAATATTCCGTGCAGAAGACGTTATACTCGCCGGGCTGATCGAAGTTGAACCACAACATAGTATAGCGACCAGGAACGACGTCTTGTTTCACTCGCGCAGATGGAATGAAGAACGAGTGAAGAACCGGGCGATCCGTCGGATCCTTCGAACCTTCGACGATCTTTTCAGAACCCATGATCAACTTCACTGGGCGACCCGTTGGAACGTAAAGCATTGGCGGAAGTTTCTGGCTGTTCGCATCGAGTTCGGATCTGACTTCCTTGCCACTCTTGTACGTGAAGCGCCAATCCCACTTTTTCGCCATCACTTGGATTTCAAGTGCGTCCGCAGGGACGTTGCGCATGTCATGATAGACCTTCCAGCCCCAGAAAAACACGAACATGAAAATGACGAACGGTACGAATGACCAAACAAATTCCAGAGTGTGGTCATGGGTGATGTAAGCTGTTTTGTCGTTCGCCGAACGTCGCTGGTATTTATAAATAAACCAGAACAAGCCGCCCATGATTAGAATGAACGAGATCAAACTCGTGTAAAGCAGGAAGCTATAAATCGTATCGACTTCCGCTGCGATCTGAGTTGCAGCAGGCGGCATGTACGTGCTGCCACCAAAAGCGTGAGAAACGCCGAGTATTGTGCCAAGCGCGAACACCGAAGACATCGCAGTGTTGCCGAACATTCTGTTCGCACAATTGCCGAACATTCTGTTCGAGGTATTCGCAAAGCGGTTGAGGTTCTTCAAACGGTTCTCCTTCATACTATGTCTTGTCGCCGTTCGTTTTCACGACAGCTGACTCCTTACGAGCACGAATCCAAAAAGGAACGATAAACGCGCCTAACACCAACATGATGAGGACGCCTCCAGCGCGCATAATATTGAATGCGGCAAGAGTGTATTTGTTCTCTTTGGAATCGTAATGGAAACAAAAAAGTATCAGCTTGTCGATCACGGTTCCGACTTGGCCCTTCGACGCTTCTAACATCGAGAGACGAACAGTCTTTGGATCGAACACGATACCGAAAAGATAACGAGTAATAGTTCCGTCCGGAGCAATCGCGTACGCGGCAGACGCGTGCGCATATTGTTTTTGCTCTTCGTCCCAGCGGTAAGTGAAACCGACGGCCTTCGCCAGTGCTGCACTCGCTTCTGCTGAACCCGTTAAGAAGTGCCAGCCTTCTGCGCCCTCGGGCCGGCCGTACTCTTTGATGTAGCTTTCACGTTTTGCTGCAGCCACGACGGGAGTTTCCTTGGGATCGAAACTTACGACGACCAGATTAAATTCTTTTCCGAGCGGCTCTTTCATCTGCTTAAAGGAATCGTTCAAACCGTTCAGATGAAAATTGCAAAGACTTGGACATGAGTAATACGCGAGGCTCAAAAGAATCGGCTTCCCGTCTTTTGTATACTCGCGAAGTGTAACTTCTCGGCCAGTGTGATCGATGAACTTCGCATCGAGATCGATTTTTTCACCAAGTTTCGGTGTGATCGTAATATCAGTAAGTTGTGCAGGAACTTCGTTCGGATGTCCCTCGCGCGGTTTAGCGAAGTCTCGCGCCTGCGCATTTGATAGCAGGGAAAACGTCAACACGAGCGCCGACGCAAAATGCATAGCTCTCGCTACCGCATGCGCCGACACCTGTCTTCGTTGCCCGAAAATTCCCATAACTTATTTCTGTCCTGGATCTTTCGCTGCTGGCGCAGCTTCGGCGCCTTTAGCTTCGGCTGCTTTTTCCGCAGTTCCAGCTGGCGCTGCTTCACCGGCTGGAGCTGAAGCAGGAGCCGCGTCCGCAGCTGGTGCTGTTGCAGCGGCAGGTGCACCCGCCGGTTTGATTTCCTTCAAGTCGATTCCGCCACTGAAGAAGGCGACATAGATGAACATTGCAAAGGTGACGACCATTGAAAGAATGAAGACAACCATGCCTCCATCATTGACGCCGCCATAGCTGTCTTCGCGATGATTTGAATCCGGCCGATGATTTGAGTCATTTTTTGTATCAGAAGTTGCCATCGATCCCTCGGTGAAAGCGAAACGCTGCCAGTCTAACCGCCCGTCATAACTACGAGTCATGACCAATCAGCTAACTGCGTGTCGACACGTGCGAATTTGTTGAACCGTTTAGTAATTCTCACTTCAACTGGTTGCAGGCAAGACTATTCAAACACCTTTCAAACGGTTCTTTGTGTTCGCTCATAAAATCTTGATCGAGTGCCCAATCGAGTGGTCGATCGTTGAACTTTCGAGATTTGTTTTGCATCGGAATTTTATGTGAGTAAAAAGCAAGCATCTATCGACTTCTAATTACTGAATTAGAGTAAATGCTCTATGTTCAAAACTACAAAACCAATAATAACATGGACTTGATGCGTACGGTCGTTTGACGCCGAGCATTTACTTCATGTGAGTGAATACTCTTCCGCATTGACGGAAGATTCACCCAACCAATAGACACCTCATCGGTGATGACACAATCCAATCTGAAATTTGATTTTGCTAACAAAAAAGTAATCGTAACCGGCGGCGCTCGCGGCATCGGTTTTCAAATCACGCGGCAATTCCTCGAAGCAGGCGCAACCGTCGCCGTTTGGGAATTTTCGGCGGAGTCGATCGAAACGGCGAGGGCCGAACTTTCCGCCTTTTCAAATCGCCTGACTTTTCAGCAGGTCGACGTTTCGAAGTTCGCTTCGGTCGAAGCGGCCGCGACCGCCCTCCCCTTCGCTGTCGATATTCTGATCAACAACGCTGGGATCACTCGCGATAAAAGCTTCGCTAAAATGTCGGTTGAAGATTTTGAAGCGGTGATCGACACAAATCTCGGTGGTGTTTTCAATTGCACCAAGGCGCTCCTTCCAAAATTCGCCGATTCACCGAATAAAAGAATCATCTCGATTTCGTCGGTCGTCGCTCTTTACGGAAACTTCGGACAGACGAATTATGTTGCAGCAAAAGCAGGCGTGATTGGCATGACCAAAACATGGTCTCGCGAACTCGCACGCAAAGGTTTCACGGCAAACGCGGTCGCACCGGGGTTCACGATGACTCCGATGGTTGAAGCGATGCCGGCAGAGGCTCGCAAAGCAGTTGAAGATAAAGTTCCAGCAGGAAGATTTGGCAAACCAAGCGATATCGCAAACGCGTGCATGTTCTTGGCTTCGGACGAAGCGTCTTACATTAGTGGCACAGTCATTTCTGTCGACGGCGGACTTGTCGTTTGAGATTAGCTCGAACACAGGCTCGCGAACGATTTAGGTTCCGTTAGGTAAAAGTACGGGCACCTCAAGGTTTTTGTTCGCGTGGGGCGAGAAGACTTTCGAGTGTTCAGTTTAGAGGGGTTTTCATGGAGGGGGTCAGCATGATCAGCAAATTCATCGGCGCTTGGAGTGCCGTCATTGTGGTTTTCGGTATGGTTTCGGTTTCTTCAACTAAAGCCGAAGCTCGCAGCTGCGAAATTCTGTTTGAAAAGACACTGGAACGAGCGCTTTCAGAAGACTCAACTGAAGTACGCGAGCGCGGTTTAAAATTCACCGTTGACCGTGAGACCAAACAAACACGTGTTCAGGGCTTTGTTAAAATCGGTGAAAGCCGCGAACTCTACGTCGACTTCTTGAAACCCGAGGCAGGTAAGCCGATCGTCGTTCTGTTGAACGGCCTCACTTACCGAGTCGGCGTTTGGGATCAATTCGTTTCTCAGCTTAAAGGCGATGGACTGGGCATTTTCCGTTACGACCCGATCGGCATGGGCGAGACGATGAAAAAGTACGGTCTGCCGAAAGACACGATCCAGTTAGCTGATCAGGTAAATGACCTCGTCTTGCTGCTCGACACCATGGGCATCAAAGCCCCAGTTCACATCGGTGGGCTCTCGTATGGCGGCGCTATGGCAATCATGTTCGGAGCGCTTCATCCGAAACGAGTGAAGACACTTATTCTCGGCGCACCGTTCACCGGACCACTGCCGGCCGTGGAAAAAGATATTCAAATGAAGATCCAGATGACTCGCATAATGTGGCCACTCAACCCGGCGACAGACGCCCAACTTTACAGCTTCTTCTTGAAACAAGTCGTCTACGGGCAGTATCCGCTCACTGAGCCGATCGTGCTTGAGCATCCTTATAAGCTGGAAAACGTTTTTCGAATGACTGAAGGTACGAAAACCTTCCGCGCCGGTGACTTTGCGGCTCGGCTGCCAAAAGGTAAAGTCCACCTAATCGTTGCGGACAAAGATCAATACATTCCAGCCGAGATTCTGGAAGATTTCTGGAATTCAATTCCTGAGGCGTCGCGTGCAAGCCGCCTCTTCCTTAAAAATTCTGAACACAAAATTCCCGAAGCTTATCCGCGTTTCTCTTCTTCATGGTTTAAGTTAATCATTGCTGGCGATTCGCGCCTTAAAGACAGCAGCACTTGGATTGGCGGCACATGGTCTGGCGGCGCGTCTGACGGAACTACTAAAATCGAGATCAAGTAAACAACGACTTTAAAGGAATCGGGAGAGCAAATGGCACGAGTCGACTTATTGAACTACGGAATGAACGTGGACGTTACTGAAGCTGTATTGCCTCTCGACACTATCTTCCTTCACGGAAACCTCGCTTCGAACACTTGGTGGGAGCCATCTCTCGCCCTTTGGAAAAAAGCCGCTAAGCCAGGCCTGGAAGGCCGCGCGATCGCTGCCGAGTGGCGTGGTTGCGGAAAGTCGGAAGCTCCTGCGACTGAAGAACAGCTTCATCCCGCAGCACTCGCCGAAGATTACATTCAACTGTGCGCGAAAATGGGAATCAAAAAGGCTTGCCTCGTTGGCCACTCGACCGGCGGGTTGATCGCACTCTACGCGATGTTGAAAGCACCTCAGCTTTTTGACCGCGCCGTTTTACTTGATCCCGTCGGAGCTACCGGCGTTCAGTTCGGTCCCGAAATGTATACGGCCTTCACGCAAATGAGTCAGGACCGCGCCGTCTGTGAAATCGTTATGAACGGAACGATTCAAGGAAACGACGTAAAGAACCCGTTATTTCAAAAGATCGTCGACGATACCTTCGCGACAGCAAAGATCAATTGGCACGGAGTTCCCGGGATGTTGCACATCACAAACATCTCGAACGACCTTGCGAAGATTCAACACAAGATTCTCGTCCTTCACGGCGAAAATGATCCAGTCATTCCGGCGGAAAGCTCGCGTATTCTTGCGGCGGGTCTGCCGAACGCAAAACTCGATATCATCGCAAACCACGGTCACTCATTGAACGTCGAAAACCCAGCACTCTTCGTTTCGAAGGTGAATGAGTTTCTGTTTCAGCGAAGCTGAACGATGATTAGAAGCGAAACTAGGAAAAAAAGATGTTAGCTAATCGCGCAGTCATCACTGGCCTTGGACTTTACGTCCCGGTAAACGCCGTCGATAACAGCTTCTTCGACAAGAAGTACGATCGCGATATGAGTACGTTTCTTCGCGAACAGCGGAATATTTTGAAGCGACATTTTATGTCGGATGACCAAGCGACGTCGGATCTCATTGTACCCGCAGCACAAGAGGCCATGAAAAACGCCGGCGTCACAGCACGCGGACTTGATTTGATTATCGTTGCGACCGACACTCCTGATTATGTTTCGCCTTCGACTGCGGCTGTTGTGCAGTTCAAGCTCGCGGCTTCTCGCGCAGGAACTTTCGATCTCAACACCGCTTGCGCCGGATTCGTTACGGCCACCGATGTTGCTTCTAAGTTCATAGTGGCTGACGAGCGGTACAATACGATTCTCGTTGTCGGTGCCTACGGCATGTCGAAGTATTTTGATTGGACCGATCACAAGGTTACGTCGGTCTTTGCGGACGGCGCAGGAGCCGCGATTATTCAGCGAACTTCGGCCGCTACGGACAAAGGGGAACCGATTGGTATGCTCGCTTCGCAACTTGCGACCGACGGTCAGTATCACGATTACATGGGCATCTACGCTGGGGGAACCAAGTTTCCGATCAGCGAAGATACCGTGGGCAAAAACATGCACAAGCTTCAGTTTACGAAACGAATTCCGCCAGAGACGAACGGCAAAGTATGGCCGGAACTGACGCATGCGATTCTCGATCGCGTCGGAAAAACGATCAAAGATGTCGACCACTTCTTCTTTACTCAAATCAATATCGGTTCGATCGTTGAGACGATGGGAAAACTCGGTGCTCCACTCGAAAAAGCCCACAACGTCATGGACAAGTTCGGCTATACCGGCGGCGCTTGTATTCCGATGGCACTCGCAGATGCGGCTAGCGCTCACAAACTAAAAAAGGGCGATCTCGTGATGGTCCTCGGTTCTGGCGGCGGCATGTCGATGTCGGCAATGGCGATACGTTGGGGTTACGACACATGAGCCCTTCAGCTGGCGACAATGTCGACTGGTTGAAACAATGGGCACGCCTTTCCCCTGGTCATACTGCGTTCAAAGACGGCGACAGCGGCACCAGCTATTCCTACTTCGAACTTTTTCACCTCGTAGATCTCGTAAGCCAAGATTTATCGAAACGCTTTTCGCTTAAAGCCGGTGACCGCGTTGCGATGCTTGCGACAAACGAACTTGAAGCCGTCGTGTTATTCTTTTCGTGCCTGCGCCTTGGCTGTGTTTTTGTTCCGATCAACTTCCGTCTGACGGCAGCGGAAATCGCACACATTTTAAATGATAGTGATGCCACTGTTCTATTTCCGCAAGATTCATTCAAGAAAACGGTCGATACGATTTTCATCAATCCAACGCGAACTCTTCCCCGCCATGTGTTTGGTTTTGAAGCGTTTCAAAAACTTGTGTCTGAGAATATCGATTACATTCGAAAGCCTGGCTTCAAGCCGCGTCGAAATCCGCACGCGAACGATGAAAACGAAAGTCCCTACGAAACAGATCAGCCGTGCATGATTCTCTACACGTCGGGAACGACCGGAGCGCCAAAGGGCGCAATGATTACTCCCAAGATGTTGCATTGGAATTCGCTCAACACCACTTTGCGCCTCAACATTTCGCAAAATGACGTCTTCGTTAGCTTCTTGCCGTTCTTTCACACTGCTGGGTGGAATGTCTTACTGACTCCGTTCGTACATCGGGGCGCAATGACAGTGCTCACAAAGAAATTCGATGCCGACCGAATTCTTTCTCTCTGCGAGTCCGAGAAAGCGACGATCATGTTCGGCGTTCCCACGACGATGGAGATCATGTCGAGATCGCCGGTTTTTCAGAAAGCGGATCTCTCGCGCGTGCGCTATGCGATTGTTGGCGGTGAACCAATGTCGATCGAGCTCATTCATACTTGGCAGAAGAAGGGTATTCCTATTCGCCAAGGGTTTGGACTTACCGAATTCGGACCGAGCGTTTTTTCTCTCAACGAAGAGGACGCGCTTCGAAAAATCGGCTCGATCGGTTTTCCGAATTTCTATGTGCAAGCTCGCGTTGTGAACGACGAACGCCGTGACGTTAAACAAGGCGAAACCGGAGAATTGTTGCTTCGCGGGCCCGTCTGTACGCCAGGCTACTGGCGCAACGAAAAGGCGACTCAGGAAACGATTGTCGGTGGATGGTTGCACACCGGCGATCTCGTGCGCGTTGATGACGAAGGATATTTTTATGTCGCAGGTCGCAAGAAGGACATGTTCATTTCCGGCGGAGAAAACGTGTATCCCGTCGAAGTTGAACAAGTGCTGAGCGAGCATCCCGCAGTCCGTGAAGTCGCGGTCGTTGGAATTCCCGATGCGAAGTGGGGAGAAGCCGGTCGCGCGTACGTCGCGCTAGCTTCTGGCCGCAGCGCCAGTGCGGAGGACTTAATTTCCTTTTGCTCCGAGAAGCTTGCGAAATTTAAGATTCCGAAGGAAGTGCATTTCCTTCAGGATTTGCCAAAAGGTGATTCGGGAAAGATTTTAAAGCGACGCCTTCGCGAAACGAATTAGGGCTGGAGAACACCCCAAGCCGTCTCAAATCGAGGCACTCCGCATCCCTAGCCCTTAGCCCTAGTGTGCAACTTCGGATTTCTAAGTATCCTAATAGCATGTCTCGATATGCATCATTACCGGCTCTCCTACTGCTAACCGTGCTCTGCGCCTGCCAGACGCCACGATACAAAGAGTTTTCAGCAGTTCAAGGAGGCATGACGAAGGGTGAAGTTCTGGCCGCCGTTGGTGGACCGGATCGGACTCAGCGATGGCATGGCCGCGATCGCTGGGAGTACACACTTCACGGTCACCCCGAAGGCGATATCGTACGCGAAGTTCATTTTGAAAATGGCCGATCAACTTACGTTGGCGCTGCAATCAAGCCTGCGATTTCGGCGGACGAACAAGATCGCAGAAATCTTTTAAGCAATCATGCAGCCGATATAAACGACAGCGAAACCGCAGCACTTGCGCGCGATGGAATTACCATTCAAAAGTTTCGCCCCGTCGACGAGAACGCAGACGTCGGTCAGCCGAGCACAGCGAAGTAATTAGTTCTTATTTTACGAGATGAAGACCAGTCGGCATCGCGTCTGGATCTTCTGCTTTAATACTTGCGGGACCACGCAGATCAGTGCGTTTTTCTTTTTCGCTCACTGGGAAAACGATACCTACTTGTCCGCGAATTCGATCGAGTCGTCCGTCTAAACCGAACGCTTGTCCAATTTCATTTACAGACTTCAAGTGTTGCGCCGTATAGCGACGTTCGCCCTCGAGATCGCGATCCGGGTGTTGAAAGCGTACGTGCAAACGCTCGACTTCATAATCGCGAATTACTTTTGCGAGATCAGAATGCTTGAACGAAATTTGCTGAGTCAAAATTCTAAGTTTCTCGGCGTTCTCGATGCGATGTTTCGATTCGATCATGTCCGAAATTTCTTTCTCGAGACTGCGAATTCGAGACATGTAAGAAGCCAAACGCGATTCGTGATCGGTCCAGCGACACGGTGGTTTCACTTTTAATGCCGACGGTTTCTCTGCTGCGATTGCAGCCTCAGTCTCTGAGCCCGGAGCAGCAGCCGCTTCGTTGGCTTCAGATACGGCTGCAGCTATGAGAATTGCGGCGAACAGAACAATTGAGAAAGCGCGACGAGCAAGCCCAGCGTAGGCGGAAGATTTCTTCTTCGCGCCGACTGCTTTTTTAGCTACTGGGATCGATCTCGTTAATTGCACTTTGCTCCCATCGAATCCGTACAGAGAGGTTCTTGATTCGGTTGATAATGATCGTCGCTTTAACGGGAGATACCTGTTCAATTCGAAGAATGCCGCCCTTGATACTAGACATCAGGGCAGCTGTATCCCAGCCAAAGCGCGAGTCCTGTAGTGCTTGTCGGATTTCACCGCGCAGATCTTTCGCGTCTATTCCCGAAATAATCAGCGTCACGACCAAAGGCCCGTTTTTCGCGGCGCTCATTTCGCTGTTCGCGTAGGCGGAAAGTCCCAGCGGATCCTTTGGATCATTTTGAGACGACGTCACCGGCATTGCGCCACCTGGTGAGTTTTCTGGTGCATAGCCGAGAAACGCATTCATATCGACTTCTGAACTGTCGGGAACGACCGGATCTGGTCCTGGAGCCACGGCTTCAGGAGTCATCGCTTCTGGTGATGGCATCGGCATTGGCTCAATCGGCGGAAACGAATCGGCAGACATTGGCCCGCTCATTGGATTGTCGAGTGGTATCGCCTTCAGGCCACTGCGTTCGATCGCCGCGACATCTTCAGGCTCGAAGGCGACTGGTGCGGGAGTTACGTCTCTTGGTTCATCGAGCGAAACTTGCGCGAGTCCGTCCATGTCGACAAAAACAATCGAACCACATCCAGGGCATGTCGCCATGCCGTAGTCGTCTTTCAATGGTGTCTGACACATCGGACATTTCGACGACATCAGCGACGTTTCTTATCGCGTTCCATCGCACGTCTTGCAGCTCGGGACATACCACTGCCACCACCCGCGCTTGGTTCGTCGGTCGGAGGACCAAACGTGAGGCGCGTTTTCTTTGGCTTCATGGCTTCAAGCTGTTCGGCCGCTTCTTGCTGACGAGCGTCTCCACGCGATGTCGGAGTTCCCTCAACCCGTTGCGCCCGCGAACCCGAGCCATCGAGCTCTTGCGAGAATTCTCGTGGTGCGGTGTCATCGGAACCTTCCGAGTTCAGAACCAGCTGGATTTTGAAGAGCTTCTCGAGAGTTTCCCCACGGATAAAGCCGTTCATTTCTTCGAACATCGTGAATGCTTCTTTTTTGTATTCAACCAACGGATCTTTCTGCGCGTAACCACGCAGACCAATCCACTCGCGCATCTGATCCATTCGCTGCAGGTGTTCTTTCCATCGCTGATCGATGGTCTGAAGCAAAATCATCTTCGCGACTTGCAGGAAGAACTGACCGAGATGTTTTTTCTGCGCTTCGAGAGCGGAAGAGATTTTCGTTCGTATGTTCTCGACGATCTGATTTGCAGAAAGCTTGGCGTCTTCCTCGAACTCGACTTCAAGGCCGAACTGTTGAAGCAGAGCGACCTTCAGGCCGTCGAGATTCCATGAATCCCGTCCGCCCTTTTCCGCAACGTGCATATCTAGAAGGGCCGACACTTGGTCGCCCAACATTTCGCGAACGATTTCTTCGATCTTTTCGCCCTGCAAAACTTCACGGCGAAGATTGTAGATCGCGGTTCGCTGCTTGTTCATAACGTCATCGTAATCGATCAGGTGTTTACGAATATCGAAGTTGTGACCTTCAACCTTTCGCTGCGCTCCTTCGATCGAACGAGAAACCATTTTCGCCGTGATCGGTTCGTCGTCCGGAACCTTCATCATGTCCATGATCTTCGAAACGCGTTCGCCGTTGAACTTACGCATCAAATCGTCGTCGAGACCTAGGTAGAATTGCGATTCCCCTGGGTCACCCTGTCGACCGGCGCGACCGCGAAGCTGGTTATCGATACGTCGCGACTCGTGTCGCTCTGTACCGATGATGTAAAGACCGCCGGCTGCGATCACTTCTTGTTTCTCTTTTTCTGTCTGCGGTTTGAATTTTTCGACGGCCGCTTTGTATTCCGGCGACTCAACGTCGTCCGCCACTTGGCGCGCGAGAAATTCGGGGTTACCGCCCAGTACGATGTCGGTTCCACGACCCGCCATGTTGGTAGCGATTGTCACGGCACCTTTGCGACCGGCCTGAGCAACAATCTCGGCTTCCTGCTCGTGATGTTTGGCGTTCAGAACTTTGTGCGCGACGCCCGACTTCTGCAGGTACTTAGAAATCAATTCTGATTTTTCAATCGTCACGGTTCCGACCAGGATCGGCTGACCTTTTTTCGCGCGCTCAGTGATATCGCGAACGATCGACATGTATTTGCCATTCGCATTTTTGAAAACGACGTCTTCGCGATCGTCTCGACGAATAGGTTTGTTCGTTGGAATTACCGAAACATCGAGGTTGTAGATTTTTTTCATCTCAACCGCTTCGGTTTCAGCTGTACCGGTCATGCCCGCGAGCTTCTTGTACATGCGGAAGTAGTTTTGAAATGTAATCGTTGCGAGTGTTTGGTTCTCGTTTTTAACGTGAACTTTTTCTTTCGC
>JAYSYF010000185.1:0-4792 GCA_043716655.1 Bdellovibrionales bacterium | reverse complement strand
ACTGTGCGCATGCAAGACGATCCTCCCACGGCCGTAGCAGATATCTACAGTGTGAGTGGCAAGACGACCTCTACCATGAATGTTCTGGGTAACGACATCGAACCGAACGGGCAGAAACTTACGATTAAATCTGTAACAGCAGCCACGCAAGGCGCTGTCTCGATCGTCAGTGGTACTTCGATTTCGTTTAAGCCTAAAGCCGGAGCCAAAGGCGCCGACAAATTTACGTACACGATCACGGATGGTTTGAATCAATCCATCGCTACTGTGACTCTTGACATCAAGAAATAATCAATGCATCAGGCGGTGCAGAGTCTCGAAGGCCTTGTCTTGCGCTTTCTGTTTCGATTGCGCCCACAACTGCGGTGCGTTCTCAGCCTGTTCATTTTTGACTAAGCGCTCGAGCCGAACAGCGGCGACGAGTGAGGCGCAAATCATGATTGCAGAAAGCCATGCGACGACTTTCATTTGTTCCACGCTGGTGGCTGCAAAGTAGGTCTGTGCCGCTTCCTCAAATAGGCCGGTCTTCCCGGAGTCAGATTGTAGTTCCAAAATACGATGATCGAAAAGATGGATATTTCCATGAGGTACAAAACCATTTCAACAGGCGAAACGGGAGCACCCGGCGTCGAGTAAGCGCGACTCTTAAAATAGATAAACGCAAAATAAACGACCGGAAGCGCGAACACCAGATTCAGTGCCTGCACCAAGAAAATCAGGTTGGTGAGTACGACGATGGCGATCACGTATGAGAGATGAACCTGCCAGCTCTCGAGAGGTATTGCAGCCAGTCCATTCGCCGAACGTTCAATCCAAAAGAAGAACATCGCAACGAACCAACCAACCAGACACAATCTTGCTAAAAACGTGTTCATACAATCTATCGTGCGCGTGGGCCCTTTATCGGTCAACGCACAGGCGCGAGTGTGACTAAAGCCTCACAAGCTTGGCTCAATGTTAGGCGCACTTAATATCGACAATAAAACAAAACCCCCAGAACCTATCGGCGCTGGGGGCTTGTTTTGTTCATTGAGCATCCAACCTAAGTCAGTCGCTCAGCTCACACGTACACGCAAATCCTATGGGATTTTTGTGAGGTGCTTCGAAGCGTACTTCGTGAGTTCGAACATAGTAACGGTCTTTTTGCCGTTGAAGATTGGCTTCAGTTTGTCGTCAGCGTGGATCATGCGACGGTTAACTTTGTCCTGAAGACCGTGCTTGTGGATGTACTCCCACATTTTTTTAGCAACTTGTGGACGCGGGATTGGTTTCGCGCCAACGATCTCTGCGAGGAGAGCGCTTGGGTTCAATGGAGCCATGAAGGCTGCGTTTGGCTTGCGCTTTGTTTTCGCGCCAGCAGCTTTAGCTGCTTTTTTTGGAGCTGCTTTTTTCGCAGTCGTTTTTTTAGCGGCTTTCTTAGTCGCTTTTTTAGCAACTTTCTTCGTAGCTTTTTTCTTAGCCATCGTGAATCTCTCCTTGTGAAGTCCCCAAAATCATATCTGGTGGACGTTCGTTAATCGTACTCTTCTAACTAGAACTTAAAACCTATCGTCATCTGATTCTGATGAAGTTACTTGCTAAGTACATCAGAACTTTCGTCGTTTACCTAGCGAAAAACCACATTCGTGAGTGCGTTTCTCCTAAGTAATCGTCCGACATTGAGAATGATCATCCGAATTAATCGGTGTTGTCCAAAGAAAAATACTAAAGAAATGCATATTTTCCGAGGGAATCACTGGGAAACGAGCCGTTCGAGACTCCAAAATGCTGTCAAAGCCCCTAGGAGAGCGACGATTGCGACCGTTCCAAGAACGAACAGCAGACCCTGAGAATCGGCTCCGTACCCTAGGGAAAAGTGCATAATCATCGCTCCAGCTGACTGCAGAATGAGACATTTAGATGTCACTCGTTGAACGTTCGACCCAAATAATTCGGCCAATCGAGTCATAGCAAGTGGATAACCCATCGCTATGGGAAAACCGAAACCGACGAGTGATAAGAGCCTAATCTCCTTAGTAAATCCGAAGGGCATGAAACCAACGAGCAGAAATGGAAACCCCAAAAAAAGCGAGAAATACAGGATTTGCCTAGCCGAAAATGGAAATTTGAAGAGGCCGATAATCAATCGAGATGCCGTCATCGCAATAAAATATCCGGCGAGCCATTGTGTCGCCGTCTCGACTGAAAATCCCCAGTCTCGTCTCGCAAGAAGCGTGAATCGAGTCGAAACCGAAATTTCTGCTATAACAAGAAGTGCGATCAGTAACGCTGCGACCCACGGTGCCGACTTCGCAACAGCGCGGTTATCCACTTCTGGCTTCTCTTGAAAGGCATTAGCTCGACCGTTACCCGTCTTCCGTGCCGCAAGCATTCCCTCGAACAACACTAGTGCGCCTACGAAAACAGAGGGCAGACTGAGAAGCGCGAGCGAAAGCCTCCAGCCGTGAGCAGCTAGCAGAGATATAAAGAGCGGTGCCGTGAACGAAGAGATTCCGTACATGGTGTGGAGAAGTCCCATCGCGCGCTGACGGTGTTCTGCAGGTGCCTCCTGCACCGCCGCGTTCTGACCCACCCCTAAGCCGCCAAAGCCTACGCCAAGGACCGCGCAAGCCACCAACGTCCATTCGTACTGGGTCGAATGCGAGATCAAGAGCGCTCCGCCCGCCATGATCAACGTATAGATGCCGACGAGCCGCTTGGGACTCGTATCGCAGAGGAACCGATAGAAGATCAGGTTGTGAACCAGCGAAGCAAATGAGGCGACGAGGAAGAAGAGACTCCCAACCGTGTCAGTGAGAGAGAATTCTTTGAGGATGTCAGGAAAGACCGGCCCACGCGCGTTATCTACGAGGCCGAGCGCAAACAGACTCATCCACGCGCCGACCACCGGCCATAGCCAGGAATGCCAGAACGACCTAGAAGTTTTGGTTCTATCGGGGATCTCGGTCACAGGTGAAAGCCTAGACTTAAGACACGCCGGTATTCAATGGGATTAACTGCATTCCCGCAGGAGGAAACTAGCCTACGGTTTGTCTCAAAAAGATCCGCTAGAGAATCATGGCAACCACTTCGCAAGACAACTTTTTTGACGTGTTGATCGATCGGCTAATAACCGACGTGAAACGCGACTTCGAAGCGTCCTTGCGTGAACAGGAATCTGAACGCATCCCTGAAGACGGCCCGTCCGCCCGTGATTCGATCTTCGACGAGCCATCGCGAAAACTCGCACCATCGATGGACGATCTTGTATCGAAAATGATTAGTTTTCGCTCGCGACTCTCGACTCCTACTTCGAAAGCGCCGGCGCAAGCTCTGTCGGCTCCGCGAAAATTTGAGACGGCTGAAATTCAACTTGGAGTCGCCTCGGCAAGCCGAACGAAAGCCAACCCGCGTTTTGCATCTGGCGAAGCTCAATTCGCATTCACACTTGTGTTGAAATCTGGCGCACAGTTCTTTGCTGAAGACATAGTTGACGGAGAAATATCTCGCGAATCTTTGAAACGCGAACGTCGCCGCGTGCTTTTGACACTTCATCCAGACCGAGTTCCCGAAACCGATCGTCTGCGCGCACACGATGCTTTTCTAGCTGCAGCGGACGCCTTTTCAGTTTTGGCTGATAACACCGGAATCAATCAGGCAGCTTGAGCCAAGTCTGGCTTCCAGATTGCACCGCGCTTCGTAAGAATCGATGCGATTTCTGGAGTGTAGATCGATGCGATTTCTGGAGTGTAGATGTTGAAGTTCGTAATTCAGTTTTGCTTGAGCTATTTCTGTTTGTTCAGCGCAAGTCACGCCGCTGAAGTTTCGGCACTCTCGTGGGGTGCGCGCGCATCTCATTATCAGCGGACGCAATGACTTACGCAGAGTTGGATTCGCCGTCCTCACTCGCTCGGTCGACACATTTTTTTTGAAAACAGTCGACGCACCTTTCGAGAATATTGCGCGAGTTGACTCTGGCCCCTTGGGCCAAGCCGTTGTGCACGGCTATTTTTTGAAGCTCGCTGAACCGCTCCATTTTTTGCAACGCACGTTGACGGTTCTGCGCTTCAGTGACTATTCAAAGTTTAGCAATGGCACCGTTGAATTTGGGAATATCGACGAGCAAGGCCGCTGGGTGTCGCGATCGGCGGACGACGGGGCATTCCGTATTTTGAGATCAGAAACGGACCTTCCGAAATTTTGAAACCTCAAATTGAGGTTTCGGTAATGACGGTTGCCGCTCGCCAACGAAAATACATCTCACCGATTTTAACACCGGTCTCAATGTTTCTCTGTATGAAACTCTTCCGCGGCTACTGAATTTTTTTGTATCTGAAACGTTTCGGTTGAAGCGCCGCTTCGCCGAAGCGTTTTTTGCGATCCTCTTCGTACTCGCTAAAGTTACCAGTGAAGAAGTTGACTACACCCTCGCCTTCAAACGCCATGATGTGCGTGCAAATGCGATCGAGGAACCAACGATCGTGGGAAATAACAACCGCACAGCCGCCGAATTCGAGAAGCGCTTCTTCAAGTGCACGCATTGTGTTGACGTCCAAATCGTTTGTCGGCTCGTCGAGCAGCAAGAGGTTTCCGCCTGTTTGGAGAACCTTTGCCATTTGAACGCGATTTCGTTCGCCACCCGATAGGTCGCCGACCTTTTTCTGCTGGCTGTCGCCGCCGAAATTGAATCGCGACACATAGGCACGCGACGGCATTTCGCGAGTTCCGACCATCATCAGATCGTTTCCACCCGTAATTTCTTCGAATACAGTTTTGCCCGGGTTCAAATTATCGCGCGACTGATCGACGTAAG
>JAYSYF010000184.1:0-14471 GCA_043716655.1 Bdellovibrionales bacterium | reverse complement strand
CCTAGGCCGCTAGACGATGGGGACCTTGAGACGATCGTCTTTAGCGGTACTTTCAGGTGCTCTCCGAAGAGAGAAATTGAAAGTGGTGGCTCGCGATGGACTTGAACCATCGACCCCATCCTTAAAAGGGATGTGCTCTACCAACTGAGCTAGCGAACCCCGCAAAACGAAGTGCGACTATTCGAGATTTTACCGGTCTCTGTCAACACGAGATCGATGAAACCTCTTTAAATTCGCTGTGGTGCTCGTGGACCGAGCACCTCATGTCATGGCTGCTCGATGAGCGAGCACCATTAGAACGCTCGGCGCTATTTAAGCGAAGAGCGGCTTGATCCAGAGAGTTTGTTCACGGCCGGGGCCGACAGAAACGACGTCGATAGGCGTGGCTACTTCGGTCGCGATGAACTGAATAAAGTCGCGCGCCGACTGCGGCAGATCTTGAATCGAACGAACGTTTTGGAGGTTCTCGCTCCAACCCGTGAGCGCACGATAGACCGGTTCAACGCGTTCGAGGTCGAACGAATTTACAGGCAGCTCTTTAATCTCGACGCCATCAAGCTTGTAGGCTGTGCAGACTTCGATTTTTTCATGACCAGACAATACATCGAGCTTCATGAGTGCCAGCGAAGTCAGACCGTTCACACGAATCGCATACTTCAGCGCCACGAGATCAAGCCAACCGCAGCGGCGTGGTCGCCCCGTTGTCGCGCCGTACTCTCCGCCTTCTTGGCGCAGGCGTTCGCTCAGTGATTCGTTCATTTCGGTCGGGAAAGGACCTGAACCAACGCGAGTTGTGTACGCCTTCGTGATTCCAACGATCTTTTGCATCATGCCTGGGCCGATGCCGGTGCCGATACAAGCAGAGCCCGAAATCGTCGAAGACGAAGTGACGAACGGATACGTGCCGTGAAGGAGATCCAACATCGTTCCTTGCGCACCCTCAAACAAAACTTTTTTACCGGCCTTCAGCGCCTTGTGAATAACAAGCGAAGTGTCTTTTGAACGATACGGCTCGAGTTGTTCAGCAAGTTCAAGGAGGCGCTTGTAGAGCGGCTCAAGGGCCACTGCTTCTTCTTTGTAGTAGTTCACGAGCATGAAGTTCTTCTCTTGAAGAGAAACTTCTAATTTTTGCTTCAGGCGCTCTGGGTGGAAGAGGTCCGCAAACAAAACGGCTTTGCGTGCGGCGCGATCTTCATAGGCAGGTCCGATACCTTTGCCGGTCGTACCAATCTTTTCGTTACCGGCTGCTTTTTCGCGAGCGGCGTCAAGTTTACGATGGTAGCTCAAGAGAACCGTGCACTGATCCGAGATGCGCAGTTGATCGGGATTGTTCAACACACCCGCTGATCTCAGATCGTTGATCTCTTTCATCACTTCTTCGACGTCGAGGACGACGCCAGGTGCGATCATGCAGCTGCACTTTGAATGAAGGACACCTGAAGGGATGAGGTGCAAAACCGTTTTTACGCCGTTAACGACAAGAGTGTGGCCCGCGTTGGCTCCGCCTTGATATCGAACGACGAGATCTGCGCTCGCCGAAAAAACGTCGACGACTTTGCCTTTGCCTTCGTCGCCCCACTGAGCGCCGACAACTACGATACCAGCCATAATGATTCTCCTAGAAAAACGACAACAGAAAGTCTCAAAACCCTGCGTGGACCGCAAGGCCAAAGGCAGGATTATGCCTTTGCGTACCAAGCTTCTGGAGGTGGCAGAGGACCCGAAACGGGTCCTCTGTTCAGCAGACCCACCAGGTTGCGCGCGGCTTCCATCGACACCGCGTCGAAAGCCTCTCGGGTATTGGCTCCGATGTGGGGAGTCATCACGACTTGGGGGAAATCCAGCAACTCGTAACCTTTGCGCATAGGCTCTTGAGTAAATACGTCGAGCCCAAACATTCCGTGTCCGCCGGCCTTTAAATGCAGCACTAAATCGTCTTCCTTAACAACGCCGCCGCGGGCGGTGTTCACAAGAATCGAATGCGGCTTCAAAAAATCGAACTGAACACGGTTGATGCGACCTTTGGTTTCTTTGGTCAGCGGAACATGAAGACTAACCGAATCGGATACATGAAAAACTTCGTCGAGCCCCATTCTCTTAGCTTCGTGCTTCGCGAAGTAATCGTTCTCGCGATACGGATCGTGTGCAACGACCTCCATTCCAAAGGCACGCGCGATTTTCGCGACGCGTGTACCGATGCGACCGAGTCCGATGATCCCGTGAGTTTTACCTTCGAGTTGCCAACCTAGTAGTGGTTCGCGATCCCAGTTTTGTGTTCGAACGGTTTTGTCGGCCGCCTTTAATTTACGGGCGCAGGCGAGAACCAAAGCCCACGTCAATTCGGTGGCACTCGCCGAATGTGCTTCGGGACTGTGCGCCACTTTGATTCCTCGTTCCGCGCAGGCAGCGAGATCGATGTGATCGAAACCAACCGTTGCGGTCACGACCGCTTTAAGGCGAGGCATCGTCTCAATAATTTCTTTCGGCAGCTTGAACTGCGAACGGATGATCAGACCTTCTGTTTCTGCTAAACGAGCGGCGTCCGTCGAGGTGGCGATGTCAAATTCGCTATGACTTTTGAGCCACGCGGTTGCGTTTGCAGTGAATCGATCGGCGATTGTAATCTTGATGGGAGTCTTCACCACGGCATCTTCGCATTCTTCAACACACTTCGTGCTTTTTCGAGGGAGGTTTCGATTTGTGCGGCGCCGATGAATCCCGGCTTCATTTCCGCAGCACTCTCGGCAATTGCTCGCAAGGCCCGCAGCTGATCTTCATCCGAAATGTAACCCATGTGACCGATTCGAATAATTTTGCCTTTGAGCGAATCTTGGCCGCCCATCAAAATCACGCCGTATTTAGTTTCTAAAAGCGAGCGCCACTTTGCTCCATCGATTCCGTCTGGAGTTTTGATAGCTGTGAGTGTCGGTGACGAAGTCTGAGCCAAGAGTTTAAATCCCATCGCAGTCAAAGCGGTACGCGTGGCCTCCGAGAGCCCGGCAATCCGGCGAAAAAGAGTTTCGAATCCGCCAAACGATTGAACTTTTGTCAGGACTTCGTCGAGTGCTCGCACAAGCGGGACCGCTGAAGAAAAATTCGTTTCGCCGCGAAGATTGGCTGCGAGTTCATCGCGGATATCAAAATAAAATCGTGGAGATTTTGCGTTCGGAATTTTTTTCCACGCGCGTTCACTCCATGCAACGAACGAAAGGCCGGTGGGTAACATAAAAGCTTTTTGGCTTCCGCCAACGACGCCGTCGATGCCCCACGCGTCCATTTTCATAGGCACAGCGCCTAACGCTGTGATCGCATCAACTAGAAAAAGTGCGTTGGGAGTCGTCATGCGCACGATCTTCGCCATGGCTTCAATCGGGTGCATGACAGCAGTGGATGTTTCGCAAGCTTGCGACATGACGATATCCGGTTTTACCGAAAGCTTCGAAAGCCAAGCTTCGAATTTTTGAACATCGACGGCTTCACCCCACACGACGTTGAAGCGTTCGACTTTCGCGCCGTAGGCTTCGGCCATGTCGGCCCAGCGTTCGCCAAATTTTCCCGAGACGACGCACGCGACGGTTTCGCCTGGAGAAAGCACATTGACCAGCAGTGACTCCATCCCGCCGCTGCCAGTGGATGCGTGCATGAAAGCACGCCCAGCTGTTCCGAAAAGTTTCGGCAGTTTCGCCAGCACACGTTCAAGGCACTTTTGAAACTCAGGAGTGCGATGATGCTCGATCGGTCGGCTGAGTGCCGTTAAAACCTCGGGCGGGACGGGAACCGGCCCTGGTGTCATCAAAAGAGGGGCTGGTTGTTTTTCTGGTGGCGTTGAGTTCATGCCGTCATTACTTAGACGGGATTCGTGAGTGCTTGAATACTCAGGGCGTCATCGCTATCGTGGCCGGATGCCAACTCGGACACTTCTCCAGTCGCGATTCTTTGCAGCCGTGCTTACCGCCGGTTGCACGTGCGTGCTGTCGGTCAGTCTACTCGGTTGTGCCTATTCGATAGGAATCGAAGATCGTCGTCTGCCCGAGGGCTATAAATTGATCTCTGTTCCCGTTTTCAAGAATTCGACTCCAGAAGTAGGAGTCGAAGTTCCCTTCACAAACGCCATGATTCGCGAATTTACCCGATCGCAGGTCGCGAAAGTCGTGAACAAGAGCGAGGCCCAAGTAGTCCTAGAGGGAAACATCGAACGAATTCAGTACGATGTCGCCAACCAGGTTAATCAAACGTCCTGCGCAGCCGGCACTGCATGCGTAATTCCGTCAGGAACGATTTTGAACACCGAGTATCGTGTGTCGGTATGGACGAAGATGATTCTAAAGCGAGCATCTGACGGGCATATCCTCTGGTCGCAAACATTTATGGGTCAGAAGAGTTATTTGGCTCCGAAGATCGGGCTCGAAGGCCTGAATAGTGCGAATGCGCTTTACAATCACAGCTCTCGGCAAGAAAACTTAAGCGCAATGGCGATCGACATCTCGGCCGAAGCGCATGGTCGTCTGACTGAAAATTTCTGAAGGGGACTCGTAATTGGCAGCTTCAGATTGGACCTACAATCGGCTCTGGCAGAGCTTAAAAAGATTCGAGTTCGGGACGATTTATTGCCTTTTCGGCGAAGAAACCTTCTTAGCCGATCGTGCGAAGCAAGATATTATCGAAGCCATCATTCCCGAGGGACTTCGTGATTTTAATCTGAACATTTTTGATGCTGTCGATTGCGATGTCGCGCGCGTTCGCGACGCTCTCGAAACACTGCCGATGATGTCGAAGTATCGGCTCGTCGTTCTCACAAACGCCGACAAGCTGAAAGAAAAAGAGTGGGAAGTATTGCAGCCTCTCATCGACAATCCGCACGAAGGCACTGTGCTTGTTGTAACGGCCATCAAAGTCGACAAACGAAAGAAAAATTGGAAACGCCTACTTGAATCGGGCGTTGCGCTCGAGTGCAAACGCCCTTACGAGAATCAGATCCCAGAGTGGATCGATTTCTTGTCGGCTCGTCACGCTGTAAAGTTTAACGAAGAAGCGGCCAGCGCCCTTCAGCAAATCGTCGGATCTAATCTTTCAGATCTCGATGGAGAAATTCGCAAAATCTCGATTTACTGCGGTGGAAAAAACGCGAGCGGTGGCGCGAGAAAAATCGTCAATGCATCCGTCGAAGACGTAACGAAAGTCGCTTCTCCTGTAAAAATAGAAAGCGTTTTCGATTTTGCAGAGGCGGTTGGCCAAAGCGATCGCGCAAGAGCACTTGTTTGCTTGGCGAATCTTTTGGATCAGGGTCAAAACGAAATCGGAATCATCGCACTCGTCGCCCGCCACGTCCGTATCTTGCGTTCGATGATCGAAGGAATGCGCGAGGGTTTGACAGGCGCAAGGCTCGCATCGAAAGCCGGAGTCTCTCCATTCTTCGTCCGCGATTACAGCGAGCAAGCTCGCCTGTGGACTCCCACGAAAGTCGATCAAACCCTAGAAGCTCTCTTCGACACCGACCGAGCTCTAAAAACCTCACCGGTAACTTCTCATATTTGGCTCGAGAGCTTTATCGTGCGAGTCTGCGGCTAGTTGAACCTGCGGATTTTTGCGCGAGTAGGTGAATCAATTCGCCTCCAGATTTGGTCTCTCGCTCCGCTCGCGGCCCTTCGGGCGACGACAAAAAATCTTCCGGCGAATTATTCACCTACTCGCGGACAAAACCTTGTTTCACCACAGTAGGGGAGCCTTCATTCATCTCAGTGGAAGTACATTTACCTCGGCCACAGTTGGAGACCCCATCCACGGCTTTGGAGTGCGACTGAGGAGAGGCGAGCCTGCCGCTGTTGGTAAGCGAGTCCGGTCGGGCTGTTTTCTCCTGAGTCCGTGTTCGCTCTTTGGGAAGAGTTGTCTGCGGAGAGATTTTTGTCGTCGCCCGAAGGGCGTGAGCGGAGCGAAAGACCAATTTCGCAGCAGATAACTCTTCTCAAAGAGCGCCACCCAGTCTAGGAAAACCCGACGTGAGTCTGGCTCAAACTTAGGGCTGGAACTGCCGAAAAGAAGGTATGTCTGCTCAACCGCAACAAAGCTCTAACGTCACGCCTACCGGTAGCAAGTACCGTGAAGAGGCGTCTCGTCGTCGCACGCCACGTCGGGCGTATCGGCGAACTGCTGGAGTTCTGGTTGGTGGTCGATATGCGGTTTTCGAGGGTCGCTCGCTTTCGGAAGGTGGAATCGGCGTCACGATTAGTGACGATCCCGAGTCACAACCTGTGCTCGAGAAAATAGCGGCCGGCGCAAAAGTTCTAGTTTCGCTGATTTTGCCTTCAGGGGCGGCGTTGATATTACGTGGAGTCGTAGTTCACTACGGCCCTGACAAAGCCGTCGGACATTCCATCGGAATCAAGTTTGAAGCATTCGCGCTGAATCAGCGCCGTGAAATTCGAAATTACGTAAGCGCAAAAGAGGCCGGAGAATCCGACCACGCCTAAACTCAGGCGATGGCAATAGAGCCATCAGCCCACGTTAATTCACTTCGATTACTTCAAGACCGCTTTCGCAGTTTGCTCTGAAAGACGGCTGAGCTTACGAGCTGCCGTTTTCGCGTGCATAACGCCTTTTGTAGCCGCTTTTGAGACTTTGCTCATGTAAGCGCGAAGTGCATCTTGAGCACCTTTTTTATCGCCAGCAGCGATCGCCGTGCGCAGTTTTCTTTCGAAAGTGCGAACCGAAGAGAGTGCGGTCGTGTTGCGTTGGTTGCGTTTAACGCTCTGACGAGCGCGTTTTGCAGCGGACTTATGATTTGCCAAGGTACTTCCTCATGAATAACGTCTTTTTAAACGTCTATTTAACGTTTTTTCTGGATTCAAGAGGACATCGGCTATCATGCTTTGGGACCCCTTGGCAAGCAGACGTGTGGGAGTAGGAGCGTGAAGAAATCCGAAAAATCCGCTCATCGCGATCCTAATGGCCCTCTCGTCGATCCTGGCGTCGGCCCCGGGGGCCATTCGCAATCCGAACGTCGCGCTGTGACAGCCGCCGCCTTCGTATTCGCGCTCGGAACCTTTGCTTCTCGTATCCTCGGACTTATTCGCGATCGCCTGACGGCGCAGTACTTTTCGGTCGAAATTCGGGACGCTTTTGTCGTCGCCTTTCGCTTGGCGAATATGTTTCGTCGTATCTTGGGCGAAGGAGCTCTGTCGGTAAGTCTCATTCCTGTTCTCGTCGAACTCATTACGAAAAAAACCAAAGCTGGCGAGACCGCCTCAGAACATCACGAAGCGGCGAAGCGACTGATCGGTTCTGTCTTTACACTGCTTCTGACAATCACGACGACACTTTCGCTTTTGGCGATCGTATTCATGGACGACATTTTGCGACTGCTTGTCAGTGGTGAAGGCTACATGACCGTCCCTGGTAAGTTTGAACTGACCGTGACGCTTTCGCGGATCATGTTCTCGTTCCTGATTCTCATCACGATGTACGCATTCTTCATGGCGATTTTAAATTCGCTGCGAAAATTTGCGCTCGCTGCGATTGCACCGACGATGTTCAACATCGCCATGATTTCGGCGTCGCTCGTCTCACGAGAATTCGCGGCCCCTGAAAAAGTGCTAGCGTGGAGTGTGATCGTCGGCGGTGCTTTGCAGATGGGTATCTTGATCCCAGCCATCGTCAAAGCGGGTTATTGGCCCAAGCTCTCGTTTGTTTGGAAGATCGAAGGTCGGTGGGTTCCGTTTTGGAAAGTGCCCGAAGTTCAGCGTGTGTTCCGCACAATCGCGCCGAGCCTCTTTGGACTTAGCATTCTTCAATTTTCGACGATGATTAGCGTTCACTTTGCGAGCCGTCTTCCACAGGGTTCGCAATTCTACATTTATTGCGCTGATCGAGTCTTGGAATTACCTCTGGCGATTTTCGCTGTCAGCGTAGGTTCTGCGATTTTACCTACGCTGTCGGCACAATGGGCGCGGGGCGACCGCGAGGCGATGACATCGACACTTTCGCATTCTTTGCGACTGATCATGTTCGTGGCGCTCCCAAGCGCGATCGGCATGTTCATGCTTGCACAACCGATTACCGAAGTTTTGTTTTTGGGAAAAGAATTTAAGTATCAAGATGCGATTTTCACCAGCGAAGTTATTCAGATTTATTCGATTGGCCTTTTGTTTACGGCGACGACTCGAATCCTCGTGCAGGGTTTTTATTCGATGGGCAACACCTGGTATCCGGCGATGGTCGGAGCACTCACGCTTGTCGTTCATCTGATCTTCGCTTGGGCAGGGACGACTAAGTTTGGTTTGCAGGGCCTTGCCGCAGCTTCGATTTTCTCTGGCGCGGTTAATCTGACGATGCTCGCAGTTGCATACAGTCGTTGGGTTGGAGCCATTGGTTGGCCGAATATTTTCGCCCGCCTGGCCCGATTCTCGTTGGCTGGCGTCGCGCTCGCGGCGGGCTGCTTGGTGTACGAACCTATGATCAGAGAGTTCGGTTCAAGATTCTTCTCGCGAACGTTTGCGCTTGGGATCGCGATTCTGCTTGGCGGCGGCCTCTACATGGCTGTTGCAGCCGCGATGGATCTCGAGGAGTATCGCGAAACTACGGCTCGCTTTATCGACAAGCTGGTCCGTAAGTTTAAGGGCGTAAAAAAGGCCTAAGTCGGAGCACCGACCGCAAAGAGGACTGATGGAAACCGAAACGATTAAAAAATCCGTAGGGACTCAGAAAAGTTTGAGCACGAAGCTCGATGTGGGCTGTGGCCCACATTGCCTGCCGGACGCCGTCGGTATCGACATGTTTACTTTTGCGGGCGTCGAACACGTTCACGATGTCAATCAGGCGCCGTGGCCGCTTGAAACGAGCCGATTCGAGTTCATTCGCTGCCAACATGCGATCGAACACTTTTCAAGCGTGCACACCGTAGCGCGCGAAATGCATCGGGTTTGTAAAAACGGAGCAGTCATCGAATTCATTACTCCGCACTACAGTTCTTACGCGTCGTGGGGAGATCCGACTCACGTGCATCATTTTGCACTCGGTTCGATTCCGATTTTATTTACTCAAGCGGTCGGTGAAAGCGGATTTGAGGTTCTTGAGAACAAACTTACTTTCACTGGCTCGGTTAGCGATTTGATAGGCTGGCTGATCTACAAGATGTCGCCCCGAAAATACGAAAAGCACTGGGCATGGATTTCTCCGGCCAACGAAGTGCACACTAAAATTCGCATTCGAAAGTAAGCGCAGAGTACGGCGTCGCCGCGCCTATTGAAGGATCAGTCCCTGCACAAGCGACGCTTCGACCGTTTCAATCTTTTCCATTTTGAGCGCCTGCATGTAACCAAGCACCAACGCTAGGTTTGTGATTTCAGTTTCGCGATATTCACTGTCAATTTCTTCATCGGTACGCCCCGCACGCTTGTCGAGGGTCTTCGTTAGGTCCGTTTGTGTGAAATGACTCGCAGGCTGAACCATAAGATCGGTTTTTGGTCTCGGCGCCTGCTCTTCGCGATCGACTTGTTTCTGCACCGAGAGCGCTAGGACACCGCCGATTCCTATCCAACGCGGTTTAGATGGATGAATTTTAAGAAACGAACCCAGATTTTTTTCCCCATGCGCACGGGCGAGGGCGGTCGCCTTTTTGGCATTCTTCTTTAGCGGATTTGGAGATTTCAGAACAGATGGATCTTTCTTCTGAACCTCTCGGATCACTTGGTTTTTGAAAGTGACCGAGGCGAGTTCGCTCGTAAACAGTTCGTTCGAATCGAGTGCCGTCATTTGCATCGACCCGCCGCCGATGTCCCAGATGACAATCGGTCCGGTCTCGGCTGACGAAGGAAGATTTGCAAGGGCCGAGCGAGCGCCGACTTGAGCTTCTTCGATTTGCGAAAGGACTCGTACTTGGAGATTCCCGAGTTTCGTCTTTCCGCGTAAGCGTTCGTTCATCGCGCTCGAGATTCGGCTAACGACGTCCTCGCGATTTTTCGATTTTCGAATGGCTGCGGTTGCGACGGTTTCGATGCTCTCGAGTCCTCGGGCATTCATGTTTTCGACAAGTGTTGCGATTTTTGCACTCGCGTCCGTGATGACGTCGGGTGGAATGTTTCCTTCGGCATTTTGCTCGAGAGCTTCACCAAACGAGATTTTTACTTTTTCATCGAATAACTTCTCGACGATACGTTTCGGTTTCGAGCAGACATCGACAACCGCAGCGAACGCTTTCGTAGATCCAGATCCGATGTCGATCGCTCCGCGCCGTTTCAAACACGGATCTTCGATCACTTTAGGTTGAGACGAGCAATTTACCGTTAAGACCGTGATGGCGGAAAGTACGAAGGCGATCAGCGACGATTTTGATTTCATGAAGTCAGCGTAGCATGTGGCCAGAAGCGTTAGCCCCGCTTATTTTTTCGCGAGTTCTGCAGCTTTTGCTTCGCGCCAAAGCGCTTCGATTTCGTCCTGTGCGCGCGAATCCCAGTTGCGACCATCGACAACGGCGCGCTCGAGTTCGATCTCGCGCAGCAATCCGTATCGTCGCTCGAAACGTGCATTGGCTTCGCGAAGGCATTGCTCGGCATCAAGTCCACGATGCCTTGCAAGCTGAGCAACCGAGAACAAGAGATCGCCAATCTCGCAGGCGACCGGGTCGCGTGAGGTCCCAGTTTCGGGGTGATCTTTCGCGATAAAAGTCGGTGTCTTGCTTTCTTTCAGCGCGACTTTTACTTCGTTCAATTCTTCTTCGACTTTATGGAGAACGCCCTGCCAATTTGGCCAATCGAATTTCAAAACAGCGGTCTTATCGCCGATTTTTGACGAACGCATCAGAGCCGGCAGATTAAGTGGAATCTCGAAACGAAAGTTTTTTCCGCTTGTTGATTCGGCTGGCGCTGTCGACTTTTCGACGGTTTTGATTTCGCTCCAACGGCTTAAGACTTCGTCTGTCGTTAGTTTTTTTCCGCCGTCCGAAGACGCAGCGTCTGGATCAAAAATATGCGGATGTCGGCGAATCATTTTCTCGGAGATAACTCGGATGACTTGATCGATCGAAAAGCGACCCGTTTCACTTGCGATTTGCGAATGCAGGACGACCTGTAAAAGCACGTCGCCCAGCTCATCGACGATCGACTTGTCGTCTCCCAATTCAATCGCTTCAACAAGTTCATACGTTTCTTCGATCGCATACGGAACAAGTGAGCGATTGGTCTGCTCTTTGTCCCACGGACAGCCATCTGGCGCTCGGAGGCGGGCAATGATCTCGAGAAACGATTTCCAGCTCGACTCTTTCGGTGCTTCGGTCATAAGGCTAGGTCCCACGGCTTAAGGACGATGTCGAGCGGTGCGCTTTGCGGCGTCCGTAAAGTTAATGTAAGCTCGAGAAAAGCGAATGAAAACGGGCCGGTGCATGAGTAAATCAGGTGGGTAAGTTAGGCAAATCGAAATCGGGCAAGTCGGGCAGTCGCGAGTCATTGCAGGCGCGCTCGCATTACATCGACCATTCGATGAAATTTCTCGATTGGGTCAACGGACTCGGGTTCGAGAAAACTTGGTTCGGTTCGTTGATCGCGAATCTCGACGAGCGATTGCAGTTACGTCGCCTGGCTGGTTTGTTTTTATTTTCACTCCTGCTTTCATTTTTGCTCTTCAACGACTTCGATTATTCATTTTCGGCCCGCGTTGGCGAAATGGTCACGAGAGACATTAAGAGTCCGGTGTCGTTTGAAATTGTCGACGAAGTTTCGACCGAACAAAAACGTCGTTCGGCGGAAGTGAACGTTACTCCAGTTTTTGATTACGATCGTGGAACTTACGATGAGGTCTATGGCCGCATTTACAGCGCTTTCCGGCGCGGCCGCGATGAAGTTCGTCAGGTCGATTTACCGAAAGACGATTTCAAGCGCTGGGATCAGATGAAGAAATTGATGGCAACGCAGAAGCTTTTCGAAAAGCTGATGGGTCATCAGGTTTCTGAACCTGTCTACGAGTGGCTGATTGAGAAAAAGTTTTCGCCAAAAATTGAAGCCGCGTTGACCGATCAAGTCGATCGTTGGGCTCAAATCAAAATCGTCGAGAACCTGAATCAATCGCTGACGCCTGGGGTTCGCGACATCTTACTTCGCGAAGTCTCACGAACCGGCCGCGGCCGCGAGACGCTAGGCTCCATCACGGGAATGCTCGACATACACGACGAAGAAGGACTTGGGTTTCAAGCGATTTCAAAACGGCGCGGCTTCGTTGGGGGCGACGAGCGGCTCTTCACCGAACTTGCACGCAGCATGATCCAGGCGACGGTGACTCCGAATCGACAAGAAACCGAAACCCGTCGCGAAAAAGCGCGGGCCGAAGTTTTACCTGTCGTCATTTCGGTGAAAAAGGGTCAGGTCATCATTCCAGATGGTTCGGTCGTTCAGCCAATTCACAAGACACTGCTCAACGAAATTGAAACTCTGCGCAGCGATCGAAACAGGAAGTTAGTTTCGCTCGTTACTGCGATCATGTTTGTCGTGATGTCGCTGGTATTTTTCTCTTACCTCCGTCGATTTACTCTGAATCGCGTCAGCGTATCGACGAAAGATCTTGCGATCATGGGTGCCGTCACCGTGATCGTTGCCATCGTCGCAAAGTTTTTTATCTTCCTCACAAACTCGGCATTCACTTCGCATTTCGGAACGATGATTCCCGATCAAGCCTTCATGTATGCTGCACCCGTCGCGGCAGGCCCAATGCTTGTCGGACTCTTGATCGTGTCTGGCGAAGTTGTTTGGGTCTTTTCGCTGTTTTTGGCTATCGTCCTAGGGGTCATGGTCGATTTCAAGTTTTCGTTCGTTCTTGTGTCGGTCATCGGCGGTCTAGCAGCGGCTCGCGGAGTCTTCAAATTCAAACGTCGTAACGATCTCTATTGGGCGGGTGTCCGAACCGGATGCGTGAACGCTTTAATGGTTTTGCTGGTGACCACGATGCTGGCACGAAATGAAGAAGGCTTTTTACAACTTCTGCTCTGGTCTGTCCCAGCGGGTTTCTTGTCTGGAATTTTCTCGAGCTTCCTCGCTTCAGCTTTGATTCCGATTCTTGAAACTGTGTTCAACGCGACGACCGATGTCGCTTTGATGGAGTTAGCGAACCTCAATCATCCACTGCTGAAAGAGATGATTGTGAAAGCTCCTGGAACGTATCACCATTCGCTCGTCGTCGGTTCGATGGTGGAAAGTGCCAGCGAGGAAATCGGCGCGAATCCATTGCTCGCGAAAGTGATGAGTTACTATCACGACATCGGGAAAACCGAACACTCTCAGTACTTCATCGAAAATCAAAAGGCGGGGATGAATCCGCACGATCACTTGAGTCCCAATATGTCGAAAACCATTTTGATCGCACATGTGAAAGACGGCGTCGAGCTTGGTCTTCGACATAAACTTGGAAAACCCATCATCGACGGAATCGTTCAGCATCACGGCACAACGCTGATTCAATTCTTTTATAATCGCGCGATCGAAAACCAAGATGAAACGATCGACGAAGTTCAGGAAGAAGACTTCCGGTATCCGGGACCAAAACCTCAGTTCCGTGAAGCGGCGCTGATCATGCTCGCTGATTCGATTGAAGCTGCATCTCGTTCGCTCGACGAGCCGACGCCAATGCGCCTTCAGAACATCGTGAAAAACATCATTCAGCGCAAATTTATGGACGGTCAGTTGGACGAGTGCAATCTGACGCTGAAAGATCTCTCGATCATCGAAGAAGCGTTCATCCGCGTTCTCCTCGGAATCTATCACCAGCGTATCGATTATCCGAAACGTGCAGGCGGCGGAGCTGCCGAAGCTCCGAAGTCGTCGTTCGCCGGCCGCGGCAATGCTTAGTTTTCTGAGGCACGATGCTTAGACCGCTCATAATCAAAAGATTCTCTTCCAACTCCCGCCAGCGCATCCCAAAAGCTTTTCTCGAGAAGTGGGTTTCGAAAACGGCTCGCGTATTATCAAAACAGAAGATCTCGACGCCTTCGCGCCGCTTGTTAGCCGCTGCCGAAGAAGTTTCGCTCGTCTTCGTTTCGAAAAATGAAATTCGTCGCCTCAATCGTGAGTTTCGCCACAAAGACAAACCGACCGACGTTTTATCATTTGCGCCAACTGACGATGGCTCACTCGGCGAACTCGTAGTGTGTTTGTCGATAGTCAAAAACCAGGCTCGTGAGCACGGATTGTCCGTGAACGAAGAGCTAGGATACATGGTTCTGCACGGGATATTGCACCTCCTCGGATACGATCACGAGCTTTCACCACGTCACTCTGCGCGAATGCTAAATCTGCAAGACCGCGTCTTCGAAATCATGTTGGCCTCTCGATAGATCTGGTTTTCGTATGCTTTCGTTAAACCCCGTAGCTCAGACCATCGTTCACGGCTGATAGGTGGCCGGTTTCAACCAGCTAGTGCGACAGTTTTAGCTATGAAAACTTTCGAGTCCTAATCTCTTCCTCGGTTAAATAATATTTTTCGTAATACTCTGGCGG
>JAYSYF010000183.1:0-4804 GCA_043716655.1 Bdellovibrionales bacterium | reverse complement strand
TGCTCGCGATCGCTGCGGCTCAGAAATCGATTCACATCGAAAGCGCTTACTTCGTTCCAGACGATATGACCATTGAAGCGTTGGTGAATGCGCGACGCCGCGGTGTCGATGTTCAACTAATAGTTCCAGGAACTCTCACGGATTCGCTGATCGTCCGCCATGCTTCAAGGCAACAGTGGGGACCACTCCTCGAAGCTGGCGTAAAGATCTTCGAATATCAGCCCGCCCTGTTTCACTGCAAAGTGTTCGTCGTTGACGAACTTTTTGTCAGCATTGGCTCGACGAATTTCGATGAACGTTCGTTCCGGCTCAACGACGAAGCGAATCTGAATATTTTAAACGGTGCGTTTGCGGCGCGGGAACTAGAAGCGTTTCGCAAGGATCGAGACAAGTCAGTCGAAGTCTCGCTGGAAACTTGGAAGCGTCGTCCGTTTTTTGACAAAGTAACCGAACAAATCATGATCATCTTTCGGTCCCAGTTCTAATTTAATACCCAACAAAATCACCCCGCCTCGGCTATGGGGCCTTCCGGAACGCTCATCGGGAACATCCTCAACAAGTCAGTTCTCGCGCTAAATATCAGAAGCCGCTTTACGGACCGTTAATTGCTTAATGTCTGATTGATAATGATGTCGATGCAGGTTTCGCCAATGATGGCCGAATACTTGGGACATCACTCCGCTCCGCCGGAAGGTCTGAAATGAATTCGTTCTGGATTATTGCCGCCGGGAATCTATTCACCGGAATCGCTTATTTGACCCTGTCTATTCTGGTTTATTGGATCTCTCGGCAGTCGAAGTTTCGATTTAATTTTATCTTGCTCTGTTTCAGTGCGTTCGCAGCGGTGCGCTCGATCGGCTATTTTTTCGAAGCGTACTCGAGCGTGTTCCCGATAGGAGCTTGGCTCATTACCGGAATTTATTTTGCCGTAGGCCTCTGTGTTGCTGCCATCGGAATTTGGACTTTCCGCCGTCGTCACGCCGTCGTCACGCCGTCGTCGAAGTAGCTAAAACGGATGTGCTAGCAGAAAAACGTGGCCGCGAGCTTGCGAGTTTAGCGAACGAGTTGGAACGAAAGGTTGAGGAACGTACCCAGCGCATCGACGTCATGCGGATGGACGCTCAACGCTTCAGCGAGCAGCTCGCAGTAATTATGGATGCGCTGCCGACCTTCGTTACACTCGTCAATCGCTCGATGACCTATGAGATCATCAACTCGGCTGGAGCAGAATTCCTTGGTCAACAAAAGTCTGAAGTTGCAGGCAAGAAAGTTGTCGACGTTCTCGGGCCGATTGCATTCGAACACATCGAGCCGCACCTGAAAGAAGCTTTTGCGGGCAGCACAGTTCAATTTTTTTCAAAGGTTCTCCTGAAGAAGGGCGAAACGAAGCAACAAGATCTTAAATGTTCCTATACACCGATCTTCGACGGTCGCGGTACGGTCACGCACGTCGTTGGCTTGACCACGGACATCACGGCATCAACAGCTGCCGAGAACTACTTGGCGGATGCTCGTAATAAGGCCGAAGAAGCCAATCTCGCAAAGTCTCAGTTCCTGGCAAACATGAGCCACGAAATCAGAACTCCACTTGCGGCGATTTCCGGTTACTCAGAACTTTTACTAAATTCCGAACTTGCCTACGACGAAATCGAGAATGCGGTCATCACCATTCGACGCAACAGCGATCACCTTTCAACGTTGGTAAACGAGATTCTCGATCTTTCGAAAGTTGAAGCCGGCAAACTTGAAGTTGAACACTTAAGCTTCGAACCGTCCGAGGTTCTCGATTACGTGATGTCGGTGGTCAATTTTACGGCGGTCGAAAAAGGCGTTTATCTCAAAGTGACTGTAGACCCCGAGATGCCAAAATACATTTCGACCGATCCGACACGCTTGCGGCAAATCTTGGTCAACGTCATCGGCAATGCCGTAAAGTTCACCGATCACGGCGCTGTCTCTGTCGATATCCGATGCGTTCCGAAAGGTGTTGGCGGCTCTGAAGTACAATTCACAGTTACAGACACCGGAGTCGGAATTCCGTACGAAAGACAGGAAAAGCTGTTCGTGCCTTTTTCTCAATCGGACAGTTCGACGACTCGAAAGTTTGGGGGCACGGGCCTCGGCCTCGCATTGTCTCGCAAGCTGGCCCGCGCTCTAGGAGGCGATGTGGTGCTTGTCGAAAGCGCTCCGCATGCCGGCAGCCGATTCCTGATTACAGTCGACGGCGGCACACACCTCGATCAAGCATCGCCAGCGCCTAACGGAATATTCGATCGAACCAGCAAACTTTTCGATGCCCAAAACAAAAGCTTGCACGGAGTAAAAATCCTAGCCGTCGACGACTCTGCCGATAACCGCGATCTTATTCGTGCTTTCCTGCGGCCAAGCGGCGCTCTCGTCGCGTTTGCAGAAAACGGTTATGAAGGCGTTGAGCTTGCCCTTCAGGGCGATTTCGACCTTGTTCTGATGGACATTCAAATGCCCGAACTTGACGGCCATGCGGCGACGCGCAAGTTAAGAAATTCGGGCTATCGCAAACCAATCATTGCGCTTACGGCGCATGCTTTCAAAGAAGACAGACATCTTGCCTTTGCGTCCGGATTTGACGACCATCTAACAAAACCGATCGAAAGATCATCTCTCTACAACGCCATCAGGCACTTCGTTAATAAGAGTGAAAAGACCGCGATGAAACACTTCGGAAGCGCTCTGTAAATGCAGGATCTCCGCTACAAAGCACATAGCCGTGCGGTCGGATTGTGGATTGAACATGTGCTTCCAGCGGACGACAAGCTCACGCCTAAAATTTTGATCGACGAATTCGAAGCACTACTCAACACCCTCTTAAATAGTATCAGGCACAGCGTTGGTGAAACGACACTTTCCGCCGTTGCCGATCGCGTGCTTTATAATAGTTCGGGTCATCATCCGATGCTTATGAAAATTCACGTTCGCGGACCAGGCTTTGATTTTTCAAAGCTGCGCGAGGACTCCGCGATCAAAGACCTAAAATTAATTAAAAATGCTTTTCATTACTTCATCACCGAATTGCTTTTCGTTATCGGAAAGCTTTCCGGAGGAAGTCTTTCGCCGCGCCTGCATAGCGTGCTTGATTCACGAGTTTCGGTTCAGAGCGAGTTAGTCGGTAAAACGGAAAAGGACGAAAAATGAAAAAGACCCAGAAGACCGATATGGGGTTACACGTGCTTCCAATCGAACGACTTACCAGTGGCGTAAAGGGTTTCGACCTGATGCTGGGGGGCGGCCTCGTTAAGAGTTCCGTCATAGTTTTCGCCGGTTCTCCTGGCGCTGGTAAAACGACGCTGGCACAGCAAATCTGTTTCAACAACGCGACAAAAGAATCGAAAGCCGTCATCTTTCACACGCTTTCTGAACCGTCGGCTAAAACGCTGCGTTACATGGGACAATTCAAATTTTTTGACATCAACAAACTCGGCGAAAGCGTTGAATACGTGGATCTTGGTGCGGTGCTGCGAAAGTCCGGAGTCGAAGCCGCCGTCAAAACATTAACTGACGAGGTTCGAAGACTCAGCCCTGGCCTTGTCATCATCGATAGTTTCAAAGTTTTTGAAGATTTCGCCGATAGCCGCGAACAACTTAGAAAATTTTCTTATGACATCGCTGTTCAGTTGATGGCGTGGGAAGTAACTGGATTTCTCTTAGGGGAATATAGCGATTTCGATATCGAAAACAGTCCTCTCTTTTCGGTTGTCGATGGCATCATCTCTATTAAAGCGACGAATGCGAGCGGTGATGCCCAACGAAATATGCGAGTCATCAAAATGCGCGGCGCTGATCACGATCGTGATGCTCATCCATTCGAGATTAATCTAAATGGTGTTGAGGTACAGAGACGTCCAGCACCGGGTTCCGCGAAAGCTCGCCAACTGAACAACGCCAAGAGATAACAGCAGAGCTACTCTCAGCTGGACGTTTGCCATTCATTTAAGCTAGTACGGCCTTGAGGCAGTGTTAGTAAAATATGACTTACAAAAAGACTTTTAACTCAGCTATTAAAAACCCGAAGTCTGAGCTCAGGCAAAGCGTCGTCCTGTTAGCTGGAGTAGTCCTTTCCCTGATATTCACGCCCCAGCATTCTCTAGGCGCGACCGCAAACCCTTGCAGCGCTTTGTTTACTCAGCTTTGGGTCGACTCCGAACAAAGCCCCGACCTTCACACTCGCGATGGTTATTGGAGCCGAGCGAAAGCTGCCATTGCAGTCGCAAACACCGAAACGCTAGATAACCTTTTTGCGAAAATGTCGAAGCAAGATCTCGAAGATCTTTTTTGGCGAATCACGATCGGCGGCGTGAAGGTGACTCCGCAGGAAGAGACGATCGTTCGAGAACTTCGACACATGGTCGATGACCTGGGCGAAAATGTTTTCTGGAATCCTGTCGAGAACCGTGGCGAGGCCATCCGGAGCGCGGTATCAAAATACGATCGAAGCGTTTCCGAGAAAGACGGTCTTGCTTTCGCAGCGAGTTCGCTCGACAAAAGCTTAGGAAAAACAGAAGTAGAAATCGTTGCGCGTGCACTTGCCGAGCACCTTAGAAACGCAGCGTACAGCAATTCAAAACTCTCTGACCGTGCCGTTCGTTTTGTCATGCCGTACTTTCAGCAGGTTCAACAGATACTAAAGGCAAACAAACATATTCGTCGTCGACTCCAATTCATCGCTGCAGTCGAAGCGCCGATTGACGAAGCCATTCAGCGTTATGGAACTTCGAGATTCACGGACAGCCAACCTTTAGAGTTGCAACAAATGCGGGCGGCGGCGTTC
>JAYSYF010000182.1:0-4824 GCA_043716655.1 Bdellovibrionales bacterium | reverse complement strand
CGTCGCGATTTTCGCCGCCGCGACATCTTACGCAAGCGAACAACTAGAATGTGGCGACCGTGTTGAAATGGGAACTTCATTCAAAATTTGTCTCGCGATAAATAAAGAGCAGAAAGAAGCCGCGCGTGCCGATATCGCCAACGTCCTAAGCGAAATCAAGGCGATGAATATGTGGATGAGCGACTGGCTGCCTGATACTGAATTATCGCGAGTGAACCTGGCCGCCGGAAAAGAGCCGGTTAAAGTACGTGCTGAACTTTTGCAAATTATCAAAGAAACGCTCGACGTCTCTCAAGAGTCGGGCGGCGCGCTGGATCCTACTTTCAACGTGATGTTCGGCCTCTATAATTTCAAAAAGGGCGAAGAGCGCGAAGCCACCAAGCAAGAGATTGAGGAGCGGCTACCGCTCATCGACTGGAAGAGCGTCGTCATCAATGAAAAGGCATCGACTGTCTTTTTGAAACGAACCGGAATGAAGCTCGGCCTCGGGGCCGTCGGACAGAGCTATGCCGCCGACCGCGCCGTCGCGGTGTTAAAAGCCCGCGGCTATAGCGGCGGGTATGTCGACGGAAGCGGGGACACCGTATTCTGGGGCGAGAAACCGGATGGAGCGCTCTGGACGGTCGCAGTGCGCGATCCAGCAGACACCGGCAAAGTGCTGCTGCGGATTTATGGTTCGAACTTCGCCGTTACGACTTGTGGCGACGACGAAAAGTTTTTTATGAAAGACGGACGTCGCGTCCATCACGTCATCGACCCTAAGACCGGCCGTCCTGCAGGCAAGAGTCGTCAGATCACCGTGATTTCAAAACGTGGCTTCGACGCCGACGCTTGGGACACGGCGGCTTTTGTGATGGGCCCCGAAAAAGCGAAACCGATCTTAGAGCGCAAAGGCTTCCGCGCCATCATGGTCGACGCAAACGGAAAGCTAACGCTGACGAAGGGTTTGAAGAAAGAGACGACGAAGTGGGGAGAAGGCTACACATTAGACGGGGTGCTTCGATAGTCTTGTCATTCAGATATCGGATATCGGAATTTTACTGAGCTCGGATGTATTCGAACTCGAATTGGATCGTGTCCGTTGCCGGTACTGCGGCTGGGAATTCGAACACTGCCGAACCCAGAGATAGGTTTCCGTTTGGAACCTGGCCGTTCAGTGGGTTCGTCGCCGGGTTGATAATTCTGTCGACGTTGATGAAGGCCGTCGCCGTCGGAATTTTCACGCCGTTGATTCTGATGGTTAAATTCTTAACCGCAACGGTCGAAGTTCCAGTCTGCAAACTTGGTCTAGCAATAAAGTAAGTCGGAACCTGTTGGGTCGTGTCGATGCGCACTTGGAAGTGCAGTCGTGCTCCGCCCAAGTTCGTTGCACCGAGTTCGAGTTCGGTATCGAGTGCGTTGAAGCTTCTCAGTGCAACAGTTGCGGTCGCAGTGAGAGGAAGAGGTCGTGTGCGTGCAGTGATGATTTCTGTTGGTGGCAAGACGCCGCCGTTCTTACAGCTATCGAATCGAGTTTGTGCGAGGACAATCGCACCCACCATATCGTCGCCACCGGCGCCGCCGCCGTGACTTGCGTTCGAACCGTATTCCAAAAACGTGTCCTGATTTGTTTTCATGAATTCCGAATACGCGAGTGTCGTATCGGAAAGCGCAAACTTCGGCGCCTGTAATTGGTCGTGGCAGCCTAAGCAGTTTTTTCGAGCGAAGGATTTATAGGTCTTGCGGAAGTTTTCTTCCATGTTGTCTGAGCAGACAAAGGTTCCAAGAGATGCGAGTTCGTCGTCGCTCATAGGAACGAAGTCCGTTCCGCAGTTTTGGAAAAGCAGAATGCACACAGCCGAAGTCAGGCCAATCAGGAGGCGAGACGCAAAACCGCGCTGACGGCTTTTGCCGTCGGCGCTCTTTGATTTATTTACTGCCTCAGCTTTCGCTTCGGACACACTGCCTCCTGTTACCCATCAACGTACAACTTGGGTTCAATTACCAACTAAGCGATTCGAACAACTTCGTCGAGATCCGCTCGAGTGAAGACTCCCGGAGCGATCGCATCGAGTTTCTGACTCTGTTTCGCGAGTGCCAAGTAGTTCGCGAGAACTGCAACGGCCGCTTTAACTGGCGTTCCAACAACCGATTGGTCCGTCGCACCCTGGCCGGCTGTGTACCAGCCAATTTGATGTTTAAAGATGTCGTCTTTCATCTTTGGACGAGCAACTGGATTGAATGCCAAAATGTAGGCCATGCCGCGTGAACCCGAGTCGTTGCTGAAATCGCCACCGAATGCGGTTCCGCCATTCGAGCTGACCGAGCCGTCGCTGCAGACATAGATCATGACTGGTTTGCCCAGTGCACTCGCAGTTTCTAAGATTCGTCCAACCATCTCACCACTTCTCTGGTCAGTCGTGTTTGTATTGGCTCGGGCGTTGCCATGGTAATCGTTTCCACCCAAGTCGATACCTGTGGTTGCCGATCGTCCGAGAAGACCGCTGTAAACCATCGCAGCCTGGGCATAAACGTTTCCAGTTTTATTGTTCGGAGCAATTCCCCAGATACCAGCCACAGACGTGTTCAGTCCTGGATCGATGCCCGGATCGCTGTTTCCAGAGATTGCGATGTTCTGACCAGTCGCGCACTCAACGATTCGTTGAATTGCAACTCCGGTTGCGCCGCCTGCAGCAGCAACAGTTCGAGCTTGTGTACCTGAAAGCGAGTTCACAAGTTGCAAAAGCTTTTGTCGACGAGCATCAGTCAGGCGAGTTGCAAGTGAACCCGCTGGCTTTAATGCGCCTTCGATATCGGCAAAGCTTCGTACGATGAGAGGAGCTGCGGGACGCACGAGAGCGGGCGTTTGTCCGACACCTGTTCCAGTGCCGGCGTCGTTTCCGAGGTTTGGCAAGAGTTCACCTGTTGAACCTGCGGCCAAGATCATACCGGATGCGTCCAACATGTTCGAGTCCGTATCGTCATTCGAAGAAACTGCGATTGAAATGAGCGAAGTTTTGTCGATGGTCCCTTGGCTTGCGCGCAGTCTTAACCCTGCCCAGAAGAATCCAGCTTGAGGACCGCCTGAAACGCGGACGCCCTGGAACATGTCCGAGCCTCGAGTGTTATCAGTAAAGACTGTGTTATCCGCTCCGAGGCCAAGCAGGTCGTACCTAGCTAGTGGAGAGCGATCTTCGCCAAGCGGCGGAAGGTTGCTTGAAAGAGATGCTCCACCCGAAAGATTGACTGTGATAAATGCTGGCATCGCTTCACCCTGCACCGAGCACTGAGTGGAGTCGGCAGCAAAAGCCGGACTAGAAAGTACGTTGATAATCGAAGGCGCGACGAGCATTCCCGAAAAGCCTATCAATCCCGACGACAAGAATTCGCGACGGTTGCTAGGAAGCGGGTGATCGCGGTGAAGAATACTCTGTGATGTTTCACCAGTCTCTTCGTTGGTGACAGTGGTCACCTTTGTGTTTTCGTTCATCATCTTGCTGTCGACTTTTAGATTTTTCATTTGAAACTCCCCCTTAGACCCGAGACCCCAGAAGAAAACATTTTACGGCAGACCCACTTGGCATTATCGGACGTTTTAGTCTGATAATGCAGTTACTTGAATGCGATCGCATCGAGAGAAGACAGCATCGATGTGCACGTGAAGAGAAGTACGTCTTCAGTATCGATGGCGTCGGTGACTCCGGTACGTCGCGGATCGGCTGTTACAGCGTCGAGGCTCGACAAAAGTACTGTTTTTTCAGCTACTGTCTCGTTGCGACCCCAGAAGTTTCGAGCCATGCGGCGTACGAGATCAGATTTGCCCGTTGCCGTCAGCGCCGCTGGACCTGTCGCGAAATCCACCGAAGTAAAGAAGCGACGATTCTCTGATGTCTTCGCTTTTTCTTCGATGATCAAATCGAGACACAATTCACCTGCGACGTTTGTGAGTGCCATCAAGTGCGGCGCATTCACAGTATCGACCTTACCGGTTTCAGTGATCTTCGGTTTCGCATTGTTCGCAGCCGTGATGGTTCGAGCCGACGGAGTTTGAATTCCGGTCTGCTGTTGCATCGAGATCAGCGTGTTCTCAGAATACCCAACCGTGATCGGTTTGACATCTTCATCGAGGTTGCCCGAAGTAATCGGACCCGTGCTTGGAAGACTCGTACTCTTAACAACGCCCGGGCTACAGTTTTGGAAACCTAGCATCAGAACTACTGCCGAGAGTGGAAGAACTGTGGCTGCGAGTACTTTTCGTTTTTGTGACAGAGTCATTTTCATTTTCATATTTAATTTTTTCACGCCAACCACCTATTGAACACATTGTTGTTGGATAGCGACGTTTTCCCACATATTGCGCATGTGATAACCGTCGGTCTCGAATTGATCTGCGAGCGATCGTACTAGTGCTTCTTCACCTACAAGTGGTGAGCGTCGGCAAACAGTTTTGAAAGCCTTACGAACCATGCAGCGAGAGAAGCCGCGAGAATCGGCGAGCATCTTACCGAACGATGCGATGCCCATACCCGAGGTGCTAGTTCTCCAGCCGAACTGATCCGCGTTCTTTGTCAGAGTCGCATTGTTGACGACCGAGTTGTCCGTCATGCGATATCCGAGTGGTGCTTCAGAAGTGTTTCGAAGCATTTTACCTACGACGGTTGTTCCGAATGACTGCGCGTTGTTGTTGAAATCAAGGAACGCGAAGGCGCCGCGGAAACCGTCCATGCCCGAGTGGCACGACTTACATGTCGTCAGGTACAAGTTGTTGCTACCCGATGGTGTTCGCGTAACGTCTTGAGCAACACGTTCATCTGAAGCGTTTGCATCAGCCCAATCGCTCATCGC
>JAYSYF010000181.1:0-4839 GCA_043716655.1 Bdellovibrionales bacterium | reverse complement strand
AGTTCATGTCCGCAACGGGAACATTGTCTGGAAGATCCATAGGCTTCATTTCGCCAGACTCTTGCGGAGCACTTGGCGAATCGGGACCTGCTTGTGATTCAAGTTCTGTCGATGACGACGATGGCAGGTGGATTTTTCCAATCGCACCGTGGCCGAAAGTCAGATAGGCCGCGATCAATCCGAGTGATGTCGCCGCTGCCATAATATGTTTTTTAGTAAAGCGAACTGTTGGTGGCGCGCCATTGCCGAGCGAATCTGAACCGAGACCTGTTCCGGTTCCAGTGTTATTGATTCCGGAAAGAGTAACGCCCGTAGCAGTGTCTCCGGTGCGGCCAGTTGCCTGAAGATTTGCAAAGTTCTGATAAGAGCTTCCGCCAGGTGAATGACCCGGAACCTGAAGACGACGGATTACTGCCGTCGAATCTTCTGGATCAGGACGATACATCTGCGGCTGGAAGTCCGGTTGTTTCGGAACTGCTGGCGGCTGTTGATATGGAGATTGCACCTGTACGGGCTGCGCATGCGCAGGCGGTACAGGAGGAGGAACATAGGCTGGCGTTGGAGGTGGCTGCGGACGATGCGGCATCGTCGGCGCTACAGGAAGTGGAGTGAACTCCTGAGGATCGTTGCCCCTAGAAGAAACCACGACCGTTGCTTCGCTCACGTCGCTAATTGAGACAAATCGCGTCGCCTCTTCCATTGGAAGTGGCTCGGGCAGTTCTAAGAATTCGATATTGTATTGATCGAGACCAACGACGTCGTTAACGGTCAAAGAATGTTCTTTAACTGGTTTGCCGGCGATAGAAAGAGAATGCCCAGTGCCTGGGCGACAGATGATTGCGCCTGGAACGAAATCAACTCGCAACGTCAGTGGCAAGCCAATGTAACGTTGGTCGATCTTAAGCGTTCGTCGCTCTGGAAATGTGACCAGAAACTTCTGTCGTCGGCCGTCGGGATGAACCACGAGCAGCTTAATTCTGAAGTCTGTTCCTGCGTTACCTGTCACTTCGAATCCCCACTTGTGCCTATCTACATCTTCTTTCAGATTTCTTGGCTCTCCCACTATTTCGGCGAATAACTGCCGTCTGTTTAGAGATCGACACAAACTCTCGACTGGACGTGGCCAAGGGCTAGCCAGATTTCGATGGTTTCGAACTGAATTGAGATGTTTCGATCACACTTTTGAACTGGACTCGTCCCCCGGTAAGTCGAGTCGTGAAAGGCAAAGCGGGACTTTATCCTTTGTACTTCCGCACCGATAATTTCTGAATGGGACTAGATTTCGATCGCATTAAGCACAAAGTGGAACACGGCTCGGGCCATCAGTGGACTTCGTATTCCGATCTGTTCCTCGTCTTAACTGTTACATTCATGCTTCTCTACGTTGTCGCGAATCTTCGTGGCGGCGCGGCGGCGGTCGTTGCGCAACAACAGATCCTCGTTTCGAGTGCACGAATGAGCGAACTGGAAAAACAGGTGAAGGCCTACGAAGTTCTTAAAGAGAACTATATTGAGAAGGGCGCATCGAACGATGAAATCGCGATGTACCGAGATCTCGAAGATAAGCTCGCATTGTTAGAAGGCGCGGCTCAAGAAGAGTATGCCGATGCCCAGGAGAAAGCGCGCGAAGCTAAGATCAAGTTCAATGGTCTTAACAAGTATCAGGCACTGATCAAAAACATCGTTAACGCCAATCTCGTTTCTTCGGCGAAATCGAAACGTCAGCTGTCGATGCTCGATAATCGCGACGAGCGCATTGAAGAAAAAGACGTGAAGATAGACGAACTCGATGTTGAGACTAAAAAACAAGAAAAGACGATCGAGCAAAACAAAAAGCGAATCGCGAATATCAAAGAAAGTCTCGCCGAACGCGAGCGATCTCTTAAAAATGTAAAGAACATGTCCGCGAAGCAACGTAAAGAGATGCAGGCCAAGCTTCAGCAGGAACGTGAAGAGGCAGGCGGCAAAATTGCCCAGCTTGAAAATCAGAATAAAGATGCGACTCAGCAACTTGAGCAAACTCAAGTTGAACTCGACAAGAAATCTCGTCTCGCGAGCCGTTTATCGACAGATCTGAAGAAGTCGAAAGAAGATTTCGAATCGCAAATGACGTCGGCACGTGCCGAGCACGAACAGCAAGTTGCGAAAGATCGTGAAAAGTACGAGCAGCAGATCGGTGCAGCTCGAGCAACTGCGGCTCAAAAGGCGCAGGCGGCCAAAGAACTTAAAGAGAAAATGGCCGCTTCTGAGCAAGAGATGAATCAGAAGATCGCGCAACTCGAGGGCGAACAGAAATCGACTTCGAACAAACTCGGTCAAGCCGAAGCGCAGCTCGCAGCAAAATCTCGTGAGTCGGAACGACTCATGGGCGACTTGCAGAAAACTAAGGGCGAGTACGAAGGCAAAATGGCAGCAATCAAAGGCGAACATGAAGCTGCGGTTGCGCGTGAGCGTGGTAAATACGAAGGTCAGTTGAACGCAGCAAAGATGACAGCGTCGCAGAAGGCCGCCGCAGCTGCGGGCCTCCAGCAGCGTTTGGCACAGGCTGAACAAGAGATGAACGACAAAGTCGCATCTTTGAGCGGTAACCTCGAAGGTACGAAACGAAAGCTCGCAAGTGTCGAAAAGCAATACGGCGATTCGATCGGCGCACTTCAGAAAACGAATCAAACATTGCAGCGTGATCTCAGTGCGAGTGTCACGAAGCTCGGTGCACAGCGCAGACTTGCGGCTCAGCTGAAGTCGAACCTCCGCGCGGTCGGTATCGATGCTGATGTCGATCCTAAAACCGGTGACCTGACGATTTCTTTCGGTGACGAATATTTTGATACAGGTTCAGCGACGCTGAAGCCTGGCATGATCAACGTCGTCCGCAAGATGATGCCAGTTTATGCACGGTCTCTTTTCGAAAATGCCGAGATCGCACGTAAGCTCGACACCGTCGAAGTCGTGGGATTCGCATCTCCAACATTCCAAGGCCGAGTGGTCGATCCGGGCTCGATGGCACCAGCGGACCGAGTTGCTGTTAACTACAACATGGATTTAAGTTACAAACGTGCAAAGTCGATCTTCGATTTTGCGTTTGATCCAAAGAAAATCGTCTTTGATAAACAGAAGAATCTTCTGCCACTCGTAAAAGTTTCGGGCCGAAGTTATCTCACTGCAGATCGTGCTCCGGCTGCTCGCGGCGGAAACGATGCGGACTATTGCGCTAATAATAACTGTCAAAAACACCAAATCGTCGTGATTCGTTTCACGCTGAAGGAATAGGTAGTCGTCATGGAAAGTGCACAGAACGCACAGGATGCAGTGAGCCTCATGCTCCTGCCATTCTTCAACTCAGCTTCAAACGCTATCGTGCCGGTGATGATAGTCGTGTTTGTTGTTGCCGTATTAATGCGGTTATCGCTTTTCTGGGTCATCAAGGCCGAGTTGCGGTTTGCGCGTGAATTTGCAGTTCGTCTGCACTTTTACCTTCGCGCGGTTGCGCACGGAGAAGCGCCACGTGTCGGATCGTTCTCGCGATTGATCCGCGCACTTCTCGAGAAGACCTATCTCGAGTGCTTCGAGATTAACGATCGTTACAAGCTGCGCAGCCTCGATAAGGTTGAGTCGCTGGCCGATCGTATGTTCATGTTGCACGCGGCACTTCAACGTTGCGTTGAAGAACTTGTCGTTCAACTTGGCTACCTCAAGAAGAGTGTCGAGCGTTCGGGCCGTAACGATTTCCAAGATATCGTTCGTTCGACTTTCGACACGAATCCATACTTTTCGCGCGTTTTTGGAATTTTGCCGATCTCGACAATCAACGAGCTTCTGGCTACTTTGCCAGGTCTGTTCCTGGTTCTCGGTATCTTCGGTACGTTCATGGGTATCGCAGCCGGTCTTCCAGAACTTGGGAATATGGATCTCGCGAACATCGAGAACACGAAAAAAGTTATGGACGGATTCTTGGTGCACATTTCTGCAGCCATGCTCAAGTCTATCGTGGGTATCGGACTCTCGGCATTCATGGGAATTTTGAACACGCTTCTTTCGGTTGAGACGACTCACTACACGGCGATCACTCGCTTGTCTGATTCTCTCGCACTCGCATGGCAGGAAACTGATGTGAACGAACGTGTTTCTCCAAGCAGCCACATGGTTCCTTCTCCTGGTGGAGCCCCAACGGCTCCAGACCGCAAGTCCGCTTAGTTCGACGGCTTAAAACCGAATTGAAATCCGCGGCTCACGAAAGTGGGCCGTTTTTTTTTGAAGTTCGCAGATATTCGAAGCAAGATGGGCCACGATGCCCGAACTTTTTATCGCCATAATAGCGACGTTCATATGCGGCGGCAGTCTCTTCGTCGCAACCACCGAGTCTATTGCCGGCCGCAGGACGCCTCGATGGCTTCAGGCGCTCGCTTACATGGTATTCATCGCAGTCGCGTTTACGATGTTTCAGCATCTGATTCCCGGATTCCAAAACATTCCGGTCTTCGACAAAGTTAAATTCACGCCAGACGCCGTGCCCTTCAAGATGTATCTGAACTTCGACAAAACGATCGTTGGACTCATTCTTTTTGTTTTTTTCATTCGAAAAAAGGAAGCCGGCCGACTGACTTTGGCGCATTTCAAAATGATCGCGATGATGGCGGGACTTTTGATTGCGATCTTCATTCCGCTCGCAACGATCGTAGGTTTCGTTCGCTTCGACCCGAAGCTTCCTGAACTCTGGTGGGCGTGGGTATTGAACAATCTCTTTCTGGTCTGTTTCGCAGAAGAGACTCTATTCAGAGGTTTCATTCAAAACGGACTTCAGTCCCTCGTTAGAAAACGAATTGGTAAAAACTCGTTGAG
>JAYSYF010000019.1:0-2447 GCA_043716655.1 Bdellovibrionales bacterium | reverse complement strand
CGAAGTGGAATGAGGCCGCAGGTTTTTGTACGTTCAACGGATTGATGGTAACCGCGGCGCATTTGTTCCATCACCATTTGACGGAGCGAATTGCGATCATCGACGTCGATTATCACTATGGCGATGGCACAGACGAAATACTGGCGAAGACGGGTCTGGCTGCGAACGTCTTGCACGTCAGTTTCGGAAAAACGTTTAAGCGACCAGACCAAGCCGCGGCCTATCTCGATCGAATGAAGTCGCTTGAAGCAGAACTGATCCGTTTTGCTCCAGGTCTGATAATTTATTCGGCCGGAGTCGACGCTCACATTGAAGATCCGCTCGGAGGGCTCCTAACGACAGAACAATTGGCGACGAGAGACGAGATGATGTTTGCGATCGCAAAACGTCTTGCGATACCAGTCGTGTTCAATCTTGCAGGCGGTTACCAGCGCGATGCCGACGGAGGAATTTCGAAGGTCGTGGCGCTTCACCTTGGTACTTTCTCGGCTGCGTTGCGAGCTCATGGCGCGGCGCATTAGTACCTTCGAGGAAACGAGAGTCACTGTACGATAGTTTCATGTTGGCTCTTGTTCTTCATCCTAGCGAAACTCGCCGCCCGAAACATTCGGTTCGCGCGAGTGCGCGCCGGATTTTGGATTCAGATTTGATTACTCTTCGATTCGAAATCGATCACGCTTCCGAGGTGAGCTGCCCCGGCGTCAACGAGAATCCGCTACGAAGAGACGAGCTTTGGAAGTCGACATGTTTGGAATGTTTCGTCGGGGGTTCATCGACCGCCTACACCGAATGGAACTTTGCTCCGAACGGCGATTGGGCTGCGTACGACTTCGAAAATTATCGAGCGGGCATGAGAAATATCGAATCCGAGTTTCCCACCGTTGAGCGAACGTCCGTCGGAGATCGCGCGCGATTTCAAATTGATCTCGCGCTTGGAGAAAATATCGCAGCAGATACTTTAAGTCTGTCGTTGACCGCGGTCGTCTTTGAGAAGGGTGATGAAAAACCTTTTTATTGGGCGCTTGCACACTGTGGCGCGAAACCTGATTTTCATTTGCGCGAGAGTTTTACTCTCGAGTTGGGATCCTAGTGTTCCGCTTAGGCGTCGACCGTTTTCTGCACGATAAATCTCTTCGCCGATCATGCGCTGGCAAACGAGTCGCGCTGCTCGGGCATCCCGCTTCTGTGAGTTACCAGCGAAATTCGAAATTTGGTTTTGAACACTCGATGGACGCTTTGATTGCGTTCGCAAAAGAGACGGGTGAATTCAAAGTGACGGCCGCCTTCGGGCCACAGCACGGAATGCGCGGCGAACTTCAAGACAATATGCAAGAGACCCACACTTATACGGATCCTGTGTGGAACGTTCCGGTCTATTCGCTTTACGGCGACGTGCGCAGACCGAACGCGGAGATGATGAATTCTTTCGATGTGTTGCTTGTTGACCTTCAAGATGTTGGAACGCGAATCTACACCTTCTTGACGACCCTTTTTTACGTCATGGAAGAAGGCGCTCGGCATAAGAAAAAAATCATCGTGCTGGACCGACCGAATCCCGCAGGTCGCCCCATCGAGGGGACTCTGTTGGTCAAAGGTTTCGTGAGCTTTGTGGGCTGTGCTGAAGGCTTGCCGATGCGTCACGGACTGACACTCGGTGAAGCAGCGCTCTGGTTTAAGAAGCGATTGAAGATCGACGTCGAACTCGAAGTCGTCGAAATGCAAGGGTACCGGCCCGACGCTAAGGGCGAGTATGGTTGGCCATCGGAAGATTTAACGTGGGTAAATCCGTCGCCAAACGCAGCCACAGTTTCAATGGCGCGCGCGTTTCCTGGCACGGTGTTGATTGAGGGAACAAATCTTTCTGAAGGTCGCGGCACAACGCGACCACTTGAAACTTTAGGAACCGACGGGACAGATCAAGGACGTGTGCTTGCGTTGATGCACGAACTTGCACCGCAGTGGCTGAAGGGTTGTTTGATTCGCCCATGTTATTTTCAGCCGACATTTCAGAAGCATGCCGGCAAGATTATTTCGGGTTTTCAAATTCACGTCGATAATCGATCGTACGACCACGACGCCTTCAAGCCTTATCGTCTCGTCGCTTTGTGGTTAAAAGCTTTGCGTTTAGAGAATCCGAAATACGAAATATGGCGCGACTTTCACTATGAGTATGAGAAGGACCGACTGGCGATCGATCTTATCAATGGCAGTTCGTTTCTTCGTGAGTGGGTCGACGGCGGAAAGTCTCGGTCGATCGAAGAATTCGAGGATCGTTGCGCGCGCGATGAAAAAATCTGGGAGCAGGATCGTTCCGAATTTCTTCTCTACTAGCTGAAAACTGTTAAGCGGTCGCTGTTTTCCGCATAGTCGCAAAAGAGCTGTAGGCGACCGATGTTAGAATCACAGCGCCGCCCAGGATCTGCAGTGGTCCCATTGTCTCATTGAGA
>JAYSYF010000180.1:0-14599 GCA_043716655.1 Bdellovibrionales bacterium | reverse complement strand
CCGAAATCGTTTCTGCCATGAGGCGAACGTAGCACTGCGATTTGCATTGCGCTACCACTTGCGTGACATCATGGGCCGCGATAGCTCACCACTATGGTTTATCTCAAAGATTACAAGCAGCCCGACTTCTGGATTCGCGAAACAACCCTCGACTTTGACCTTCACGAAGATCATGCCCGAGTCCGTTCGGTTTTAAAATTTGAACGGCGTAACGGCGTTGGCGCATCAGTCATCAAACTTGACGGCGAGAATCTACAATTCAAGGGAGTCAAACTCGACGGCAATCCCTGCGCGAAAGCTCCCGAGGGTTCGACCCCAGAACAATCGCAGTATTCGTTCGAAGGCGAAAAGTTAATTGTTGGCGTTGGCCAGCTTTCAAATCCAGTTTTAGAAATCGAAGTCGTCAATGAGCCGCAGAAAAACCTCGCGTGCGAAGGTCTGTATCGATCGAGCGGAATGTTCTGTACTCAATGCGAGGCTGAAAGTTTCCGTCGCATCACGTACTACCTCGATCGTCCCGATGTCATGTCGGTCTTCACCGTCACGATGACAGCCGACAAAGCAAAATATCCAATTCTTTTATCGAACGGGAATCGCACGAGTACGCGCGAATTGCCGAACGGTCGGCATGAAGCGACTTGGTTCGATCCGCACAAGAAGCCTTGTTATCTTTTTGCGCTCGTCGCTGGTGACGTCGGTTGTCTCCGCGACTCTTTCCAGACGATGTCGGGCCGAGACGTCGCTCTCGAGATTTATTGCCGCAAAGGTTTGGAAAAACGCTGCGTGCACGCGATGGACTCGCTGAAGAAATCGATGAAGTGGGACGAAGAGCGATTCGGTCTCGAATACGATCTCGACGTCTTCATGATCGTCGTCGCCGATGATTTCAATATGGGCGCTATGGAGAACAAGGGCCTCAACGTCTTCAATGCGAACTACGTTTTGGCGGAACCATCAACTGCGACCGATAAAGATTTTTCGAATATCCAAGCCGTCGTTGGTCACGAGTACTTTCACAATTGGACCGGCAATCGCGTAACTTGTCGCGATTGGTTTCAGCTTTCGCTGAAAGAAGGTCTGACTGTTTACCGCGATCAAGAATTCTCTGCCGATATGGGTTCACGCGCGGTGAAAAGAATTGAAGATGTGATTCGCCTTCGCACTCATCAATTTGCGGAAGATTCGGGCCCGATGTCACATCCCGTGCGACCGAATTCTTATCTGGCTATCGACAACTTCTATACGATGACCGTTTACGAAAAAGGTTCGGAAGTTATTCGGATGATCGAGACTTTGATCGGTCGCGAGGCCTTCCGAAAAGGTTCCGACAAGTATTTCGAGTTGTTCGATGGGCAAGCCGTAACGACTGACGATTTCATTTTCGCTATGTCCGAAGGAGTCAAAGCGACTGGCGGAAGCCGCGACTTTACTCAGTTCAAAAACTGGTACGACCAGGCTGGAACGCCGGTGATCAAAGTCACAACGCGATTTTTGCCCAGCGAGAAAAAGTTTGAGATCACGATTAAACAATCTTGCGCTCCAACTGCTGGACAGCCCGAAAAGAAGCCTTATTTAATTCCGGTTGCGATCGGACTCTTGGGCCGCGATCCGGAAACCGGTGGCGGTGTCGATCTCATACCGACCCGTGTTCTCGAACTCACAAAACCCGAACAAACATTTACGATTGAGGAAATTGGCGAGAAGCCGGTTCTTTCATTGCTTCGCGGTTTTTCTGCGCCAGTTAAAGCCGAGTGCGAATTTTCGGTCGAGGAACTCAGCTTCCTCATCGCTAACGATTCAGATCCCGTCGCACGTTGGGAAGCGACTCAACATTTAATGTTGAAGACGCTGAAAACTAAAGTAGCGGCCGGAAACTCCGCTGACGCTGCAGTTACGTCGCTCGAAACTGCCCTGGTCGAATCGCTTCGACCGCTCTTGAATCAGGCGGCCGCCGGCGACGAGAGCGTGGACATGGCTTTCACAAGCTTCGTCTTGCAATTGCCGTCCGAAAACTACATCGCCCAATTCTTCGACGTCGTCGACGTCGAGGCTGTGTTCAAAGCGCATGATGGACTTATGAAATCGATTGCGAAGGCTCATCGCTCGAGTTTCGAAAAAATCTATGATCGTCTCTCGGCCGACGCTGCAACAGGCCTGTCTTCAAAGGCGCAGGGCACGCGGGCGTTACGAAACACCTCGCTGTTTTATCTTTGCCTCCTAGATGACGCTCGCGACCTCGAGAAAGCTTTGAAGCAACGACGTGAAGCGAAAGACATGACGACGGAGCTCGGAGCCCTCGACGCTTTGAACCGCTCGACACAACCCGCACGACTGACCGCACTTGAAGAATTCCGCACCAAGTGGAAAGACGAATCACTCGTCATGAACAAATGGCTTTCAATGCGAGCCATCGCACCGGGTGCTCCAACTTTGAACGAAGTGAAAGCGTTGATGTCGGATCCGGTTTTCGACAAAAACAATCCGAACAAGATTTATTCTCTCTTGCTCGCGTTCGCTAAATTCAACACATTGGCCTTCCACGAGAAATCCGGCGAAGGATACAGATTCATTGCGGATCAGGTTCTTGACGTCGATGCACGTAACCCACAGGTCGCCTCGAGACTCGTATCGGCCTTCAATCAATGGAAAACATTTGAACCAAGTCGTCGCGCGATGATGAAAACCGAACTCGAAAGAATCGCGAAACACGCCGCACTTTCGAATAACGTAGGCGAAATCGTCGGCCGCGCTCTGACATAGCAGCGATTTCTCCAAACGACGCGGCATTTGTTTCAAACGAAACAAATGCCGACCCGAAAACAAAAACGGCGAGCATCAGCTCGCCGTTTTTGTTTTGTATTTCACAGTTTGAAAGTCTTTTTCTACTGGTAAGCTTCGTTTAACTTCTCGAGCCAGATCGGTACACCTTTAGTTGGTGGGCAAGGAACTTCACTCGAGTTTTCCTGAAGAATATTGCAGCTCCAAGTGGTTGGGCCGTCGACTCGAATGACGTAAGTGACCGAAGCGCAGATCTTGCCCGGGCTATCGGAGCAAACTTCAACGCTAACATGCGAAACCGCTCGTGGTCCGCCGCCTGATCCGCCGACACCTGCGAAACCGCTCGACGATGCGATAAGTGTCAAAATCTGAGTGGCGATCGCACAGAACAAAACTAACTTTTTCACTTTGTTTCCCCAGTATCGACAACGTCTGTAGCGTAAAACGTGAATGCTCTCAAATCGCCCCGATTTTCAGGCAGTTTTGCCAACGACACTTTTTTCTCAAAAGCCTCGGCATCGATCGCGAGCCATTTCTGGCGGGCCTCTTCTGTTAAACCTTCAGCGTAAAAGCCGATGAAGTTCTCGCCGGTCTCATATGCAACCTGAGGTCGCAGATACGAGCGGCTCATTTGGATCCCAAACGACACGATCGCTTCTGGCGACATGTTCAGCTGAACTTTGCCGCTGCAAACCTGGTCATGAGAAACTGCGTTCAAAACCTGGCGCTCAACGAGTGACGCGACAACCGTAAGGCCATAATCGCCGAAGCGTTTTTTGATGAAACTAGTTTTCAAAGGTCCGGTCGCGCAGAGAATTACGATTTCTGCAGCGATCGGATTGGCATGGAGTTCTTTTTCGAGACCCGGAGAATAAATTTTATCAGTCTCGAAACTCTGTGGATTCGCCTTCTCGAGATACGTCGCGATTTCCGCTGGAACACGAGCCAGAAGTTTCGCGTCGTCAGCCTCATTCAACAAATGACGATAAACTTTGAAAACCGTCATGTACGTTGGACGGTTCTGTCTCTGTGCGATTCGGTTCAATGTTTTTTCGTGAATGCCGGTTTTGCTCGCGACGAACTTTAGGCGGCGACGTGGATCATCGCTGAGCGCGAGATACTTACCGAGATCTTCCGCGAGCTTCGTTGCTGCGGCATCCGCAACAACAGACGCTTCCGCACTGCCAGAATTCGTGGTTGTTACACGTGCTTTCGAAACACTCGGCGCGACAGAGCCTGCAGCACGTGGTGCTGGCAAACGCTTCTTTGGCGCGGGTTTGAGGGTTTCGGACGTAGCCATGCCCATGCGACTAGCACGGTTGAGCTTGAAGCCAAGACTGAAAGATTTGCGTCAAAAAAAAAGAGGCTCTTTGGGAGCCTCTTCGAGATCAGTAACTTCTTTAGTTTCACCAAACACCAGGGGTTACTAACCGCGGGGTGCCTTTGAGGATCGAATCGTGCTGCGAAGCATTACTGCAGAGCAGCGAAATCCGGTTCAAAGAGCAACCGTTTCCAATCATCTACCTGCTTCTAATCGAATGACAACGCCTCACGGAGCAACCGTTAGCAGTAGTTGGACATGTCCAGAAAAGAGCCCCGAAACCCAGGACATCCCGAGTGATGTCCGACATGCAGCGGAAAACATTGCCGGTCTTCTCCCCTCCCCAACTAACGAGAAACAAGAAGCGCGGATGATTCGAGTGGTTCTCTACTGAACCGGCCTAAAATTGACCCCGGCCGGTTCAGTATAGAACCACTCGAATCAGTCTCAAAGTTTGTTTCGAGCGTTATAGGCGGCGACTTTGTAGGCTTCCGCGAGTGTTGGGTAGTTGAAGACGTTGTCGACGAAGAAGTCGATCTGCGCGCCGAAGGCCATGGCAACCTGACCGATGTGCACGAGTTCTGTGGCGCCCGTACCGATCACATGAACTCCGATGATTCGCCGGGTTTTTGCGTGAACGATCAGTTTCAAGAATCCAAATTCGTCTTCGATCATTTTTCCGCGCGCGAGTTCCGCGTAAGAGGCTTTGCCGACGACATACCGAATGCCTTTGGCTTTACATTCTTCCTCTTGCATACCCACCGTCGAAATTTCGGGAATCGTATAAATCCCATAGGGGAAAGTATCGGGAAACTCGGCCGGTAGATTTTCAAACGCATGCAGAGAAGCCAAGCGCCCCTGCTCGGCCGAAGACGCCGCAAGCGCTGGTGCCCCAATGATGTCGCCGACGGCATAAATGTTTGGGACCGCAGTTTGATAGTTTCGGTTCACCTTCAGCGAACCGCGATCGTCGGCTGCGAGCCCCGCCTTGCTCAAATTCAACTTCTCGAAGTTTCCAGTCCGACCCTGACAAACAAGCACGGCATCGAATCGTTCGACGACAGTCTCGTCATCTTTTGTGAATGAAGCGTCAGCACGCCACGCGCGTCCGGTTTCGCCGGGAACTGTTTCTACTTTGTTTAATTTGTCGCCCAGGCGCATGATTACGCCCGAAGCTTTGAGCTGTTTTATCAACGACGAGACGACTTCTTGATCGATGGATTTTAAAAGCTCGGGACGCGAATCGTGAAGCGTGACCCGAACACCGGTGCGGGCGAAGATCGAAGCGTACTCAACGCCGATGACACCGGCGCCAATGACAAGCATCGTGCGCGGCTGAAATTTCATTTCAAGAACGGTGTCGCTGTCGAACACGGTGAAGCCGTCGAAGTCGAATTCTTTTGGTCGACGCGGACGCGTACCCGTCGCAATCACAATAGTACGTCCCGTAAATCGAGTTGCGGTGCCGTCGTTCTCGACAATCACCGTATTCATGTCGTGGAAAGATCCCGTGCCCTCGACAACTTCGACGTGGTTTCGATCTAATTGATTTTCGATAATGTGACGTTCTTCATTAATAATGCGCCGCGTGCGCTCCATGACACCCATCAATGAAAGCTCACCGGGCTTTGCCATCAACGCGGATTCGCGAAGTGCCTTCGACGGAATGGTTCCGAGTTGTAGGCAAGCTCCGCCGAGTTTGTCTTTCTCGACAACGAGAACTTTTTTTCCCAGCTTCGCCGCTTGGACGGCGGCTCGTTGTCCACCGGGTCCCGAACCAATCACGATCAAATCAAAATCTGCACTCATTGTATTGATAGCTTACGCTTTTCTCTCTTCGTGTACCAACTCAACTAATTTTAAGACGGCTCCAGCCACGACGGGACCTAGGAAGAGTCCATAGAATCCCATGGTCTCGAGAGCCCCGACGGCCGCAACAAAACCGATGAAAGCGTTGAGTTTCGCGGTATCTGATAAGACGTAAGGCCTGACGATGTTATCGCTGACTCCGACAACCAGTGCGGTGATAGCAAAAACGGTCACTTGAGTCCAATCACCTGCGATCGCAGCCGAACCGATCAAGAAGAGCGAAACCGGCGCCGTACCAATGAGTGGTACAAAAGATAAAACGAATGCTGCCATCGTAATCAAAACGGCGCCTGGGAAACTCATGACCGCCAACACGATTCCCAGAATCACAGCCTGAACGAAACCCGATGCAATTGTAGCAAGAACGCTTGAGGAGGAAAGACCCCCTACGACTTCAAAAAACCGTTCGGTTTTGGAATGAGACACGGGCGAGAGCCGATGCAGCCACGCAAGAATTTTTTTGGCGTGAAACAAGATGACGTAGATGCCAAACAAGATGACCACGTTCACAACGATTAACATCGGCAGATCCGTCAAAAGCCCTTGCAACCATGACAACGCCGTTCTCCCGATTGAGGTTCCCGCGTCTCGAAGGTGTTTCATCAGTTCATCGTGCTCGAACGGAAGATAACCTTCCACTTTCGCAATCAAAGGTTCGATTTGAATTTGTGACGTCCAATCTTCGGGCAAGTTCTTCAATTTTTTAAGACCTGCGCTCGAAGCCATGAAAACGACGGCGCCAACCGGCAAAAGAAACAAAATAGCGAAACCCGTCGTCAAGAGAGCGGCCCTGATGCCATTGGACTTAATGCGAGATTGGAGCTTGATATGAAACGGATAAAGGGTCGCAGCAAAAAGTCCCGCCATCAACACCGGCTTTACGAGGCCGAGAATCATAACAGTCAACGCCGCGAGCGACGCTAAAATCGTCAACTTCAATATCCAATAGTTTCCAGCGCCGCCGGAGGATCGACCGTCGTCGGACTTTTCAGCGCCGCCACGTTCTCGGTCGCGGACAGGTTTCGTTACAAAATTTGCGCTCATGATGTTGACCCCTCAAAAAGATTCCGTGCCTTCAAATAACTTCTCGCGACTTGAGATCAGCTCGAAGCAATTCTGCCGATTCGAAAAGATGCACCTGATAACCCAGGCCTTCTGCAACTTGAGTATTCTTGCGTAAATCGTCAATGAATATCGCCCGTTGTGGATTCACTCCATAGCGGGTCTCTAACAGTCGGAAGAACGCCGGATCCGGTTTGATGAAGCGTTCTTCACCGGAAATCAAGCGGCCGTCGAATTGCTCGAGAAAGGGAAATCGTGCTCGGGCGATTTTGAACGTGTTTGCTTCCCAATTGCTAAGCGCAAGAACGCCTTTGATTACTCCGGCATTTTTTCTCTGCACCACTTTCTGAAAAACGTCGAGCGCACCGGGAACGAGTTCGCGCATCATTGTTGGCCACTCGTCGCGCCACATTTGAAGCCAAGCTCGCCACTCGGGAAATTCTTTTGCGCGCTCGTCGATCGCACTCTGAAAAAGAGTTCCGGCATCCATTTGCGAGTTCCATGCGCCGGTCGCGACGGTCGATAGAAAGGTTTCGATTTTTTCCTCGACGACAGTCGGGGCTAGACCAAGTTCCGCATGCATCCGCCGAAACGCATAGCGTGGGTTCCAGTCGATAAGAACGGCGCCGAGATCGAATATCACCCAGTCGATTTTTGAACGGATGGCGATGGACATTTAGTCTCCGAAAGTAGAGCGACCTAGGTCAGGGTTCGTTCAATGGTCCCATGACTTATTCCGATACAGCAAGAGATGTCGAAGTCGGCCGCAATAGCTATTTTGCACATTTTTTTGCTCTTTACCCTATCGGTTGCACCGAGTGCTTTCGCCGCGCCGACTTTTACTCCGATTGCTGCGCCACCTGTGAAAAAACCAGCGCCGCCTGAATCGAAAGATCTTGCGCCGGACACGATTTTCAAACGTTACAAAGATGCTGTCGTTCGAATCGAAGTAACCCTGCAAGGTGCATCGTTAGGCGTCGGCAGCGGTTTCTTTTATAGCGCGAAGGGAGAAATCGCGACGAGCCTTCACGTGATTCGCCCCTTCCTCGTTCACCCTGGCACCGAGATGACCGTCAAACTTGCGAACGGTAAGATTTTTCGTGCGGCGAAGATCGGCGCATGCGGCGACGATCGCGGAGTCGACTTGTGCTTGTTAAAAGTCGACCATGTGTCAAAGTCGATTCTTCCTCTTGAATCTGACGAAGTTTCGCCAGGCGAATCGATCGTCGCCATCGGCCATCCCCGCGGACTCGATTTTTCGATATCCACCGGGGTCGTCAGCGCACTTCGCCAACATCCTTCCGGCTGGAATGAAGTGCAGATCGATGCAGCGATCAGTCCTGGAAACAGCGGCGGACCGATCATCAATCGTTATGGCCAAGCCGTCGGCGTCGTTTACCAATTTGAACGCGACGGTCAGAATCTGAATTTCGGAATTTTAACGCCAGAAGCCGATGTACTCGCACGAGCGGGAGTTCCATTTCTTGCGACGGCAGACGCACGCAAAGATTTTGCCGATCGCGCGAAACGGCTCGCCCGCAAATCCGCAGACAAATGGACGAAGCCATCGATTCAAAGCTTCAATGATATCAAACTTCGCCCGACCGGTATGAAGTGGATGCGCGCGCTATTGGGTGCAACTTCTTTCACGATGCTGCTTCCCGAGAACTTCCAAAACTGTGAACGATCTGACGACGGCGAAACTGCGGCGACAGCTTGTTCATCGGTCGGTGGAGATCTCGTCGTCACAGTTCAAAAACGAAAACGTTCACTCGAAGGTTCGCTCGCCGCTTACCGCGGACGCAAACTCGTCGAGACTCGAACACTTAGCCTCGTCGAGCGACTCGAAACCGAAGGGTCTTGGAACGACTCCAAGACGAATCGCGCGGCGTTCACATCGCGGCCTTCCCCCGCACGTTGTGCGGTTTTTCAAAAGAAGACCGTTACATCGAGCGACGAGACGACGGCCATCGCGATTAGAAAAAAAGGTTTCTTCCAAGACGCGAGTTCCATTTGCCGATTTGAAACTGAAAACGATTCCGAACCCGGCGCGATTTCAACAAGTCAGTGGATCGAAGTCGGCAACGATTTTTATGGGGTCAACGTTTGGTCGGCTGACCCAGGTCGCCTCCCATTCCTTCAGAGCCTTGCCGATCTCGTACTCGTCTCTGCCGGTGCTTCATCGGACGAAGTTAAAACTCCGTACCGTGCTTACTTCCGACCAACTTTGAAACGCGATCAGAACGTGCAAACGGCAAGCATTGCCGGCGCAGATTTATCGGACACATATTCGGATGACACATCGACAGTGACCATTGTCAGAACTTCTGCGGTAACTCCCGCCCAAATGAATCGACAATTCTTGAAGTGGGCAGGAGCCGTCGCGAAGTCGCCAAATCTTAAGCCATTCAATGGCGACGACGTGGCGCTGACCGAAATTGCAGGTCACGCCGCTCGCGTCGGAAGCTGGCTCGTTTCGAATCCATCGGATCGCCGCAAAACCTCGCTCTTAATGATGGCCGCAACCTTCGGTCCGGATGCCACCTGGGTTATTTACGAATTGCAGCCCGTGCCCTCAAACGCCGGTCGTGCACCCTCAAAGTCGCTCACCTCGGATATGGAGCGTTTCAGAGCATGGACGCAGGAATTTCAGCCGTCGCATTGACAGCTTCTAAAGCCGACTCATCTTTAAATCAGTGAGAATTCTTGCCGCCTTTACTTCACTAATTTGTCCGCTCATTTGTATGGGCCTAGGTCATTCGCCAGAAGCGAAAGCGTCGACGTCGCGTGGCACTTGCTTGGGCGAAGATTCGTCGGCCGTTTCGTCGGCGTTGGTTGCACCTGACGTCACGGATGCCGCATCTGATTCGCTGGCGAAAGCAGCTTGCTGCAAGAAGATGGCGCCACAAGATTCTGGCGCTCTTCCCGGCCATGAATTTCGATTCTCAAATACCCTCGTTCGCTTTTCTCCTACGGGCCTCAGCCCGCCTCGTCTTCACGACGCCGCCTAACAATAGCTAAAAAAGTTATTTCGGAATTCACTTCGAACAACGAGGCAAACGTGAACTTACGTCTTTATTCAGTCGCCCTTTTAGTTTCGGCGCTACCGATTTTCGCAATCGCGGAATCGCATGGCGTGACACTCGGAGCGAGCGACTTCATCTCAGCAGAAAAAAATCTAGAAAACGGAGAAACCATTGTCAGTCTCAAACTTAGCAAATCGGGTCGTTCAAAATTTAAGAAGCTTAAAGCTCAAACTCCAGCGGATTGGGTTCTTGCTGGTGTGGCAGGAGCCAGCGCCGAGCCCTTACAGGCCGAACCTCAATATGCGAGGACCGTCACTGGAGTAGTCGGATAGCGCTCGTCTTTCGTGCTAGCGGATTTTCTGCACTTTCAACAGCTCGCGAATATCTTCGCGAGCTGGATTCAATTTATCAGCAAGATCGACGGGTCGAGTCCCGTCGATCGCTTTTAAAAACGGATCGGCGCCAGCTTCCATCAGCTTCGCAATCGTTTGAACCATTTCGCGGCTGACGGCATGGTGAAGTGCTGACCATCCCTTTTTATCGCGATCAATCAGTTCAGCGCCCCACTCGAGCAACGGTTCAACCCAGAGTGCAGCCTCGGCATCACGCAGTGCTTTGCAAAGAAGTACAAGTGCGCCGTCACCGCTCTCGGTCGGCGCGTTCAGCATTGCACCCGCGTGAATAAGATCGCGAGCGCGAGGAAGACCATCAGCGAAACCCGCAAGAATCGCGTGATGGATCGGGCGATATCCATCGCAGTCGAACTCATTCAAATCGTCGCGTCCTGAAGATGCATCGTGGGTGCTCATACTTCCTTCCCTGCCAATTCGGATCCCAGAAGGTCTTCCGTTTTGAAACCAAGTTCCAAACCGGCTTTGACCCATCGATCCGTCATTGGAGCCGAAAACTTAAAGTCTTGATCGCGGTACGAGAACTTCAATTCTGCCGCTCTTAACCACAAACCTGGAAGTCCTAACGTCTCGCGGAAAAACCGACTGTGGTGTGAATCGCCATGTTCGCGGTCGCCGATGATTGGGTGATGTGAGCGCGCCAGGTGTCGCCGCAACTGATGCCAGCGCCCCGTTTCAGGCTTGGCTTCGACGAGCGAATAACGTGCCGTCGGATAACGTTTTCCGACCGCTTGTGGAAGTTCAACTCGGGCGAGCGTGCGATACGTCGTTACGGCATCGGCTAGACTGCCGTTCGAATCTCGCTCGAGTGGGATATCGATTCTGCCTTCGTCTTCGGTCCAACCACGACAGATGGCGTGATAGGTTTTTCTCGTGCTGCCACCCTGAAACTCTTTTTGCAAAACGCCCGCGATTTTTCCTTCAAACGCCATGATCAACACGCCTTCGGTCGCGACGTCGAGACGATGCACGGGATAAAGATATTTTTCGATTTGGCGACGCAATGTCCACAGCACCGTCATCTCGCGGGGCACTCTTCGTCTCGCCATCTCTGGCTGATGAACGTGCAAACCGGGCGGCTTATGAATCGCGATAAAGTCGTCGTTCTGAAACAAAACAGAAAGATTATGAATCACAAGCGGTGCTTCAACCTCAGATTCCGTGACCATGTATCCTCCCGCGTTCGCGAACGGATGCAATCTTCGCATGGAAGGGAGCCCAGTCGTCGGCTTTGTCGATGGACCGCCAAATCGATTCGACTTCGTCGATCAACATCGATTCGGGAATTCCGTTCGTGTAATATACGGACTTTAGAATTTCTGCAGTCTCGGGCTTTTGTTTTACTATATCGCCGGCCAGCAGCTTCTCGATCAGTGCCTTGAATGCTAATGGTTTGGCAGACGTATATTTGCCGTTCGCTTTGCCACCGTCGTTCGACTTGCGAAGTGAACCGCCGTACCAATCAAAAAAGAAATCCTCATAGGGAGTTTTCGATTCCCCCAAAGCACTGAACGCGGCAACGAATAATTCTTCACTCACCTTGTCGTCCATTGGTGGAACTAAGCCAAGTCGATCGAAGAACCGTCTGACCAAGGATGCTTGAAAGAGAGTCGGGTATTTTTCAAGGAGCGCTACGAAACGTTCTTGCCACTCACTCTCTTGTCCCGCTGGCACCATGACGTGAAGTGACCGCGCGAGTTGATCGAGATTCCAGTAAACAGCTTCGGGCTGTCGCGAGTACGAGTACAATCCTTCGTGGTCAAAATAAGCAGAAGTGAAGGACGGATCGTAAAACGGAAGAAAACGCCACGGACCGTAGTCGAAGCTTTCGCCCGTGATGTTCATGTTGTCTGTGTTCAGAACCCCGTGGACAAAACCAGCGATCATCCAGCTCGCGGCGAGATCGGCAGCACCAGCAATGATTTTCTCTAACAGCGCAAAGTGACGCTCACTTTCGCTGACCTCTTTCAATCCCGGAAAATAAACGCGAATCGAATACGCGACGAGCTCGTTCATCAACTGAACTTCATCCGTGACCGCGAGTCGCTGAAATGTGCCGTACCGAATGTGACCGTGCGAAAGCCTCGTAAGCACGGCCGAACGAGTCGGCGACGGTTCGTCGCCACGATGAAGATGTTCGCCAGTCTCGAAAAACGAAAATGTTTTCGAAGTGTTCACGCCTAAGGCTTCGAGCATTTCAGTTGCGAGCGCTTCACGAACTGCGCCCTTCAGTGTCAGTCGTCCATCTCCGCCGCGAGAGTACGGTGTTTGTCCGCTGCCCTTCGTTCCGAAGTCGAGCAACCGGTGATCGATGGGATCTTCCAACTGAGCGTACAAAAACCCGCGACCATCGCCGATCTGCGGATTGTAGTGACGAAACTGGTGTCCGTGATATTTCATCGCGAGTGGAGAACTCTGAGCTCCCGCGAATGCTTCGAATCTCGCGAAGTGTCGGATTTTTTCTTCAGCCGTTAGTTCGCCGAGACCAATTCGTTTTGCCCAACGGTCATTCCAAAACCGAAGTTTGGTTTCTGGAAAGTTCGCTGGCGAAACGGCATGGTAAAAAGCTGGCTTGAGCTTCGAGTAATCGGTTCGCGGTAAAAACGAAGAAGCCGGCATGGCTTCTCTTAAGCTAGTCGAGAGCTTTAAACAAGAATGGATAGCTTACTCGAACCTGAGTCCCGCCCTTTGGCAGAGGAAACTTCCAGCCCGCCATACGCCGCAGAACGCAGCCTTCAACCATCGCGCTCTTAAGCGTCGTATTGTCGATCTTTGGCTCCATCACCGAACCGCCGGCATTGATTGTAAACTTCACGAGAAGTTTGCCGTAGAGTTCGGGATTCGAGCTCAACTGACGCTCGTAGCAGTAACGAATCTGACCGAGGTTACGTCGGATAACATCCGCGATCACGTCACGGTCGAGTCCGCCTTCGATAACTGTTTCTTCATCTACCATCGCAACGTCGCCAGTTCCGACAGTTCCGCCCGCGAGACCGGTACCGTCACGAACGCCCGTCGCGCCGCCGCCCTTGCCTCTTGTCGCGATACCGCCCAAGCGATAGGCGTTGCCAGCGGTTGCCGCTGCTCCACCACCACCAGTTGTCGTCGTCCCGTTGCTGAAGAATGCGCGACCCGCGTTTTTGTTATCCGCAGTCGTACCTTGAGCGGCAATCATGATGCCGTTCTTGTTCGCACGTTTCGCAATTTTACCAATGAGCGCTGACAGACCAGAATTTCGGATCGACGTCAGGGCCGCTGTCGCTTTCGCGGATTGTACCGGCGCCATCGATTGATCCGGTTGAGCAACAGCGAGGTTCGGAGCTTGTTGAGCCTCTGTTGACCCACCCGCACGTTGTTTCGCCGCTTGCGTGACCTTCTTCGCTTCGACACGCTTCTTCTTAATCGCGTCCGCGTTCAAGATCATGTCGATAGACTTTTGATCGAGTGCGACCATGGTCGGTTCTGGTTTTGGAATTAACAAAGCCGTACCAAGCATGAGGAGCATCAGCAGCACCGCAGCGATGACCGGTTTTTTCATGTCGCCATCGACAGCGATTTTTGAAGCTATAGCCACGCCTTGCTCGGATACCAGGCGTTGACGAACAACTCGTTTACCGACAGTCGTTTCAATCCAGTCACCCGACGCCGGTGGCGCAAACTTAGATGTTCGTTCGCCGTCGTTAAATCGGAATGACTCTTTCGAAGTTAAGACAACCGTTTTAATCACATTGCCAGTCAACGAAGTGACGACAATTTGATGCATGGTCAGTGGACCTGTTGCGACGGCAGCTTTAACGGCTTCCGTTTGAAACAGATGGCCATCGCGTTTTTTCGAAAAGAGATCGATTCGGTTTCCACCGATCGTCACTTCTGCCGTTTCATCGATAATTGCTTCAACGACTGGCTTACCGTTGACGAGCACTTCTGCGCCGTCGACAGAAAGGTTTTTCAAGATCCACTTGCCCTTAATGAATTGAAGAGCTGCGTGGCAACCAAGAATGTCCGCGCCACCAATGCGTAAGTTCGCACTCTTAGATGAGCCGATGACAAAGATCTTCCGTTGCGTCACCCGGAGGTGACGAGCTCGGCCTTCGCCTCTTTTAAACTCTAGAAATAGTTCCGGTTGGCCCATC
>JAYSYF010000179.1:0-4851 GCA_043716655.1 Bdellovibrionales bacterium | reverse complement strand
ATGGATCTGTTGAACTTAGCGGCCTCGTTGTCGGAGGCCGATTTATCTTTTAGTTCGTCGGTTTGATCCGCTAGACGTTGAAGCGGAAGAACAAGACGTCGCCGTCTTTTACTTCGTACTCTTTGCCTTCGAGCCGGTATTTGCCGGCTTCTTTTACGGCGGCTTCCGTTTTCAAAGTGAAGAGGTCGTCCGAGTGATAAGTCTCGGCCCGAATAAATCCCTTTTCGAAATCAGTGTGAATGACACCCGCGGCGCCTGGAGCTTTTGTGCCTCGACGAATCGTCCACGCGCGAACTTCTTTTTCGCCCGCAGTGAAATACGTGTAGAGGCCGAGAAGTTTGTAAGCTTCTCGAATCAATCGGTTCAAACCTGGCTCGGTCGCTCCAATCGCACTTAAGAATTCGGCGCGATCTTCTGGTGGCAGCAGAGCGATCTCGGCTTCCATCGACGAACAAATCAGAATCGCGTTGTTACCTTCAGCCTTCGCATGAGCTTCAACAGAGCGCGACCAGTCGTTTCCGCCGGCGGCCATGTCCGTTTCATTAACGTTGCAGGCGTAGAGCACGGGTTTCATCGTAAGGAGGTGCAGGTCGTTCACAACCGGACGCTCGAATTCGTTCAGCTCGACACTTCGTGCAGGCTTGTCGCTGTTCAGTGCATCCGCAACACGTTTCAAAGCGTCGTAGTCGCGTTTCGCATTTTTATCTGCGCCCGATTTTGCGAGTTTCTCAATTTTTTGAATTCGTTTTTCAACCGAGTCGAGGTCGGCGAGAATCAATTCTGTATTGATGACTCCGATATCGCGGAGCGGTTCGACACTTCCAGAGACGTGAATGATGTTTGGATCGTCAAAACAACGTACGACGTGAGTAATTGCGTCCGTCGAACGAATGTGACCCAAGAATTGGTTTCCGAGGCCTTCACCCTTGGAGGCTCCGGCGACAAGTCCTGCGATATCGACGAACTCCATTGTTGTCGGAACGAGCGACTTTGGTTTGATGAGTTCGCTGATTTTCCGCAAGCGTTCATCAGGCACGGTCACAACGCCGACGTTAGGGTCGATCGTGCAGAATGGATAGTTTGCCGCTTCCGCTTTCGCCGAAGTCAAAGCGTTGAAGAGAGTAGATTTCCCGACGTTTGGAAGGCCGACGATTCCGACTTGTAAGCTCATTTTTTTAAATCCTTCTTCGTGTCAGTTTTTACTGTGTCATCACCCACTGGGCTTCTGCGGTCAGCGGGTTGCGCTTTCAAGTAAGCTTCTTTTTTTGCTGCTTTTTCTGCAGCGAGTTTTTCTTGCGCGATTTGTTCTGTGAACGAGCTGCGCGTAAATTTCGTCGCTGTTTTGTCATATCCGTTTAACACGAAGCTCTCGATGGCGTCTCCTGCCGTGTCGAGAAACTCGGTTAACTTTGGAACTTCGTCGTCGAAGAAGTTAGAAAGCACCCAGTTTGCGATGTCCCAGCGATTATCCGGCGGTTTGCCGACGCCCAGCTTTAGGCGACTGTAGTCTTGCGAGCCAAAGTGTTCGTTGAGGCTCTTAAGTCCGTTGTGGCCGCCGGGACCGCGGTTCTTTTGAACCTTGATGGCGCCGAAACCGATATCGAGTTCGTCGTGCACGATCAGAACGTTTTCGAGACTGATTTTATAAAAATCCATGATCGGTCGGACCGCTTCGCCGCTGAGATTCATGTAGGTTTGCGGTTTTACGAAAATGACTTCTTTCGATTCGATCTTCGCTTTTGTGACGAGCGCTTTGCCGTCGACTTTCCAATTCGGTTTTCCACCGGCCGATTCGAAGTATCGGTCGAGCGCCATGAAGCCGATATTGTGCCGGTTTAGCATGTACTTTGCGCCGTGATTGCCGAGACCTACGATCAAATACATTGGTTCCACCCCAAATAAAAATGGCCGGAGAAAATCTCGCGGCCACTACTTTCGCTTCGGCTTCGCCTGCGCTGTCGTTCGCTGTCGCGCACCCTACGCAGTAGGGCCCGCGCTCCTGCTCACTCCATTTATTTGATAGCCGAAAATTACTTCTTCTTCGCTGCTGCCGGAGCTGCCGCCGCTGCTGCTGGAGCTGCTTTTCCTGCTGCACCTGGTGCTGCTGGAGGAGCTTTTCCTGCTGCTGCTGCTGGAGTCGCCGCTGCCGCTGCTGCTGCAGTCGCTTCTGCCGTTGGCGCCACAACTTCTTCTTCTTTCATAACCGAAACGGTTGCGAGAGTCAGAGTTGGAAGCGAAACGATTTTCATTCCTGCTGGTACTTTCACGTCGGAAACGTGAAGAGCGTCGCCAACATCCATATTCGAAACGTCGACAACGATTTCAGATGGAATTTCGTTTGGCTTACATTCGATTTCGATCTCACGCATGATGAGTTCGAGAACGCCGCTCGAAGAAAGACCAATCGGCTTTCCGTCGAAGCGCAGACCGATGCTGACCGTGATGTTCGCATTCATATCGAGAGCGTAGAAATCGATGTGAACGGGACGACGAGTGAGCGGGTGAACCTGAACGTCACGAAGCAGAACTGAAATGTTGTTGAGACCCGAAACGTCTGACTTCAAATTGAAGATCGTCGCCTCGAACTTACGGCCAACATATTTTGTGAGAGTTTTTTCGTCCGTCAAAACGTTGAGTGGTTTCGTTTGTGGTCCATAGACCACTCCTGGAATCCATCCACCGACACGACTAGTGCGTGAGGCGTGTTTGCCGGTTTCGCGTTTTGTAACTGTGAGCTCGATCTTCGGTCCTGCCATCTGACATATCCTTTCGGGAGCGTTTCCCAGTGCTGATGATTTCGTCTCCGAAACCGCGACAGCGCTCTATCCGCCTAACCCGTATGCACTGAAGTGGAGTTTTCGCGACTCTTCGCACTTCGTGAGTTTTTGAGGGCTCAAGTGTTCCCATAGGAGGGACCAAAAGGCAAATCGATTCAAGCATTTGCCCCCCGTTAAAACCCCCTCATCTTAGCTATTTAGCACCGGGACAGCCGCTAACTAGGGGGCGGTGTGCTCCGACCGACGGATATTTGCCGCCCCGGAGCTCTGTGTGTGGCCCTCGGCCGCCGCTCCTTTCCTGCACCCTTGTTCTTGTGGGGGTACCGGTCACATGCGCCAAACTACGTTTCGGAAAACTGCTTGGAATCATCGATTTTCTTACGGCGGAAGCTTGCGGACCAAACGCGATGGGCGAAGCGAGCGACCGCTCTCGACGTGCGAGCCGATCCATCTCGTTTTCAAAGCAAATCGATCGCGGCTCGTTGGCGGCTTTCGAACGCATCGACGGTTCGCGCTTGCGAACGCGATTTTGCGCAAATATTCCGCGAGGTTTCGGGTGAAGGTCGAACAGGTTTCGTTTCAGGGCGATCACATCCACCTTGCCGTGCGGATTTCGCGGCGAACTAGTTTTCAGAATTTCCTCAGAGTTTTTTCGGGACAAGTTGCACAGCGGTTTCGGCAGGAGGGATTGCTCACGGAGCCGGGTGGATTAGACCGCGCGAAGGCGGGTGTGACCGATACCCCTAAGCTATGGAAGTTTCGGCCGTTTACAAAGGTCGTGCGGGGTCGTCGAGCGCAAGTGACGCTTCGTAATTATATTCAGCTGAACGAGCAAGAGGCGCGGGGTCACATTCCTTATCGGAAGGAGCGGCTGCGCGGTCTGCTGGCGGACGAGTGGCGGAAATTGTGGACGTGACGGGCGCCGCCGTTCGGATTGAAGACGTGTGACCGATACCCCCAACAAGCGGTGGCCGGCGTGTGAAGAGAGCGGAAAAACGTTAGTCGAAGAGGGAGCTGACCGAAGCGTTACCGTAGATACGCTGGATGGCTTCGGCAACGACTGGAGCCATCGAGATGACTTCCATTTTGCCGCAAGCGAGCGCTTTTTCGGTGAGAGGAATGGTGTCGGTGACGATAACTTTTTCGATGGCGCTTTCAGTGAGTCGCGAGATCGCAGGTCCCGAAAGTACGGCGTGGCTCGCGGCCGCGTAGACGCGTTTTGCGCCGTTCTTCATAAGAGCATCGACGGCTTGTGTGAGTGTGCCAGCAGTGTCGATCATGTCGTCGACGATAATTGCAGTTTTGTCTTTTACGTCGCCGATCAAGTGAAGCGCCTTAGCTTCGTTCGGTCCCGTGCGACGTTTATCGATGATCGCAAGCGATGCTTCGATTCGTTTCGCAAAAGCGCGAGTGCGTTCGACGCCACCAGCATCCGGAGAAACAGCAACGTACTCAGAACCCATTCCATGTTGATCGCGGAATGCGCGTGCGAGTGTAGGAATAGCAAACAAGTGATCGACCGGTACGTTGAAGAACCCTTGAATCTGAGCGGCGTGAAGATCAACGCAAACGACGCGAGTCGCGCCAGCTGCGGTCAATAAATCGGCCATACATTTTGCCGAGATTGGCGCGCGCGGAGCTACTTTGCGATCTTGGCGAGCGTATCCGTAATAGGGAAGAACGGCCGTGATCTGACGGGCGGACGCGCGCTTCAAAGCGTCCAGCATTAAAAATAATTCCATGTAGGATTCGTTCACCGGGGGGCAAGTGCTCTGGACGACAAATACACTTTCGCCGCGAACTGACTCTTGGATTTCGATGTTGATTTCGCCGTCGGCAAATCGTTTTAGCTCGCAGTATCCGAGCTGAACTCCTGCCGATGCCGCGACTTTTTCGGCGAAAGGGCGATTCGAAGTTCCAGAAAAAATCTTGAGACCTGACATATCCAAGCTTTAACTTACGGGGTCAGAGAATGTCTAGAAATGGCTTTTTTTTCTCCTGCCTACCTACAGGTTCGACGGGAAACGACTCTCGAGAACCGCTTTGAGCTGTTCGACGGCACGGGCGCGATGCG
>JAYSYF010000178.1:0-4852 GCA_043716655.1 Bdellovibrionales bacterium | reverse complement strand
AACTTTCGCGGTCAGCTAGCTCTCCACTTTATCATTTGGATCTTCATTCGATGCCGAGTTTTGGAACTTCCGAACACCGCGATCCCGGTGAGTGGCGTGCAGATCTTGTGATATCAAATCAAGATGGTAAGAGTTCTACGCCGGAATTTTTTGAAATGATTTGCGCCGCAGCTCGTGCTGAAGGTTTCAACGTTCGGCAAAACTGGCCCTACAAGGGTGGTCGAATCACTGAGGTTTACGGCCAGCCGACGCAGGGCTGGCAAACGGTGCAGATCGAGTTAAATCGGAAACTCTATATGAACGAAGCCACGAAACAAAAGAATCCCGACCTTTTCCGAACAACCAGTCAGCGAGTTTGTCGCATGATGGCGGCCATCCACGCACAGCTTGGTGGATAAGGGCCTCGAATAATTTGGGGACATTGCTGGCCTTTGCACGGTCGATAAGATGTAATGCCAAGATACATGACTGACGTGACTAAAACTTTTCGCAAAATAATTCGCAAATTGGCGAGTCTCAAACTCGCTGTCGTAATTATCATCATGATCGGTGTCGTCACGGCGTGGGGAACCATCGTCGAAGCTCAGTTCGACGCTCTCGCTGCTAAAAAAATCGTCTACGCTTCGTTTTGGATGATCACTCCGATGGCGCTACTTGTGATTTGCCTGACGGCCGTCATGATCGATCGTTGGCCATGGCAGCGACGACATCTTGGATTTATTCTCGCTCACATCGGTATTATAATTTTACTTCTTGGTTCGTTGATTACTCAGAACTCTGGCGTCGACGGTTCGATCACGATCGCGATCGGTGAAAAAGAAAAGACGATCACCAGCGGAGAAACCGATTTGTCCGTGCACGTTTCTGATAGTGGCTCGACATTCACGACGATTTTTGGACGCGAAGTCGATTTCTTTCTTCATCCGGCGAGCGAAGAGCCTATCGAAATTCCGGTTTCTCAGGGCGACATTAAAATTGTCGATTCGTATCCCTATGCGATGCGCGAACAGAAGTTTGTCGTCGCTGCAGATGAAAAGGCCGGCGCGGCGATGCGTTTCCAGTTGCAGAATCCGAACGTTAATATGACGGAATGGATGCTTCAGCGTTCGACCGATGTATCGGAAACAAAAGATCTAGGACCGGCTCAGGTCATCATTTTGTCGAAATTTCCTCGCGATTTCGGTGGAAGAAACGCGATTCTCCTGAAACCGCACGACGACGGTAAAGTTGAATACAATATTCATTCGGTGAAGAGCCCGGTCATAAAAAAGGGTTTCGTCGCCGCGGGCGAGACTATCGAAACCGGATGGATGGGACTTCAGTTTCGATTGCTGAAGTACATGCGGCGCGCGAAAGAAGAAGTCACATACCGACCGCTCGAGAAACCAACGCCGCTGACGACCGCTGCGATCAAGCTCGAGTATCGACAGAATAAAGATGCGAAGTGGACAACTCAGTGGATGGGACTCAATTCTCGTCTGAAGCTTTTTTCCGAGAACCTGGTTTACGTTGTTTCCTACGTGAATCGCCGCTTGCCACTGAATTTCGAAATTAAGCTTAAGGACTTCAAAGTCGGCATGTATCAAGGCACAACTCGAGCCGCGAGCTACGAGAGTGTTGTCGATGTCACCGGATTAGGTGAACGCAACATCTCGATGAACGAGCCGTTGAAACACGCGGGACTTACCTTTTATCAAGCGAGTTTTCAGAGCGATCCGGCGACGGGTAAACCAGTTGCGACAATTCTCTCGGTGAATCAAGACCCAGGCCGCTGGATTAAATACTTCGGCTGCCTCTTGATCATTTTAGGTGCTCTACATCTGTTCTATATGAAACGTCGCGCTTGGATGCAGAAACCGCCGTCAGGAGTCTCATGAAACGACTTTTATTCTCTTTGTTGCTCCCTCTCGCGCTTTGTTTGCCGAATGTCGCGGACGCCGAGCCCGCGAGTCGAGATCCGCAGGGCATCGAGCGACTTAAACGTCTTCCGATTCAAGATGCAGGACGAATTAAGCCGCTGAATACATTCGCCACTGAAACTTTGCAGCTCGTATACGGCCGAACCAGCTACAAGCCGCTCGAAAAAGAAGGCGCACCAGAGAAAACCGATTTGCGTCCACGACCAGCTCTCGAAATCATCATGACTTGGTTTCTTGCGCCGCAGTTCTGGGATGATCAGCCGATTGTTGAAATGAAAATGCCCGCGCTTAAAGAAGCGCTGAACTTAGATAAGACGCGCGATCGTTTTTCTCCGCAGGAACTTTTCACGAACGATCGGATTGGACTCGTGCTTCAAGAACTCGCGGCTTATCGCGAGACGAAAGCGAAATTAAATCCATACTATCAATCTGTGGCTCGTCTTGAAAATCAGCTTGGAGTTTACCAGGCTGTAAAAGATGCGTCGCTTCTGCGGATAGTTCCGCCTTCAACTGCAGCATTGTCTGCAGCCGCTGCGGCTCAGCCGAACGATCCGCTTGTGCCTAAAGAACCCGATCGTTGGCGCTCGGTGCGCGACCTCGATGGCGATCTGAAAACTAAATTTGGCGACATCGCGAAGTCGTTCGTGCGTGCACTTCCGGGTGCGCAAGCTGCGGCCGACGGTTCGGATGCGGGTGCGCTCACGCTTTCAGACGCCGTTGCTGCTTTCGAAACGGCTGCGAAAAACGAAAATCCCGCGCTCTATCCAGACGGTAAAGACATTGGCATTGAAGTTCATTACGAAGAGCTCCATCCGTTCCGCTTTGCTTGGATTCTTTATGTCTTCTCAGCGATTGTAATGGGCATTGCATGGAATCGGTCGGGCCGACCGCATGCAAAGAACATCACGCGCGCGGCGTGGGCACTTGCGCTGATTGCGTTTGCTCTCCACACTTATGGTTTTGGTCTTCGCATGTATCTGACGGGCCGACCGCCGGTCTCGAATATGTACGAGTCGGTGATTTGGGTTTCCTGGGGAACGATGCTTTTTGCATTCTTCTTCGAGTGGAAACAGAAGGCGCATTTCGTATTGATCGCCGGAGCCGTCGTAGCGACTCTCTGTAATATCGTCGCCGATGGCGTGCCGCACGTTTTGGATGCGAGCTTGCAGCCGCTTGAACCAGTTTTGCGTTCGAATTTGTGGCTGACCGTTCACGTTCTAACGATCACCATTAGTTATTCGGCATACTTCCTGGCGTGGGCGTTAGGTAACCTCGGTTTGATGTTTGTTGCACGCGGCGACGGCGCAGCTTCGCCACGAATCGAAGCACTCACGATCGCGATCTATCGTTGCATGCAGGTTGGCGTGGTGCTGCTCGCGACCGGCACGATTCTCGGTGGAGTTTGGGCTGACTATAGTTGGGGCCGTTTCTGGGGTTGGGATCCAAAAGAAACTTGGGCACTGATTGCGCTGCTCGGCTATTTGGCGCTCTTGCACGCTCGTCTATCGGGCTTGGTTAAGAATATCGGAATGCTCGTTGGCGCCGTTGCGTCTTTCAACCTCGTGATCATGGCATGGTACGGAGTGAACTTTGTTTTGGGTGCAGGTCTGCACTCTTACGGTTTCGGGGCCGGTGGTGTTGAGTACGTCTCGGGCTTCATTCTCATGAACATGGCTTTCGTCGGCTACGCCTACGCAATGAACCGCGCACGCCTGTTGGCCGCGTAGTTTTTCGTCGTCGCCCTACGCTCGTGTTTCGGGCGCACGGGCGCATGGGCTCTTGTGTCTCCCTTCGCGCGCAAGTTTCGCCGCTACCATCGTTCACCGGCGTGTTCTCCGCGGAGCTTGGATCAGCGCACCCTTCTATAATCCTCGCCATTGTCTTCGCCGTTACTATCGTTCACCGGCGTGTTCTCCACGGAGCTTGGATCAGCGCACCTTTTTATAGTCCTCGGCATTGCCTTCGCCGTTACCATCGTTCACCAACATACTCTCCATCGAGCTTGATCAGCGCTTGCAGCAGTCGCCACCGGTTTCGCCGCTGCCATTCTCGTCGGCAGATCGGTCGGGTGTGACTCGAGGAGGGCGGTGAACGATGGTAGATGCGCGCACTTGCAAAGTGACAGGAGAAATTTGTCCGATGTGCGAACATTCACACGTAAGATTCTTAAATCGCAGCGGTCTTCATAGCTGAAAATGGCTTCGCCGGCGCCGGTCGAGTAGAAGTTATCGATGGCGAAAACTAAACAGTTGCGACTTTTGAAATATGCGAAGAGCGCTTACGGTGGCGAGCTTCAAAAGCGGCGCGCGGGTCGGGCGCATGGGCGACCTTTGTCGACGCGCGAGACGATGCACTTGGTTTTGCGGTCGACGAAAGCAAAAGGTGCATGGTCGTTTCTGCGCGGACGGAACGACTCGACGGTGAGAGCGATCATAAGCAAGTTCGCCGATCGATACGGTGTTCGAGTCGTGTCCATGGCGAACGTCGGGAATCACCTTCATCTGCAAATCAAACTTGCGAGTCGTTTTACGTACTTTCCATTTATCCGTGCGGTGACGGGTGGAATTGCGATGGCGATTACAGGTTCGTCGCGGTGGTCGAAGGAATCAGTGCAACGACCAGAATTGTCACGACGAGAAGTTTCGAAGAGAGCGGACGAGAGTATTTGTGAAAAGGCGGGAGGTTCACGCGAAAAATTCTGGGACCGTCGGCCGTTCACAAGAATTGTTCGCAGTTTCGTCGCTTACAAGAATCTGAAAAACTACGTCAGGATAAACGCACTTGAAAGCTTGGGCTTTTCGAAGGCCGAGGCTCGACAGATGCTAGAAGTAGAGAGGAAGTTTAGTGGCTAAGAAGTAGCTGAGCGGCGGAAAGAAGGCGACTGCCCAGAGTAGAGCGGATATTCAGCGGCGCCAAAGCCGCTTCGGCGGGCG
>JAYSYF010000177.1:0-4857 GCA_043716655.1 Bdellovibrionales bacterium | reverse complement strand
CCTGGTCGATGACCGCGCGATACTTCGTTTCGAGTTCGGTCAGAGGCAAGCGGAGTTCCGGAGATTTTATCAGTCCGATTTTGTAGAGAGCGTACTTCAGTGGAATCGGATTCGCTTCGATGTAGAGATCGCGATTGAGTGCGCCGAAACGCGAAGTCCATTCACTCGCGACCGCGTCCACTTCGCCAGCAAGCGCGCGCTTGAACAATGTTGTCATTTCTTTCGGAATCAAATGGGAAATGACGGAGATCACACCGCTACTGCCACACCCAACAAGCATCATGCACGAACCATCATCGCCACTTGCGAGCATGAGCTCGGTCGTCTCGGTAATCGTGCGTCCGAAATCGAGATCGCCTGTCGCTTCTTTGATCGCGACGATGCCAGGAACTTTCGCGAGCGACTGAATACTTTCAATCGTAAGCGAAGTGATTGTGCGCGACGGTACATTATAGAGAATGACCGGTAAGCCGCCCTCGTGCGCGATCTTTGTAAAGTGCGCAACGAGACCACTTTGCGAAGGCTTGTTGTAATAGGGAACGACGACGAGCGCCGCTGCAGCTCCCCACTCTTTTGCCGTCTTTGTTGCAGTCAGTGTCTCGGACGTAGAATTGCTTCCTGTACCCATGACAAGTGTCACCGCACCAGCAGTCTCTGATTTGATAAATTCAAAAATTCCGCGGCGCTCTTCCAATGAAAGAGTGGGAGTCTCGCCAGTAGTTCCACAGACAACGATTCCCTGAACGCCACCATCGACTTGCTGGCGCACCATCTTCTTCATCGATGTCCAATCGATTTCGCCCTTATCGAACGGCGTAATCAGTGCGGTGAAAATTCCTGATAGTTTGGACACCTAGGCTCCTGCTCTTAAGAAAATTAGCGCGAAGAAATAAGTTTAGCGGAAAACACAATGTTCGCTGGACCAACAAGCGTCAACGACGAAGGGAAGTCTTGTGACTCCACCCATAGCGTTGCTCCTGGAGTTCTTACTTCAAATCCACTTTTCGGCCATCCGACTGTCTTGGCTTCGACAGAAATTCCGCTCGCTACAAGTGCCGCGGCCAAAACCCCGGTTCCGCAAGCGAGAGTCAGGTCCTCGACACCACGTTCAAACGTAACCGATTCGATGGCGCCATGCGCGCCGGTGTTCGTTTCGATTCGCGAGAAATAAGTGACGTTCGATCCGCCCTTTCCGGCCTCACTCGGCCAGCGAAATTTTGCGGCGAGCGATTTCAAAACGTCTCTTCGCTCTTGCGCAAGCGTCAGTACGGATTGTTTTAGTTCGAGCACCGCGTGCGGGACACCCGTATCGACAAGGCGCGCGCGTCCTGCGACAAGACCGGTCGTATCATGCGAGATGTCGGTTGCGATCTCGCGTACGTGCAGCGGCTGTTTCGTATAGGGAATCCGCGCAGTAAAACCGTGCGGCTCGCGAACAACATGCTCGCCCAAAATGACTTCGCCGAAACCCGTTTCCAAATGGTGTGGAAAGGAATGACCTTCGTGCTTCACCCACGCGCCCGCAGCGCGCGCGGCGTTTCCGCACATCGCCGCGTGCGATCCGTCGTTATTAAAAAACTGCCAGCGCGAATGAGTCGCATCGATATTTTCCATGACGACAAAACCGTCGGCGCCAATTCCGAAATGCCGATCGCACAGCGCTTGAATTCTTCCAGCTGTCGGTACGCCTTGTTCGATTGCGAAGAAAATGAAATCGTTGCCGGCCGCTTCAATCTTCAAAATTTCGTGAGTGAGCTGCTTCGTTATTTGGGCCATCACTGACCGCGCCGATCGGGTGTCGGAGAAGGCGACGGCTTCACCGTCGTCGAGTCAGGCACGACCGCTGGCTTCGCCTGTTCGGCGGCTCGTTTATACGTCGGCACTCCCCGCCCAATTTCTGCTGGCTCGAGGGGCGGTAACGGTTTCGCTTTTACTCCGCACGCGCAAACTACGAGGGTGAACGCCGCTAAAATGAAACTTCTCATATTCCTGACTTCTCGCTCGATTTTAGGTCGGACTCAATCATTTCCGTATGAACACAGAGTTCGGGATGCATAGAGAACGATTTTCGCTTGCGCGGAGTCAGCTTGCTGCAAAGGCGCAGGTACTCGCGGGCGGCGGAACGGTCACGAGAGTTCTCGGCCGAGACTTTCCACCTCCATAGCCAAAATTCCGGATCCTCTGCGGCGCCAACCGACGCCTGGGTCTCCCACGAGCCCAACGCCGTCTTCGCAGCCCTTACATCTTTTCGTCGAAACGCATCCTTCACGGCCAAAAGGCGCAATGCCGGTTCGAGTTCGCTCCATTCCGCGTGTTCAGGGCTGTTGCCCGTCATTGAAAGCGGAATTTTTAGCGGAGTTGCCGCCATGTTTGTTCCATTCAAGCAGTCTTGGACCTGAAGACGAAGAAGCCGTACGTCGGTGCCGCTGGGGAAGACGAGTTCGCCCTGGGTAACGAAGGTTTCGGCTTTAGCGCAGTCGAACGCTCGAAGTGCAGCGCGCGCACCGAGCCGCGCTACGCTCAGGTTGCCATCTTCGGTTCTTAAAAGCGGAAGTAAAATGTCCGTCGCGTCTTTCGGACGTGTCATCCAGTACGATTCAGCAAGCGACGCTTGATTCTGTCCCTTGTCGGTCAGATAAATTTCGGCGACTTCACGCCACGCCTGCATCACTTCACGCGAGCCTTTACTCGCAGGTGCGCTCGAAGTTTCGCGCGCCAATTCTTTGAAAATTTTCACGGCCGAAACGCGTTCGCCCTTCAGCACTATTTCGCGAGCCTTTTCGATTCGTGACGTTAGCGATTCGGCGGCACCCGTTCCAGCAGCAGTCGCGAAGATCGGAACACAAAGACAGAAAAATAAAAAAGGAGACCGCAAGCTGCGGGCTCCTTTTAAACTGTTATCTAAACTTCTAATTTCCGGATCAGAGAAATGACGTCGCATATCTCGATCTTACGGAGCAAATGACTTCGCTGTCAGCTCCTGAGTGACTTTGCCGAATGGGCTATCAGCCAAAACTTTGATCATGCCGTTCATTGGAACGTCTTGCGGATTGATCCAAGCTTCCTGAATCTTGCCATCTGATTTGTTTTTAATTTTTACGTAAATCGCTTTGAAAGTGCCCGCAGGCACAGTTACCGAGTCTTCCTTCTGATCAACAATCTCCATCTGCGAAGCATCCGGAAGAGTTTGTTCTTTGCCGTCTGCAAGAACCTTCAATACTTGGCCCGATGCTTTGTCGAACTGAATCTCAACCTTTTGGTTGCTGCCGCTGATCGACATATCCTGCTGAACCCAAATCTCTGTTCCATTGTCTTCGCGAACGTACGCGTGAACTGTGCCGCTGAAGAAACCTGCGCTGATGTTGTAGTCAGCTGCATCGCCGATCTTCCATTTCAGACCGAGTGTAGAAACCGCAGTTGACCTTGCCGCCGCATCGAGAACCGGCTGAGTAAGTTGAGCGATTGTTGGCGCGGCCTGAACGCCGACCGATATTGCGAGAACTGCTGCGAGAACAGTAAGTGACTTAAGCATTGTTCCTCCTTGAAACGTTATGCTCAAGATCGTCCCTACGGCCTAAGGATGAGTCAACGAGTGACCGCCATATTTCGCCGCTGGGCAACACGTGCCCAGCGTCAGAAACAACTCAGCTATGGATGAGGAAGTGGTTGGATTAAAACTTGACGAGGTTTTGAGCCGTTGGACGGTCCGATGACGCCTTGTCCTTCGAATTGGTCGATCAATCGACTCGCGCGTGGATAACCGAGTCCGAATTTTCTCTGAATCAAAGATGCGCTGACCGTTTTCTGTCCCGACATCCAAGCGAGAATCTGATCGTACATTTCATCCATGCCATCGTCGTCACCGTGCATGGCTCCTGCGACTGCTTGGCCGTTGAAACTCTGCTCGTTGTCGTTCCCGCCTTCAAGTGCACGCATCGCAAGTTCGTCGTACGCAGGCTCTGCTTGATCCGACCAGCTCTTCACAACCTTTTCGATTTCTTCGTTCGAAACCCAAGGCGCGTGATGACGTTGCGGAGAAGAAACTCCCGGCGACAGGAACAACAAATCTCCTCGACCAAGAAGACGCTCGGCGCCTTTTTGATCGAGAATGATTTTTGAATCGAGAAGTCCCGGAACTTTGAAACTTACGCGTCCCGGAATATTCGTTTTAATTCGGCCCGTAACAATTTCTTTTCGCGGCGTTTGCATAGCGAGAATCAAATGAATCCCGGCAGCTCGCGCCATCTGCGTGAGTCGAACGACACCTTCTTCAACATGCTGCTTATTGGTCATCATCAAATCACCGAACTCTTCGATGACGTAAACGATAAACGGCTGCGGCGTGTAGTAGTACATCTCTTGTTTTTTGTTGGCCGCTTCGAGTTCGGCGTTGATCGCTGCGTGTTCTTCGATCTGCGTTTTCGATAGCTTGCCTGTTGCCTCGTTGAATTCCTCGAGTTTGCGCATTTTGAAACGGTTGAACGAACGGTTTCGTTTCTCCATTTCGCGAACACCCCAACGAAGTGCCGTCACCGCTTTGCCCGGTTCGCTGATCGGCGGCATCAACAAGTGCGGCATATTATTGAAGAGCGTGAGATCGACTTGCTTCGGGTCGATCAAAACCAATCGCAACGTCTTCGGACTATGTCTGAAAACAAATCCCAAGATCGAAGAAACGACGAACACAGATTTACCGGAACCTGTCTGGCCGGCAACCATCATGTGTGGCATCGAACGAAGGTCGACGACGCGTGGAGTTCCGTCCACTTCGCGACCGAGGCAAATCGGAAGCACCGTTTCTTCCTTCCAGAACTTCGCGTCTGCCAAACAATCTTTCAGATACACCGTTTCGCGATG
>JAYSYF010000176.1:0-4882 GCA_043716655.1 Bdellovibrionales bacterium | reverse complement strand
CTGTTAAGTTAGCAGCCCGAAAGTTAGAAGCAGAAGCTGTTTGAACGCGAGCCCCAGTCAGTCTCGCTCAGCATCTGACTGCTTTGTGCGAGGAATGGATGCAGCGAAGTAAGTGTTGCGTGGTGCGAAGCTGCGTAGCGTGATGGGTTCGCCTGGAAGACTGGAAGCAAGAAGTCAGACTGACCAACAACAGTCGGTGGAGTCGTCGTTCCATCGTAAACAACGATCTTCAGTGCCTGCCAGTTATAGTCGACCGCATTCATAACCATTGTCGTCTTCGAGAAGAAATCGACGGCGCCTGTGCCAGTGATCCCTTTTGCTCCGCGAATCGCTGTGATTTCCTTAGCGCTCACCGAAGTCCCGAGATTGTTAAGTGGAGTCACCGAACCGTTGCCAAGCTCGAACTGAAACTGAACCGCTGTCGGATCGATGTAAGCGACTCCCGAAGCATCCACTTTCCAGCGAAAAGCCTGAATGAAGTAGTTCGCGTTTGTATCGAACGCTTCCGCGATGCTCGTGATGCGAACTCGAACTTTGTCCTCTTGAAGGACGCCGCTATAATAGTATGTCGTCGCTTTTCCGCCGAGGCGTACTGACGTCGAATCGAAGCTTGTGCATTGTGCCTGCGCATCGCCACCGCTGATAAGCGAAGTCGTTGGCGAAGGTCCGCTACCGCTGAAGTTGCTCGTTGCTCGCGGTTGAACATTCGAACCACACGCACTTAATAGAGCCAGCAAAAGTCCGATCGCGCCGATGCGAACTACTTTGTGCTCCATGATATTTGTTTCGAAGTTGAGTGTGTTCATTTTTAAACCCCCGTTTAAACATTCCCCTACTGACGTATTAGGTAAGAGCAACGAGCGGGCCAAAACCTAGACTTCATTTCTCGCGTTAGCAGGTCGTTACGGGGGCCCTAGCCAGGTTAGAGCTTGATTTGCTGTTTCAATTTGAGACGCTGGAGTCTCGCTAGAGAAAAGCGAGGTGAGGCCGAATCGGCGCAATTGCGTCAGCTGGTTTGCCTCTAAATTTGCGATCAGGAGATCATCGATGAGTGCAGTTTCGGTAACTAGCGGCAACACCAAACGAAATTCACTTTGCGTCTCATCTTTCGACACATGCTTAGGTTTGATTCGAAAGTATGATGCGGCCCTGTTGGCTGTTGCTCTCGCTGCGACCACCATAGCGTGCGCCTCGGGCCCACCACGCACCGCAGACCCACTTCCCCCAGGGGCAACGAGCGAGTTTGCGTCTGTTAAGGTCAAGGGGCCTATCGAGCTTCGTTTAAAAGCGCAGGCTAAAACATCCGAGACGGTCGACTATTATCACGTCTCGGCGTCACGAGCGTTCGAGGGACAAGAACTTCGCCATGAGAAAACCGAAACCCTGACATTTACGGCGCAGGCGGAAACGACGAAAGCAGAGACGGTAAAAAGCGATTCGCCGGCAGCCGGAAGTGAACGATTCACTCAAGCTATTACGGTTTTGAAAAAAGACGGAACAATCGGTCTCCATGATTTTGCAATGCCTGAACTTGGAGAACGTCTCGAACTCATCACCGACTCTCGCGGTAAAATCTTGAAAGCCGGCGACTGGCCAACAAATTCGATTTTCTACGTTCCGCCTGTTTCGCTTCCGGAAGAACCGGTAGAAGTGGGAGACACATGGACCATGCAGTCGACCTGGCTTTCACTGCAAGACATGGTGCCTTACGAGCTCGACATGGTTTCGATTCTAAAAGGTTTCGTGAAGTGCGGAGATGACACCTGCGCTGACATCGAAGTTAATGGCAATGTCGCGATGCAGGGATCGCTTAAGCAGGCGCTCGTGTTTCGAAGCGAGTGGCGGGGACGTTTGTTGTTTGCGGTGAATGCAGGAACCGTTTCGTGGTCGCGCGTGAATAGCGAAGAGCTTTTCGCCTACGACAAGGTCTATCGCACTGTTGGATCCTGCCTTGAGGCTGCGTTGCGAGAACCGGGAAAATCTTCGGTTGTCGTCGGAGACGCAAAACCGACCTGCCAAGGATTTACTCCGCCGACAGCAATGCGTTAGTGCCGTTTCTTCTTTTGGTCCAGTCGTCGGCGCCCCCACTGGACAATGGGTTTCTCGAAGAAGGTAAAGCTTAGGTAGGCGGCGGTGACCGCCGCACAAGTGGAAATAAAAAACGTAATCAGAATTTCAAATTCTCCGGGCACCTTGCCTATAACTTGGCGTTGAAGTGGATAGACCACGTAGGTGTCGGAAATGTTGGAAAGCAAGTAGATGCCGTAGCAAAGACCGCCGACCGTCGTCAGCAGTCTAAATTCACAGACCCGCCGCACGATCGTCTGCGGTGTCACGGCGGCGAGAACAATGACGGCCAATAAAAAGGTCGCGAGCTGCCGAGACACAAGAAAAATTCCGATACATGATAGTAGCGCACCGATATCGAGTGCGAACCGAACGCTTTTTCGTTCCGCAAGTTGCAAAAACTTTTTTTCATTACTCAGAAACCACAAAAATATTCCGAGCGCGAATGCGCTCAAGCTGCCGACGACTAACGGAACAAATGTCGTTTGCTTGGCTCCTGCGATGAGGACGTGTTGATAAAACTGGTAAAATACGAACGAGGCAGCAACATACAGAGCCGCGCGCGCGGTCGTAGTTATGAATGCGACAAAAATCGGGAAGAACAAATAAAAGCTTTCTTCAACAAAAAGCGACCAGGCGACAGGAGAGATTGAAAACTTATGGGCGTACTCTAGAAAACCGAAGGCGAAGGTCGCGGACGCCAGCGCGTCCGAACCGGAACGTCCAGTGACGAGCCAATAAAACGCGCAAACGGCCCACCATAGAGGCAATATGCGAACCATTCGCCGAAAGTAAAAATCGCGACCACTGAAGGTGCCGGTTTCATTACGGATGAAGGCCGTGAAAAAAAGAGTGTACGCACTGACGATGAAAAAAAACTTTACTCCGAGGGACAGTGTTCTCAGCTTGTCAGGAAAAATATCGAAGTAATATGGGTTCACGTTATTCAGCGATGCGTGGAACAAAAGTACTGAAATAATAGCGATGCCGCGAAGGCCGTCGAGGTGCGGTCGATATCGCGAAGGCTCGGCAATCGTTAAACTTTGCACTTAATCTTTCAGCTCAGCCCAAGTAACGCCGTCGCCGCCGCTCTCTGGGCCGGCTGCGCGCCATTTTTTGACATAGAGAGAGCGCGAAAGATGTGCGCGAACGGCGCGTTTTAAAACTTCGGTGCCGTGACCATGAACGATCTTGATTCGATTTTCGCTAGTCAATGAAGCGGCGTCGAGCTGGCTCTCGAGCATTCTTAGCGCTTCGTCCGTGTTCTTGCCGCGGACGTCGATCGTGCGTTCCGTATCTTGAAGCGTGACCTGCACGCCAGAAGAGCGGCGCAGAGCAGACTGAGTTGGGTTCACCATACTCTGCGTCGGTCGCAGCTGACTCCAGTGAATAAAGAGACGCATCGAATTTGCGACGACAAGAATTTCGCCCTTCGAATTTCCTTTACCCTGCACAAGGCCTTCGCCGCCGATGCTTGGGACAAAGATTTTCGAGCCCGGTGGATAAACCTTTTCGAATTCTTCGATCGATTCGATCTTCTTTCGAGCCGGAGCAGAGCCCGCAGGTGATGCCTTCACAATCTCGGGTAGGTTTTGTTTTACCTCTTGGAGCTTCTCGTGCTTTTTAAAAATGCTCTCGACTTGTGTGAAATCGAGCATCTGTTCGATCTTGCGCTCGGTTTTTTTAATCGTGCGGTCAAGCCACTGATCTTTTTCGCGCCGGAAGAGCGCAACGAGTTCCATGTACTTTCGTTTCGTTTCTTTCGCGTCGCTCAGCTCTTTAATGAGACCGCGTCTTAAAGAAAGCAGTTCTTCCTTCATTTCTTCGAGGTCATTGAGGTTCTGTTGGCGCGCACGCATCTCTGGGCTCAAGTAATTGACAGCTCGATCGACAACCGCGCTGGCGACGCCAACTCGCCGAGCAGTTTGCAGTGCCAAACTTTGCCCTGGAATACCCATCAAGAACTGATAAGTCGGCATTCCGGACTTTTGATTGTACTCAAGCGAACCGTTGATGATTCCGCTTTCCGGCGTCCATCCAGTTTTCAGTGGACCCAAGTGGGACGTGACGACTCCGAAAACTCCGTGCTCCGCGTAGCTCTCTAAGAAACTTCGCGCGAGTGCCGAGCCTTCTTCGGGATCTGTCGAACCGCAGATCTCGTCGATGAGCAAAAGCTGATCGGGACCGCGGTAGGCCAACGCCTGATTGAGGACTGTGACGTGAGCTGCGAACGTCGAGAGTTCGGTGTTAACACTTTGATCGTCGCCGACTGCGATGTGCAGGCCCTGAAAGAAGGGCAGTGTTGAACCTTCGTCGGCGCAAATTTGAAGGCCGCAACGAGCCATTTGTGCTGCGAGACCGACACTCTTCAACAAAACGGTTTTTCCACCGGCGTTGGGGCCCGATAACAACAAAATGCGATGATGACCCGAAAGTTTCACCGAGTTCGGAATGACTTTCGATTCTCCACTACTTCGTAAAATCAAAACAGGGTGGCGCACATCGCGAAGATCCATCACGTCTTTTGAAAACCGAACGGAGCGCGCTTCAAGAATGTCCGATAGCTTCGCTTTGGCAAACACAACATCGGCCTCGAGAAGCGCATCGTACGAAGACGAGAATCCTAGAACTTGCGACTTGAGATAGCGCGAGAGAACGGTCAACAACCGTTCAATTTCATCTTCGATCTCGACTTCAATTTGGCGCAGACGATTGTTGAGCGGAACGACGTCGTCGGGTTCCATGAAGACAGTTTGTTTCGATTGACTGGAGGCGTGAATGATTCCAGGGAAGGCGTGTTGCATTCCCGACTTTA
>JAYSYF010000175.1:0-4885 GCA_043716655.1 Bdellovibrionales bacterium | reverse complement strand
TTCCGTAAGCGGCTGTCGCGATAAAACAATTGGTTTTGTCGAGGACGCCGGCGACTTCGCTCGGAGTCACGATACGACAGTCGGTTCCGCCGGTTGGCGAGAGTGAACAATCTGTGTCGGTCGCTTGCGGTGAGTACAAGCTGACGTTTCCGGCTGAATCGACAAGTGCACTTTTGAAATAGTAGGTCGCATCGTTTTTTAGATTTTCGATGCGTCGGGGAGTCACTTTGAATTTGTCGGTGTCTGACGGCGCAATCGGCAAATCTTGGTGCAGCGACACGAGCGTGACGTAATTGTGGCCCGTTTCTGCATAGAGCATTCGCAGATATTTATATTCAGTCGCTGGAACAGGAACGTCGTTGTCGTTCAATGTCTTCACGATCGCTTTTTCGTCGCCCGGACCCATGTCGAAATAGCAGATCTGCCAGTCGGCTCCTGCAGAGGCGCAATTTGTTGCGAGGCTTGGACCGTTTGCGACTCCAGAGCCGTTTACGGAACGGATCACGATGTTAATGTCTTTTGCATCGTCGGCGGTAGCGTTGAGCAGACCAGTGCTTCCCGCGCTGATGCCGACTTTGATGATTCCCGTCGCTACGCCACTTGTCGGAATGCAGGAAGTACCGACGCCACCATCGGCGGCATCCGTGAAGATCTGCGAACAAACGCTCGACCAGGGAACCGTAACAGTAACGGCGGTTCCTTTCGCAACGGCGACCGAAGTCCCGCCTGTGAGCGCCGGTGTGCCGGTTTTTGAAGTGACGGCCGATGTGCCGGCGATTGCGTCGCTCGAATACGTAATCGCGAGCATGAGTTGCGGATTGATCCGACGTTCATTGCACGGAAGCAAATAGCTGTCGGGAGTCGCCGCTGGAACTGTTTCGGTGGTTTCAAGTCGGCAGTTGTTGCAAGTGCTCGTCGTACTGCTGCCGGTCACGCCCTCGCATCGACTCGCATCGCCGGCGAGTCCGCCATAAACCGTGATTGTGTTTACGCCCGCTTCTGACGTTACGTTGTCGACGACCGAAGCTCGTTCGACGCCGGCGATTTTGATAACTGCATTCGCTGAATTACTGAACAGTGCCGATGCGATAAACGTCGCTACGAACGCCGTTCCGAATGTCGCTCTGGAAGCGAAGGCTTGAAGGGTGACTCGGGCGCGTTTGCTCATGAGGATAGTTCAGCAAAAGGTTCGAATTCCAGCAACCCCGAATATGTGAGAACGCGTTTATTCGCTTTGAACCACAGAAGTAATTCATCCGTAAATCGAAACGCGTGTATTCATGTCTTTGTCCTCAAAAAATCATGGAGGTTCCGACGTTTCCGGCGATTTCCACCTCGCGACGACGTTTCGCCTCTGATTGTGCCCACGGCACAACAGTCGCAAATTTGATATTTCATTTCTTCCGCCAGCAGCCACAGGACGGATGTGATCAATTTCAACTCGAAGGCTCGAATCGCACCGTTTCCCCGTTTCTCGATCAATATGAGAACAACGCCCGACATCCCGTAGCCAAACCTGGTGACGAAGTGAGGCTGGCACTGGCGCGCGGCCGAAACTTAGGCTCGGGAACTGATTCGGTTCTCGGTAGTTAGGTTTCTTTTGATTGGGTTCTGATTCGCTGACACCGACGTGAGTTGCCGAATTGATCTCGCGTTTCGCTGCCCGCTTGGCTTTTTCCATCGGATCGCGACGTTCAAGCACTTCGTCACACATCATGTTGATGACATCGGCCCAGCTTCCTTGCGGAAGTTTATGACCCGCGAGAACCTTCACCCGCGTGAGTTTTCGCAACAACTCGATGTCCAAAACAATTTTTAGTTCAATTGCGCTGTCTGTAATGAATCGGATTGATTCTCGGTTGATGGGTCGGTCGCTCGGATGTTCAGCGATGAGAATTTTTTCTGCTTCACGTGTCGATTTGTCCTCGAGCTTCGATAAAATTTCACGCTTTCGTTCAATCGTAACTTGCCGACCAGATCGATTCTCGAAAAGAAAGAAACTGTGCGCCTGTGCAATGTTCGTCAGCGTGAGGCGTCCATCTTGAATTTTTCGGTCGAGATCAGGAATTTGCCGAAGCAGTCGTGCCGCGGTAATTCGCCTGTGTGCTTGCGATTCGGAATAGCGCAAGATCCGCGTGCAGTAGGTGAAGAGCGAGTCACAGTTTTTTTCTGCGTACAACTTTCGGTCATCGATTTCTTTCAGATGATGCAATATTGCCGTCGTCGTTTCGGTTTCAATCTTTACGAGACGATCCGTTTGATCGAGAAGTTCGCCGTCGCTGAGTTTTGTTAGTTGCTGGAGTCCCGTCATTGTGCCGCCCGTTCGTAAGGGTGGTATCGGAGGGATGGCATAAAACGTCAATGATCTCGGTCGCTTGCGTTTGCGGGTGTCCGGCGTTCGGACATCGTGATCACTTTTGTTGACGAAAGTAGGAAGCCTCACATTCGAGACTCACTTTCGTTAACGAAAGCGCCACAAAATCACTTTCGGCGACGAAAGTGAGAACGCAGATGCGAACTATTCGAGGCCGTAGATCGCTTCGGCAATTTGGATACCGTTGAGTGCGGCACCTTTGCGCAAATTATCGGCTACGACCCACATCAACCACGTGTTTGGTTCGTTCGGGTCGCGATGGACTCGTCCGACGTAAACTGGATCTTCTCCAGAGGCTGATGCTTGAGTCGGATAATCGAGAACACTGGAAGCGTTAGTGGGCTGCATACCGACCGTCGAACGGCTGTGCAGGGTTCGTCCGAAAACTTCGACGCCTTTACCTTCGGATAATACTTTTTCGATTTCGGCCAGTGAAGCCACGGGCTTTTTCAAGGTCACCCAAACCGTCTCGGCATGTGAATTCAGCGTGGGAACGCGAACAGTGAATGCAGATACGGGTAGTGAAGGGAGGCGCATAATTTTACGCGTCTCTTTCATAATTTTGAGTTCTTCGCTGCAGAATCCGTCATCGGCCGATCCATCCGTTACGAACGAACCGATCTGAGGAATGCTGTCGAACGCGATCGGTTTAGGAAACGTTTTGCCCTTAGTCGGCGTTTCGCCTTCAACCGCGAGTTTTGTTTGTTCGAGAAGTTCTTCAATGCCGGCTTTGCCTGCTCCGCTCACCGACTGATAGCTAGAAACTCGAACGAAATCGAGACCGTAACGATCGGCCAAAGGTTTTAGCGCGACGACGAGTTGAATTGTCGAACAGTTCGGGTTTGCAATGACTTGAGCTTTTGAAGCCGCTCGCTCGCCGATTTTAAGTTTCGGAAGCAAGTCGCCATTCACTTCGGGAACACCGAGAATTACTCCAGCGTCCATTCGGAAAGCACCCGAGTTGTCGATTGCAATCGCGCCCGACTTTACGGCTTTCGGTGCCCATTCTTTCGAGATTTCATCGCTGATCGAGAAGAAAACGATATCGAGGCCGTCGAAGCAACCTTCGGTGAGCGTCGTGACAGAAAACTCGCGACCGTCGACCGTGCGTTTCAAACCTTTGGATGAATCGCTCGCGAACAAGCGCAGTTCGCTAAAGGGAAATTCGCGTTCGTCGAGCAGCAAGAGAAAAGTTTCTCCGACGACGCCAGTTGCGCCCACGACACCAACTCGAATATCTCCTGAAGCCATTTTCAAATCTCCATTATAAAATCGCTAACTATTTTTCTTCAGAACCGCCGCCATCCATTTTGAACGTCGGCGTGGTTCCATCAGTATCGTTTTCGTCGACGATTTCATGCAGATCGTCTTCTTCATCTGCTGCGGCTCGCGCGGCTGCCGCTTGCGCTGCGAGCCTACGTTTTTTGGGAATTCGTCCCCAGCCGAGGACGCCGAAGATAGCACCGAGAACGGCGTACGTCATGAAGAGAACGAAGAGCATAACTTCGGCGCGAATCGCAATCGCCGCCAAGATGATAACGCCTAAGACAAGGTACGTGAACGGAAGTCGCTCGCGTAAATCCAAGTCTTTGAAACTGCGATAGCGGAAAGTCGAAACCATGACGAACGCAAGAAGCACCGTCATCGAAAGGAGCAAGTAAGATTGTTGCGGATCCCAACCGAGATCGGTCCATGCGAGAACCGAACTGGCGACAATGCCGGCCGCCATCGGAATTGGCAGTCCCTGGAAATACGCTTTCTCGATGACTGTCGACTGCACGTTGAAGCGAGCGAGTCGCAATGCACCGCACGCGGTGAACAGAAACGAGACGAGCCAGCCGAGGCGGCCGAAGGGCTGTAATGCCCATAGGTAAAGCAAGATGCCAGGGGCCACGCCGAAGCTGACGAGGTCACAGAGCGAATCGTATTCGGCACCGAACTTCGATTCCGAGCGAGTCATTCGTGCAACACGGCCGTCGAGAAGATCAAAAACGGCGGCGCCGACAATCGCGTACGCGGACCACGAGTATTCGCCGCGAATGGCATAGATCAGCGCGAAGAAACCGAAGAACATGTTCAGCGTCGTGATCAGGTTCGGCAGAACATAAATGTGCATGCCCACGCGTTTTCGAATTCCCTTTGCGTGTGCGTATGGACTTTCTTGCGGTGTCTCGATCATGCAAACCCCCCATAGAGGTAAAAGAGTGCCGTAAGTCCGACGGCGCTAAGCACCGGGCACGTGAGATTGTCGTCGAGCTTCCAAACAGGAATCAATTCAGTAGCGGCTCCGATCAAACCCGAGATGGGTGCGACGATCAGCAGTCGTTCGGTCATGATTCCGTTGAGGTAATAATAAACGCCCGCAATCGTTGCGCATGCGAAGAATGCAGCGAGTGTGCCCTGCAAAGTTTTGTTGCCGAGAATTCGATCGCGTCCGAAACGAATTCCAACGTAGCTCGCAAGCGGATCGCCGATCGCGAGAAATAATAAACTGAGTGTGATGACGTGACG
>JAYSYF010000174.1:0-4887 GCA_043716655.1 Bdellovibrionales bacterium | reverse complement strand
TAAATGATAAAATCGGGGCTGATTGATCGCGGTGTTCTCGAGTCACCACTTAAATGTGGTGAAGAATGCAGGCCTGCTCCAAAATCAGAGTTTTTTATCACTTAAAAGTGGTCGCTGCGGGGGAAGCAATGGTAAAATCCCGGCCATGACCGTTAAGACCAAAGATGAAATCCAGAAAATGATCAAGGTGGGTAAGCTCGCCGCGCGATGCCTCGAGTACACCGGAAAATTTGTGAAGGCCGGAATCACGACGGATGAACTCGACAAAATTGCGAACGATTGGGGTTTGTCGAATGGAGCGAAGGCGGCTCCGCTCGGTTACAAGGGTTATCCGAAGTCTATCTGCACTTCTGTGAATCATGTGATCTGCCACGGCGTTCCCGGCAAAGAAGTTTTGAAAGACGGGGACATCATCAACGTCGATATCACGCTGCTTCTCGACGGATTTCACGGCGACACGAGCTACACGTTTTTCGTTGGAGAAGTTTCTGAACGCGCCAAGAAAGTGACCGAGATCGCTAAAAAAGCGATGGAAAAAGGCATCGAGGCGATTACCCCGTTCGGAACGACGGGCGACATTGGTTTTGCCATCAATAAATTTACGACTAAGAGCGGCTTTTACGTGGTTGAAGAAATCGGCGGACACGGTATCGGCCGTATTTTCCACGAGGATCCCTTTGTTCCTTCTTTTGGCAAAAAGGGTCGTGGCGATCGGCTCCTGCCCGGCGGCTGCATTACCGTTGAACCTATGGTGAATGAGACGGCTGCCGATATGGTTGAGCACGCGATCCCTAACTCGAGTATCCAATGGTACACGACGGCAGATAAGACGCTTTCGGCTCAGTTCGAGCACACCGTGCTTATCACCGAAAATGGCCCCGAAATCCTGACCGTTCCATAACAGAATCGGTTGAACTGGTCGGAGCTGTCAGCGTTGTTCGTTGACCCGTTAGCCCTCTTCTGATTACGGTCTTCCGTACAAGATTTTTACGTTATTTAAGGTGGTTGGTTGGGCCTTGCGGCTGGCCGATCGGGCCTGATAATCCAACAGAAGGACTTCTCACGTGGCATTTGATGCAGGATCTAACATGACAAATTCATCGACCGCGCTTTCTAAAGCTCCAAAAACAAAAGATGGAAAAGCTGACTATCGCGTTGTTGAAGCAGCGATGAAAGATGCGAAAGTTTTCGAAGATCTCGCTCGCTGGGGTCGTGAAGAAATCAACCTCGCAGAAACTGAAATGCCAGGTCTGATGGCTCTCCGTGAAGAGTTCGGCGCGAAGAAACCTTTGAAAGGTGCGCGCATCACTGGTTCCCTCCACATGACAATTCAAACGGCCGTGCTGATCGAGACTCTCATCGCACTGGGCGCGCGAATTCGTTGGTCGAGCTGCAACATCTTCTCGACTCAAGATCATGCAGCCGTAGCGATTGCAGCTGCGGGCATTCCGGTCTTCGCTTGGAAGGGCGAGACGGAAGAAGAGTACAACTGGTGTCTTGAGCAATCGATCACAGGATGGGGAGCAGAAGGTTACGACCTTATCCTCGATGACGGCGGCGATTTGACGAACGCCATGCACGAGGAGCGTTTCGCCGGAATGTTGAAGCAGCTGCTTGGCATCTCTGAAGAGACGACAACTGGCGTTCACAATGTCGAGAAAATGCATGCAAAAGGTTTGCTGAAACTTCCAGTTATCAACGTTAACGACTCAGTCACAAAATCGAAATTCGACAACTTGTACGGCTGCCGCGAATCTCTCGCTGACGGTATCAAGCGCGCAACAGATGTGATGCTCGCTGGTAAAGTCGTCGTCATCGCTGGCTACGGAGACGTGGGTAAAGGTTGCGCACACTCGATGCGTTCTTACGGTTCACGCGTTGTTGTTACTGAAATCGATCCAATCTGCGCTCTCCAGGCAGCTATGGAAGGTTTCGAAGTTACGACAATGGAAGAAGCCGCTTCGTTCGGTGACATCTTCGTTACAACGACTGGCTGCTGCGACATCATCACGGACAAACATTTTACAGCGATGAAACATCGCGCGATTGTTTGCAACATCGGTCACTTCGACATCGAAATCGATATGGCTTGGTTGAACAAAAACTCGCAAACACGCGAAGTGAAACCACAGGTTGATATCCACACTATGAAGAGCGGAACTGAAATCATCGTTCTCGCAAAAGGACGTTTGGTAAACCTCGGCTGCGCGACTGGTCACCCATCGTTTGTTATGTCGACGTCGTTCACAAACCAGGTTCTTGCGCAAATGGAACTTTGGATGAACCGACCGAAGTACAAAGAAGTTGGCGTTTACCGTCTCTCGAAAGAGCTCGACGAAAAAGTGGCGCGTCTTCACCTCGGCAAAATCGGCGTGAAACTCACTACTCTCTCTGACAAGCAGTCGAAGTACCTCGGTATGGAAAAATCTGGCCCGTACAAGCCAGAACATTACCGCTACTAGATTTCCCTTAGGCGCGTTCGCCCTAGGTTCAGCTTTATGGCAAGGCCTCGCGTTCCGCGGGGCTTTTGCTTTTATACTCGGCCTATTTCTTATTTTTGAATGAGTCTCGGATAATGATTCGCACTTGGTCGCGTGTCGTCGAGCTATAGGTTTCAAGCGTCACCTGGGCAACGGGGCTTAGGTTTCCGCTCGAGCCGCCAATCGCCTCGATCTTGGTTCTCAGATCGGGCGAAAAGCCCGAGAGACCACGCGCGAACATGAGGCCTGTCAACTTCGCGTATTCAAGTGGGGACGCGAGCAGCTGGTGAATTTGTTCTTCGGTGGTTTCTCCACCCGTACGTTCGCTCGGAATCGCGACGCTGGAATAATCGGCCTGAGCTTCGAGGCACTCGATCGTGGCAGGAGAATCGGAAGCTTGGGCTGGGCAAATCTGTTGAAGTTTTTCGAGCGACGCTATCAGGTCTTCTGTCGTCAGAAGTTTCGAGTGTTTCACCCACTGAACCCATTCCGATGGACGCTCAATTTTTTCGAGATCACTGAATGCCCATGCCTGCTTCGGCCCTATGAAACCAAGAAGTCCGTGATCACCGAATGGTTTTCGAACTTCGATTCGATAGGTGATCGTCATCAATACAGCGAGGGTGGCAACGCTCGCCATAAGCATCCGCATTCGCACCGTGCGCCGAACAGAAAACTTGAGGAACCCGTTCTTGAGGAAGAACCAACTGAGAAATGAAATTTCGAGAAACGCGTAGCCAAGAAGTCTGGAATAAACAAAAAGCGGGAAGAAAATGAAGAGCCAGATGAAAATTCCGATAGTTCCGAAAAGCTGACGAGCAGGTCGCATCTTTTGTCGTTCCAAAAGCGTGCTGGGATCAAAAACGGTGGCGAGCGAGAATGTGTAGATGACCAAAAGTAGTACGAGAACTTCCATGGTGCTCATGGAAGAAAATAAGTCGTCAGTGTGGCCGAAGAATCGGGAGGTTCCAAAATAGGCCGCGACGTTCGCAAGCAGGTTCAAAAGCAGCACGAATAGAATTCCGGCCCAGAAGTGGCGAACGTTGCGACTGTTGCGACGCCAGAGATCCACCCAGCGGCTCTGGTTCATCAACCCGGAGACAACGACAGTGCTGAAGAACACACAAATAATCAGGAATCGCAGGCTAGTTTGTCCGTACAATTTGAAAATAATCAAATCGCAAAACACAGCGAACGCCCAAAGCGTCAAGGTGAAGCGTACGTAGCGAGCCGCGATTTTCATTACAAATGCGTTCATAGATCACCCTTGCTTGCAGTGAAGAACGATTGAATTTCTGCGATCGTAACCTCGCGCTGATCTTCGTCTGCAGCTTTCAGTAAGGGATGACTTGAACTGCGGTCATGCATATAAATCCAATTTGAATCTGTGTTGAAACTGATTCGTCGTGCTCCGGCTTCTTTTAGCGCTTTCTCATCCTGTGTCCCAGGAACGCGAACTTTTCTATAGTGATTTTTGAGGTTCTTAACTGCAGAGGTGAAACGCACGGCCCCTTTGTCCATCAAGACAACGTCCGTTGCGAAACCTTGCAGCTCGCCGGCGATGTTCGTGCTCATGACAACGAGGCACCCGCGAGCGATTTCTTCAGCGAGGAATTGCATCATCGACCACCGCGAGCCTGAATCCAACACCGCGGTAATTTCGTCTAGCAAATAGAGCATCGGTCGCTTAGGCGCTTCGATGCACAATAGCGCTTTCATTTTCTGGCCGCGCGAGAGGCTATGAAACGTCTTCGTTGCGTCGATTTCAAAAACTTCAAGCAAGCGCGCTAAAAGTTTCTCGTCATATTCCGGATACATCCTACGGTTGGCATCGATCCAATACGAAACCGGAACTGTGAACGGCAGTTCGTGTTCTTCGGAAATGAAAGTCATTACAGGATTGATTTCGACGGTTGTGGTCGATAGCGATTCTCCTCGAAATTGAATCTCTCCCGAATCGAAGAGTTCTTGCCGCGCGAGAAGTCTTAGAAGTGTCGACTTTCCGCTGCCGTTCTTGCCCATTAGAGCGATGAACTGACCGCTGCGAAACCCAAGTTCGGCAATATCGAGAACTTTTGTTTTGTTATATGTTTTAACTAATTTCGTTATGACATAGTCGGCGGTTTTGCTCATGGGCCGACTATCTCAGCCTCTCTGTTGAGACTCACGTTCATTAAGCGCACGTCCGACGTTGGTCGGGGCGCGTGTCAAGTTGTCCGATTCGCAACGTCGCTCGATCGGTCGCGGCGCCGGGAAAACATCCGCACTTTACGACAGCACAAACCGCGCCTGCGTTTGCTGGACGGTTGTGAGGGCGCATCTAGGTTTCTGCGGCGAACTGAAGTTGCTAGCGCAGACTTCAAGGTTTCAGTGGGGTGGGGCTCACATGTTTTAAGTAGTGGCGAAG
>JAYSYF010000173.1:0-1515 GCA_043716655.1 Bdellovibrionales bacterium | reverse complement strand
GCGGAATCGCTAAAGCGATTCCAGTGCCAACTTCTTGACGGCGGCCAAATCCATGGCGCCAATATCGTCTTCGCGCGCAATCCATTCACCGATCAATCCGATGTAACGAGATGCGGCCAGACCTGCGATTCCGTCAGTGACTGCTCGTTCAAGCAGCAAAACTCCGGCAACAGTTTCAGCCATTGCGAGCGCAAAATCGCGCGCCGATTGTTGTTGAAGCTCCGCGGACTGCCCTGCTTTTTTACGCGCGTGGTGCGCGAGTGCAGAGATCCGTCGCTCGATGCGCGCTTTCGGAAGCGATGTCGGAATTCCCTTTAGTCGATTCACGAGATCCGCGATCAACGGCTGGAGTGCGTTGTCTTTACCCATCGCTCTAAGAGTATCGAGCGCGAGTACATTCGTCGTTCCTTCCCAAATTGGAAAAACTTGGGCATCGCGAAGCAAACGCGGAACTCCGGTCGTTTCGATATATCCGGCACCGCCGAACGATTCGATCGTTTCGCTCGCATTCGAAATTGCTTCGCGCGCGGTATAAAGTTTTACAAGCGGAGTAATGATTCTCAGTTGAAGTGTTTCTTCCGGAGTCGCCTGACCGCATTCGTCTTTGCCCATCAGTTCGACGGCGTGAAAAACGAGTTCGGTCGCAGCAGCAGCGCGCGCACGAACACTCGCCATCGTTTCTACATGCAGCGGATGATCCGCAATGAGTTTTCCGAAGGCGCGACGCTCGAGAGCGTACGACGTCATCAATTGCAGTCCGCGCGCCATCGCGCCTATGCAACAAACCGAATTATAAAGTCTCGTCACATTGAGAAGACTCGAAGCTTTGCGAACGCCCTCACCCGGTTCGCCGATCATTAGACCAACGGCGCCAGTCAATGTGAGTTCCGCAGTCGGCAAAGCCTTTGTTCCAAGCTTGTCCTTCAATTGATTGACTTGAATCCCCTGCAGTCGGCCACGTGAATCGCGAAGCTCGACGTAAAAAAGTGCAAGCTTACCTGGTTCGCCTGCGACACCGGCGCCCGCAGCAGTTCCGGTTTCGACGCGGGCAAGGACCATCGCCATTTGCGATGTCGTCGCCGATGTAAACCATTTATCTCCGTGCAATCTCCACTCGTTATTTTCGAATCGTGCCGTGACGGACGTGTTCGATACGTCCGACCCACCAGCGCGCTCTGTCATCCATTGTCCCGAAGTCCAAAATTCGCCGGGAACACGCGACGTCAAATTTTTGAACGCGCGCTCTTTAATTTCTGGAGTTCCATGAAGTTCAATGACTCGCGCTGCACCGTCGGTCATAGCGAGAGGGCACGTATAAAATGCGGATGCAGGATGAAACAGCGCCAGCTTTCCGAATTGAAGAAGTCGAGATTCGGCTCCCTCTTTTCTTTCATAACCAATCGCGACGAGTCCTTCTCGAGCCGAAATCGCGTCGAGTTCGCTCCATGCGCGGCTCGTTTGAATTTGATCGATGCGTTTTCCCCACGCGTCGTACTGAATTAAAACCGGAACCTC
>JAYSYF010000172.1:0-14836 GCA_043716655.1 Bdellovibrionales bacterium | reverse complement strand
GAAAAAGGCGACAGCTGCAAAGAAGACGGACCAGATCGAAATTATTCCGACGCCATTCAGCCATTCTGCGAATGTAACCTGTCCAAAGAATACTTTGACTGGGAATGCGATCAGAACCGGAAACGGTGTGAGGTGAACGAGCTTTTGTCCCCACTCGGGGAAGAAGGCGAGAGGAATCATGCCTCCACCGAGAAGCCCTACGATGAATCGAAGCATGACCATGAGGTTCCATATGACGTCCTGCCAGAATGCGACGAGTTCAAGACATGACGTCATCGCGAAATGTAAAACTCCGGCGATGAGACACGTTAGAATCCCGGCGAAAATACTTCCGATACTGACGTTTTGATCGGGCGGAAGTCCCATGAGTAAAATCAGAATTCCGAACGCAACGAACAATTGGAAAATACCTAGCAACTGCTGCGCGAAGTGAGTCACGAACTTATATCCCAAGAATGAGACAGGGTAGAGCAGGTAGCGAGTCAAACCGCCATCATAGATCTCTTGAGAAATGTATCCGCGTTCGCTGCCCCGCGAGATGCGAACGGAAAATGAGGCGAAGAGATAATAAAAAACGATCGCATGAAACGAGTAGCCGGCCATGACCGACGTATCCTGCGCGGCAAAAACGGCTTTCCACAGAAAATAAGCGACGCCAATTTCTGTCGCGGTTCCGAAGAAAAAGAAAATCCAAAAATCCAGCCGATAGCTCAATGCTTTCTTGAGTTCAATCGCGAGAACATGTGGCGCCCACGGGGCCATCAATAAACCCTTCACGATTTTTTCTCGTGAAGGAGGCTACCGATGATATCCGAGATGTCTTCTTCTTCGATACTGAAATCGGCCACGGGATAACTGCGCAGAATAAGTGCCGCGGCTTCCGAAACTTTGTCGCGTGTGACTTTGAAGCGGATCGACATGGGCTCGGTTCCAGCATCTGTTGTACCGCCGTTTTCCATGGTTTTCGCCGCTACGATTTCGCCAAGACCTTTCAGCGCAGCGGCGTCGATGCGGGTCGCTGTGCTGAACTGAGCATTGATAACCTTGTGCCCGGCATAGCGTCCGACGACTTTATCTAGTGCGCCGTCGTAAACGAATTGCCCCTCGCGAATGATGACGATCCGTTCACAGAGTTTTTCGATATCTTCCATGTAATGCGAAGTAATGATCATCGCGGGTCGATGTTCCTCGCGATAGCGAAGCAAGAATTCGCGAATGGCTTTTTGTGCGCCAATGTCGAGACCGATTGTAGGCTCGTCGAGGAAAACGACTTTCGGTCGATGAAGCAAAGCTGCGATCAGCTCCATCTTCATTCTTTCGCCCAGACTTAATCGGCGAATTTGCGTGTTCAACTGCTTTTCGACTCCAAGTGTTTTCGTGAGGTGATCGAGGCTCTCGCGAAATTCGTTCTGTGGAATTCGATAGATCTCGCGCAAGAGAAGAAAGCAGTCGGCCGCTGGCAGATCCCACCAAAGCTGAGCTTTTTGGCCCATGATGAGCGCAACTTGTCTGCGAAGCCGGTTGTCTCGTTCCCAAGGTGTGTAATCCAAAACTTTGGCTTCGCCCGAGGTTGGATGAACGATTCCAGCCAATAGTTTCAGCAGCGTCGTTTTACCGGCGCCGTTGGCTCCGACGAGACCTACGATTTCGCCTGCCGAAACTTTGAGAGATACTCCTTTAAGCGCGTGTTTGGTCTCGAACTGACGATTGAACAGACCTTGCACCGAACCTTTTAGGCCAGGTGCTTTCTTGTGGACGCGAAACGACTTCGAAAGATTATTAACTTCGATCATGGTGAGCCGATGCTTACCATTTCGCCTTCAAATCACAAGCGAGGTTTTACTTCGTCGCTGTCATTTTGAATCCGAAGCGAATGCGGCCTCAGTTAGATTCATCGTGTGACTGATAAGATCCGACGGCCAAGCTGAAATCAGTTCCTTAAATTTTTTTTGTGCCGGCGATACAAGAAGCGAATAGCCTGCTCGAATCTCGGCAAGTCGTGACATGAATGAAGAGGATCCACTCGAAATTTACGAAACGATAATCAGACCGAACTGCGCGCGGCGACCGACCAGGTTCGATCCAAAGGCGTACCCTCGAAATCTAGCGCATGGGACCATATCTATACGGACAACGAATCAAGCAATTGGCGCGATTTCTAATGCGGTCGACGAACTTCTAGGGTACGCCATCGCTTCTAGGGGGACTTATGAACATTGCAGCCTTCGCATTGTCACTGGCTTTAGGACTTTCGGCATTTCATCCTTCTCTCGCGCAAGCCGAAGAATTTCCGCGACCTCCACAATATGTTCTGCTCGCATTCGATGGATCATCATCGATATCGATGTGGCAGGCGACACGAAAGGTTGCGCGTGATTTGACGACTCAAGGTAAACCAACGAAGTTCACCTATTTTATTTCTGCAGTTTATTACGTCGGTGCAAAGTACAAGGGCGACTACATTCCCGGTACGACAACGCCGATTTACTTTGCACCAAAGCACGGAAATTCGTCGGCGATCGGGTGGGGTGGAGATTCGAAGGATTTGCTCGCGCGATCTGACGAGACAAATCTTGCGCATCAAGAAGGCAATGAAATCGGTTCTCATGCCGTCGGACATTGGGATGGCAGCACTTGGAACTACAAAGATTGGACGAGTGAGTTCGAACAGTTCAATAACATCGTCACACGTTTCTACGACATCAATAAACTTCAGCCATCTTTGAAGTTTCCGGCCGGGTGGCTTTTTCCTGTTTCTTCGATCGTCGGCTTCCGTGCTCCACAACTTGGAATCAGCTCGAGTTTGTTCCAAGTCTTGAAAGATGCGCACTACCGTTATGACACGTCGAAGACCGCAAGCTCCGACTACTGGCCGAAAAAACAAATCGTCGATGACACATGGAACTTTCCGTTGGCGATGCTTCGTATTGCAGGCACGGGAAAAAGAACGTTGTCGATGGACTACAACTTTTATGTCGCGGACTCGGGCGCAAAACCGGACGCCGCAAACAAAGCGATCTACAAAAAGCAGATGTTAGAAACGTATCTGCATTATTTTGAAGGTAACTATAACGGGAACCGTGCTCCGCTCAGTATCGGGCACCATTTTTCGACGTGGAACGGCGGCGCTTATTGGGAGGCCCTGCAAGAATTCGCAGCGCAGGTTTGCGGTCTGCCGGAAGTGAAGTGTGTTACGAATCGCGAATTGGCTGATTATATGGACTCTCTCACCGCGAATCAGATCCAAGCTTACCAAGCCGGAAAATTCGAACGCATCAACCCGATTACTCTAGCGAGCATGCAGCCCGGTTTTGATCTCACTGTCGCTTTACATCGCATTCAAGAACAGCCGGGTGCAAACTCGGCAGGTGATATTGTTCGTGTCGGGTTCGGCGGTCCAGGGCTTGCGAACGCGGTGGGAAGTCGCGTCGTTTTTCACGCGAACGGAACTCCGCTGGCAACTGTCGGTCGCGATCTCAATCTGACTTCCGTGCGCAGCATGTTCAATGGTCAGAGTGTGCGCCTTACGGCATCCGTACTTTCGGTTGATGGTAATGAAATCGCTCGAGCGACTCAGCTCTTAAGCAACGCCGGACTTCCGAACGAGAATCTGTCAGCGGACATTGAAGAAGACCGTGCATTGCAGGGAGATCTCCCAGAAGCCCACCAAGAGTAATGACCTACGGTGATCTTAAACGATCATCGCTGGCTCGCTTATTCGTCTTGAATGTTCCAGCGAGTTGCGATTGATTTCGGCAGATCAAACCACGCGTGTTTTCTAATCGTGTACACACTGAGCGTAGGTGAAGGAAGGTCCTGCTTAACAAACGCTCCAGCCGCGATGGCATAAACGCCGAGAACATCGCCCATTTGTTCCGGTAGAGGACAAGCGTCGCTGCTGAGATTCACATCGAGTGCGGTTTCGCGAAGTATGCAGTGAGATCCAGCGCATCGATCGAAGACGGGAACCACAATTCGTTTGCAGGTCAGTTTCGCACGGTCGTTGACGTAACTGAGAGTTCGTTGGTCGAAGCGGTGGAGCAAGTGCTGAACCAAGCGCACGAGTTCTTGAATGGAGATCTGTCGCGCTTCTCGGTCATTGTGCAGAAGTACATTCATCCGGAAATTTCAGGAGTAACGTTCACGCGCAATCCGCTAGGTTCCCGAGAGATGGTCATCGAAACGCATCGCGGACGCGGCGAAGACCTGGTCTCTGGAAAAGTGCGCCCCAGTAAGGTTTCTTTTCACCGTGGACAAAAGATTTCGTCAGACGAGTTGGGTGGTATCCCTTCAGCTGAAAAACTTGTTCCGATATTTGATTCGCTCGAAAGCGATTTCGGATTTCCGCAGGATATCGAATGGTGTGTGGGCGACGGTGGCTTTTATCTTTTGCAATCACGACCAATTACGACCTTAACGTCAGCTCAGTTCGAAGGTTTCCGTTATCTCGACCAGCATTTGCCACGCTCATCGCGATTTCTTTTTGAAAAGACCGAACTCGCAGAAGTGGCGCCGAATCCGACGCCGGTGACATTCAGCCTGATGGAAAAGATCTATGATGATGCGGGACCGTGCTCGCAGGTATACCGCAAGTACGGAATCAGTTATCGTCGTCAAGACATGATGAAGTTGATCGGAACTCAGCTCTTTATCGATCGTGAACAAGAACTTAAAACTTTGTTTCCGAACTTCACGCACTTCAAAGGCTCGAGTCTAAAGCCAGCTTGGGCTTGGTCGTCCGGAATGTTTGTCTCGACACGAAACTCTCTGGCGTTCGGTTTGCTCTTTTCGAAAGCGAACCAAAACAGTCTTTCTTTGCTTGAGAAATCCGTTCGCGAGAAAGCAGCTGCTTCTAACGAAGACGCGTTTCATGTACGCCTCGGTTCTTTTCTAGAGGATTACAAAACGCTTTTCGAAATAAACTTATTGGCGGCAGCTGCCGCGAAACGTGTCGAGTACTTGCTAGTGAAGGAGCCAGTCTCGTCTGCTTCACTTTCTCGCGCGCGAACGGTGTTTCTTTATCCGTCAGAGTTGCGACCGCTCGTCGTAACATTGCCGTTAAAGGGAAATTGCCTGGATATCGCGGATGAGTCTGAATATGCGAGTCACCACTCGAGCGCCGATGACTCAGCGTCAAACGACCCGCAGGTCGCGCAGTGGTGGGCGAGCCTTGGAAAAATGAAGCAAGTCGGATTGAAGGCGCCGCTCGCGGCTTGGCTCAGACTCGAGCATCTGCGTGAAATGGCCCGCACTTTGACAGTGTTGCATGTGAATCGCATGCGAGATGCACTTTTGAAAGAAGCAGAGATGTCTGGCTTTCGAGATTTAAGATCAGTCTATTTCGCGAGGATCTCGGAAATATTGACCAAGAATATTTCGGAAGCCGAGTGTCTGAAACGCAGAAGTGAGTATCACTCGTTGAATCATCTCGTTTTCCAACCACGGTTATCGGACCGGATTTGGGAGTCGAAGTCAGAGTCGCAATGCGTATCGACAGGAGTCGCAGAGGGCGTACTCATTTCATGGCAGCAGTATAAAGCGGAAATCGCTTCGCGACCGCTCGAGCAGAACAAATATGTGATTTACACAGATAGTCTTTATCCCGAGATCGCGCCGCACTTTGGAAGCGTCGTCGCAGTCCTTGCACAGACGGGCGGTTTGCTTTCGCACTTGGCGATTGTTGCACGCGAGCGGGGAGTTCCGGTGATCACGCAATATAACTTGCCCAGCGAATTTAAAATCGGCGACTATGTTTCCGTCCTTGTAGATCCCCTGGGAAAAGTGAAAGTGACGAACGTGGATACAAACACGAAATCTCCGACAACCGCGCATGCTGTTGAAATGAAGCGCCAGTTTCTGTCGACCTTCGCAAATCTTACATCGAAGTCCGTCGATGGTTTGTACGAAGAAGTCGCTGCAAAATACTCGGAGGCTCATCGCCGCTATCACAATCTGACTCACATTTCGGAATGCCTAGCCGAGCTTCAAACGATCAAGCTTTCGAATGAAGATCGGGTTGCGATCGAACTTTCTGTTTGGTTTCACGATGTTGTTTACGATCCGAAATCGAAAACCAACGAAGAGGACAGTGCAAAGTATTTTTCGGAAAGTGGCACGGCACTTGGGATTGATGACAAGTTGAAGAACAGAGTTACGGCTTACATCCTCGCGACAAAACGGCACGAAGCTGGAGCGGCGCACGATTTAGCGCTCAGCTATTTCCTCGACATCGACCTAGCCATACTGGGTTCAAATGCGCAGAGATTTGAAGAATACGACGCCGCGATTAGGACAGAGTTCAGTTGGGTGCCGGGAATCATCTACGGTCCCAAACGAAAAAAAATCCTGCGATCATTCCTCGAGCGAGAAAATCTTTTCCTCACTCCCGAATTTCGCGATCGCTACGAACCCCGAGCTCGTGAAAATCTGCGGAAGCTCATTGGCAACTAATCGAGTTTCTTATCATCTAGGTGCGTGAAATTCTACGCGTCCCGAATCGACGTTGAAAACCGCGGGTATCAGCAGCTCACCGCGCTGGACTTTATCTCGGAGTATTGAACTGCGAGATAAAATTTGAACGGCGCTCAGCCGCGCCTCAGTCCTTTCGTATTGAAGGGCAGTGTCCGATGCGATTGCCCTTCTTCATCGGAAAATCGCGACAGAGCAGCGGCCGTTTCGAGTAGACGGTGCAGAGCCGTGTCGTCGCATCAAGAAAGAGACAGTCGCCGTTGGGGCGACTCGCGAGCATGAACTTCCCCGTCGCCTCACGGAATGAAGTGATCAAGCCTAGTTTTTTAAGGTGATTGACGAGCTTACGACGGCTCGTGTGCACGTCATCTGGAGAAATCCGCTCAAGCTCGATCAAGTCTTCAATCGTGACTTCAACGGGCATCGTGCAGCACGTTCCACGACAAGTGCTACAGAGTGCGTCTTTGTACCTAACCCAGGTCCCGGGTTTATCTTTATCTACGGCCACACGATCGATTAACTACGATCGACCGGTGCGAGCAACAGATGCACCAAAGGTGCGCAATCAAATAGCGAAATCCGGTTGAGAAGTGAGTGTAACGAGCAATTGGCGTCCCTTGCGACACCATATCTGCTTGCTGGTCAGCTTCGTGCGGAATCCCAAGTCGACCTATGATCTTTGACGAATTGGCGAAAGCTGATTGGTTTTCGATGAAGAAGTGTTGCTAAGTCATTTGTAACTTTGCCGGCAAGACCTAACTTTGCGACAGTGTAGATACCAATCATCACTCCTATAAATGTCCAAGGAGCTCTTTTTCTTCTTTGAAAAAGGACAAAGCGAAGAATTGAGGGATTGCGATAACTGATCTCCCGGCCTAGCTCCTCAGTTAAAATTTTCGCAACTTCCCCATATGTGAGGGCTTCAGCACCAGTGAGGGGGTATGCCTGATTTTGGTGACCGGGTACTAACAAAGCTAGGATAGCAACCGCAGCGATATCACGAGCGTCAATAAAGCTTGTTTTACCTTTCCCGGCTGGTACCAAAATCTCATCCAACTCTCTGATTTCATCTCGATGTGTGGTTGAAATATTTTGCATAAAAAAACTAGGGCGGAGAAAAGTATAAGAGATTCCGGATTTAAGAATGAGATCCTCAATCTTTCGGTGGGGGACGATCTTGTTCTTTTCGACACCCAGTAGCGATAAGAACACGATGTGCTTCACTCCTGCGGTTCTCGCCCTCTCCACGAAAGGAGCGATTCCTTTTTTTACATCAACAATTGCTGGAGGTCGCAGAAGGAAGATCTTCTCCACTCCCATAAGAGCAGGAGCAAATGTTTCTGGACGGTCAAAATCAAGCTCTACGCAGCGGTCAGACGATAGCCCTTGGCTCGAGATTTTGGATCGGACGGTTGCCTTGAATGGAGCTTTCTGAGCAGTCAGTCCCGCGACAACGTAAGCGCCGACATTTCCACTTGCTCCAGTTACTAAAATCACATTTTGCTCCTCTCATCAAAAGGCCTTTCAGATTAATATCCGATGATTCTAGACCGGAGAAATTGGCGTCCCCAACCGGTCGCACCGAAGGTGCGTGGGGCCCCAGCGATCAGCTGGGGTTCAATAGCGAAATCCGGTGAGTGGCGAAGTGAAACGAGCAATTGGCGTCCCCTGATAGATGATTTCGTAAATGCTTGTTCCCAATGGGCGGCTTAAGTAATGCCCATAAAATCAACATGTTGGAAGTTCCATTCGACAGGCTTTCTGGTTCCCACTCTGTCGTTCCGAGTACAAATGCAGGTTCCCAGCCGGCATTGGGAACCACAATCTCCTGGCGGGTTATTGGGACGGGCCGGAACGCTGGTAACACTACGGTGGGTTCCGTCGGTGTCGGATGAGCAATCCGGATTTAGATATCGGCAGTCGAAACATTTAGTGAAGGTCGAGTATTCATTCCCACCCGGTCCTAAGGCCGCAATCGCCCTTCGATCGTTCGCGACCTGATAAACGTCCAAGTTTGTAAGCACTGTCTACGTTTCCTTGAATGCACAAAATGAGATTCATACAATCTTAAAACTGGTGATCCGCCAGATTCAGGAGCAACGCGATGTTTTCGAGCGATCGACTAAAGAAAATTGCGGCCGAAGCGCAATCAGCGAAAGAAGAAAAGAAAAAAGCCTGGAATACGAAGTCTATCAAAGACAAATTTGACGAAGTCGTTATCGGAAATGAGGGCTACAAACAAGTTCTGTCGAGCGTGCTCGCGGGGTATTTAAGCGAACTTAAGACTCGCCATCATGTCATCGTTTTTGGTCCGTCGGGAACCGGCAAAACGTACATGCTTGAACAGACATTGCCAGACCTGGGAATTCCGTACGTCGTAATCGATTCTAGTTCGCTCGTACCCGCGGGGTATTCGGGAAATACACTAACTGAATCGCTTAAAGAGTTCTACAAGTCGAATCAAACTGCGAGTGATCGCGGAATCATCGTGCTCGATGAGTTCGACAAAATATCTGAGAAGGCGAACGGTGGTGACACGCATAAGTCGCACTCTATTCAGGGCGAGTTGCTCACGAATATCCAGGGAAAAAAAGAAGGCGGAATCGACACACGCAATTCATTGTGGATTGTACTGGGCGCCTTCGCGTACACCGACGAAATGAAACAGAATCCGCCTGCGATCACCAAAGACGATCTCAAAAAATACGGATTTAAGAACGAAGTTTTAGGCCGAATCACGATGGAAGCCATGACCGAAACGCCGACTATGGAGCAGATGCTCGAACGTATTGCGTTCAGCAAAGATATGAAGAGCTTCTTTGATCAGATGAAATTGGACGGATTCGAACTGAAGTCAGAGGATTTCGAAGACGAAGCTCTGCTCGAGTTGGCGATGGTCGCCTCGAACCCGCTCTACGGAATGCGTGCGGTGCCGACAGTACTAGCAGCGATAAAACAGAACGTCGTCTTCTCTGGAAATTTTAAAGCCGGAGAAGTTCGGATCTCGGGCGCTCTAATTAGAAAAATCAAGTCTGAGCGAAACCTCGGTTAATAGGAGCCTTCATGATGTTTCAGTTTGCCGCGAATTGGCGGAAGTCTTTTTCGTTGGTCGCGCTCGGTATGGCGGCGTTGGTCGTATTACTATCTGCCCTTCATATCTGGGGCCCCCAAATTCCGAGCCTCATCGGCGTTTCGCGATTCTGTTTGATCGTTGTGAGTGGTGTTGTTGCTTTCACCGTGTTCAAGCCGAACTTCTTTGAAAGTTTTTTTCAGCGAGTCGTTGCAGAAAACGAGCTCCTCCAAAAGATCGCCGAGCTAGGGCGCATCGACAACCTTACGCCTGTGCAAATTTCCGAATTTAAAGCCGTCGTTGACGCAAATCGTGCCCTTCTAATTTATGATTGGAAGAAGCTGAATATGAAGTCGCCACTGCATCAGGCGGTTTTATCTAACAAACCGCAGCTGGTGACGGCGCTTCTCGAGTGCGGCGCGGACCCTTTCGAAACGATGGAACAAGGTAACGGCCTGGATATCGCTATCGGGATGTTAAGCCGCGGAGTTTCACCTGTCTTTGCGAATGCGTTCAAAAAACACCCGGCTGAAAAACTGGCGCACCATGGGATCAGCCGCGCTCGCGTCGCAATCGCTTCTGGGGATTCGGTGCTGCTGAAATCATGCGGCAAAGAGGAAATGGAGAAAAAGAGCAGCCAAGGGCGTCAGGCCATTCACGACGCGATCTCTCTTCGTGCCCCGGTGCAAATGATTCAAATTCTTATCGATGCGGGCGTCGATCTGAACGCGCCGCTTGAGTGGTCAAGCAAAGCGAATGTGAAAGAGTACGTGATTGCCTCGCAGATGGCGGCGAACATTGCGGCAACGGCAGAGGACGAAGCGACTTTGATTGCTATTCTGCAAAGTGGTCGCGCGAAGATCACAACTGAATACCCAATGTGTGGCGATGCTGTTTACGTCGCGATTGGCCGGGGCCTGACGAAGACCGTAAAGCTAATGGAAGCGAGCTACGATTGGGCAACGCTTAACGAGGGCAATCAAACGGCTCTGGACGCTGCGAAGAGTTCAAAAAACATGGCGATGTACGAGTTGGTACAGAAGAACATGCAGTCACGTGGTCTGATCAACTCGCCTTCGAACGCCGCGCCGCCTCTATCTGCGACAAAGAGTGCGACTGCGACATCTGCAAGTTCTTTGATTGCGAACCGTGCGGTAACGCTCGATGAAATCGAGACGAAAGTTTCGATGAGCCTGACGAACCTCGTCGAAATGGATTCTTTCGCTAGGGACCTTGCGCAACAGCTGCACGAATTTGCTGCGGAACGACCAAAGCAAAGCCGCGGGATCGTGGTTTGGGGAGACGCGAGTGTCGGAAAGTCTTCGATCGGCAAAAGCCTGTCCGGGTTTTTAGCGGATCACGGAACACCGGGATTAGAAATTCCAGAAATTCCCTTTGAATACCATTCGCTTGCTGATGGCAAATCGAGCCTTCCAGAAATCATCGAAAAGGCTGCGGCGGGTTCGGTACTATTCATAGATGAGATCGACAAATTTTTTGATCCAAGTTCGAACATGGTCTCGGAGCAAGAGGCGATGAAGATCAAAACTCAAATCATCACGAACTGGGATCGCAAGCCGATTTTTTGGATTTTCGCGGGCTCCTTTATAAAGCTTCGTGGCAAAGGGCCGCTGAACAAGAAGATGATTTTGGATTTACTTGGCGCGGAACTGAACAGCCGCTTGGCATTCAACGATTGGAAAATCGGTTCTTGGACCCAGGACAAGATTTACGCAGCGGCGACACTTCATATCACGCAAGATTTCGGTGATAACTTCGACGACAAATCGATTCATATTATTTGTGAAAAAGCGCTGGAAGCGGACGGCGGGTTCCGAGAGTTCGAAAAGCACGCCAAAGCAATTTATCGCCGCGCACAGAAGCTAAACGGATCCGAAGCGAAAGTGACGGAAGCGATCACCAACGATTACTTCAAGCAACTTGAAGGACACTCGTGAGCCAATCGATGAAAAAGCCTCAACCGGTGCTCGCGCCATCGGTGAAGCCGATGGCGTCAACAACGCCCATAACATCGCCAAAGGCGTCAGCGACGCAATTTTCGCAGGGCGCAACCTTGCCGGCTTCGGCTTTCAAAAAGACCGCGATGGAGCTTTTCCGAATCTCTAAAGCAGAAGTGAAATTATCGGATATTGCGGCCGCGACTGGTGGTGGAACGCCAGCGTTTCAAGCCTTAATAGATAAAGCGGATCTGAAGCCGTCGGCCGAACTGTTTTCTGAGCTTGCTGCAAGCGCTCAGCCGTCACAGCGTCTTGGGCTTTTATGCAAGTGCTACATCTCGGGTTGTGATGTGCACATGATCAACGAAGAGCAGCAAATCACCGCGCACTTTCCGGCGGCACAGCCGCTTCCGCCAGGATTCCAAGAAGCACGCCACCTCGTTGCTAGAATGCCGCAGAAGTATCTCGCCCTGGTTGTCTACTCGGACAGAACGGAAGCTCTGCTTCCTGACGGTTCGACGATCAAGTTTCCCTAAAGGAGTCTCATGAAAGCATTGCAGATTATTTCAATCGTCATCGGTATCGTTACATGGGCTTCGACAAACGTGCAGACATTGAATCAAATAGCCGGTCGAACGGTGCCGAGCCCGGTGCAAGTTGCTCAAGCCGGCACGCCGTCGACTGAACGCGAAGTGGCAAGTCCCGCACTCGACGACGTGTCTCGTGAAACGATTGAGAAAAAATTGGTGATCGATTTCCCCTACATGACGGGCGAATACGAAGCGCTTCTTCCGGGCGGCGAAAAGTACAAATACTGGATTCAAGTCGAAATGATGTATTTGGCGAAAGGCTCGCTTGAAGGTGTAGGCCTGCAAGCGGAGGTTCTTGTTACCTACGACAAAAGCGAACGCATGACCTCTTATCTGAAAGCGCAAGTGGAAGTGCTTTCACCGACCACTTTCAAACTGCGACTTGATCGCCGAGATATCACGACTTTTTTAAAGGCTTCTGTCTCATACGACAGCGCTGACTACATTCCCGACGTGATTTTCGTGACGGTGTCGAACCCTCAGACTTGGGACCTTGGCGCTTCCTCGACCGACTACACCTCATTTAAGTTCCAAGGCCGGATGATGAAAACGGCGACGACGAGCATCGAGCGTTTTGTCGGTAAATGGGAAGGCAAGATTGGTGATGTGCCGATCACCTTAGATCTAAAACCAGACGGAAAATACCTGACCGGAATGTTTCGTACGGTCCTGACCTATCCATGCCGTTTCGATGATATCAATGTGCGCCTCACGGGCGATAATAGAGTGTCCATTGTCGGCGGTAAGACGCATTCGACGGAAACCTATTCTGGCTGCGAATATCCGGCCATGCGGGCGCAGCTTTCAGCAGATGGTCAGCTTCAGGTTCTTGATTATGGCCGGGGAGAGACGTTTGCGTCCGGTAACTTAATTCGATGAAGCTTTCACGCTCGCTTCGCCTCCTCGGTATTTCTTGTGTCGGCGCGGGCCTCGCACTTTTCTTACAACAGAAGCTTGACGCTTTCGCGGCGCTGCAGGCTTCGTTTGATGGCCCACTCGAGGCATCGGGTACTGTCGCATTGCTGCGGTCAATTGCCGGCGCCGCAGCTGGCGCGATCCTGACTTGGAAATTGGAAGCTCGCCAAAGGCGTATGGCGCTTGGAGAAGCCGTACTGCTTTCCTGGTTCGGCCTCTTTTCTTTGAGCTACCTTCTGGTAAACTTCGGAGTGCACGGCATTCCGATCGTTAGTTTTTCGCTGACAGCGTTAGCAAGTACATTCGGGCTCTATGCGGCTCGTTCTGTTTTTCATGAGGACGATCGCGTTCGTTTGGCGCATGCGTTTCGCTCGTATGTTTCACCGGTCCTTGTCGACGAACTGGTGGCGAACCCCGAAGCCTTAAAATTGGATAGCGAAAGAAAAGAGCTCACGATCTTCTTTTCCGACATACAAAACTTCACGAGCTTGTCTGAGAAACTGCCTCCAGATGAATTGATGTCGACCTTGAATCGCTATTTTAGCGGAGTGACAGAGATCATTTTTCGGTACGGTGGAACCCTCGACAAATTCATGGGTGACGGAGTGATGGCTTTCTGGAATGCGCCAACAGATTCCATTAATCACCAGAAGCTTGCGACGTTAGCCGCCATCGACGTCGACACATTTTCGCGCGAGTTTTTCAAAAATATTTCGGAACGTACGGGACTGGCGCTTTCAACCCGCGTGGGACTTAACACCGGCCACGTCCACGTCGGAAATTTTGGATCCTCGAGCCGTTTTACATATACCGCTGTCGGTGATGAAGCCAACCTAGCCGCACGGATCGAACCATTGAACACGCGTTACAACACCCTTATCTTGTTAGCGAATTCGACGGCCGAGCGTTGTGTCGATGTTCCGCTTCTTTTTGTCGATGAGGTTGTCGTCAAAGGTCGATCGAATGCGGTGAAGTTGTTCACCCCGGCTGCGTCGGTCGTCGGCGAACCGGCAAGAGATGATTTAGATCGTAGTTACAGAAGTGCGTTCGCTAAATATCGCGAAGGTAACTTTACCGTGGCCGCCGTAGAGTTTGAATCTGTTCTTGAACGCTTCCCAGCATTCTCACCCGCGGAAACTCTACGTGACAGGTGCCGAGCACTCATAAAAACGCCACCCCTGAACTGGGATGGCGTTTATCGATATGCCGAAAAATAAGAATCAAGTTTGCGGCAAGCGACGTGCAAAAAAATTACCGTTATGAGCCACCGTGCTTTTGGCAGATCGAGCGAGCTCGGCTTGAATCTGGGCAGCTACTTAATATTACGATCATGCAATCGTAGGAATGAGTCTCGTAATGAACACCGTTCCCGCTAAATAAATTTGAGAGTTCGTTCGAGGCCTGTTGGCAAGCTTCGAGGGAAGGAAAGCGGATTTTCATTCTGGACTCCTTTTGATGTGCGCTGATTTGAAAGCTTCAGCGCGATGTTTATTTTTATCGGAATCTTAAATTCAATCTTGAAGACAGCGCTTAAATCAGCGGGGAGTCTTATGCTCGATTATTTAGCCGATCAAAAGTGAGACATGTTTCGACCCAATATGGGAGAGCTTGTTAGGTAGAGAGGCGGCGCTTGATTTTGGCTGATCGGCACGTGGAATCTCGTTGTGCTGTCACGGGTCCTGAGGCGGCCAAACAAGAGTCCTTTAATATTTTCAGGAAAAGCAACCGTAGAGAGTTGGATGCTTCAGCACCAAATGGCGTCCCCAACCGGTCGCACCGGAGGTGCGCCAATCAATAGGAAATCCGGTAAGTGATCGAGCGAAGCGAGATAATGG
>JAYSYF010000171.1:0-4919 GCA_043716655.1 Bdellovibrionales bacterium | reverse complement strand
AGAGGTCGGAGGTTAAGCCGACTTCGCTGCTGTTTCTGGAGACTTGGTTGCCCCTGCTAACAATTGAGGCGCGCCTTCTGCGTAAACGCTAACTTTCGTGCGATCTTTGTTGATGCGCTCGAATTTAACTTCGCCAACGATGACAGCGTAGATCGTGAAATCACGACCAAGTTTTACGTTGTTGCCGAGGTGAAACTTAGTACCGCGCTGACGCACGATAATTGTTCCTGGCTTCACTTGCTCGCCGCCGAAGCGTTTCACGCCAAGACGTTTACCTGCGCTATCACGACCGTTGCGTGTACTACCTGCTGCCTTCTTACTTGCCATGAATAACCCCTAACGATGCGTTCAATACTTTGATACCTGCCTTTGAAGGCAGGGCTAAATTACTTCTTTGCTGCTGGCTTCTTCGAAGTTTTCTTCTTAGCGCCAGTCTTCTTAGCTGCTGCCGACTTTTTAGTTTTCGGAGCGGCCTTCTTCGCCATCGCCTTTTTGTGGCTCGCGGCTTTTTTCTTAGTCTTCACCTGATTAGCAACAGCGGCTTTTTTCGCTCTTGCTTCAACAAGCGCTTTTCCACCAGCTGCTTTGAGAGCTGCTGTGTGTGCTTCGATACGAGCGAGTTTCTTCGCTGGATCGACAACTTGTGGCTTCGTCTCTGCTTTTACAGCAGTGATGTCTGGACCAGAAATCGCGCCGATGAAAAGTTCAGTGAAGTCTTGGCGGTGACCGTGTGTACGGCGGTAGCCTTGACGACGTTTCTTTTTGAAGACGGTGATCTTCGCGGCTTTCGCCTGCTTCACAACAGTAACAGATACTTTAGCATCTTTAACGAGTGGAGCGCCGACCATTGGAGTGTCGCCACCCAACATCAGAACTTCTGTGAGGTCGAATTTGTCGCCTGGGTTCTTATCAAGCTTTGCTACACGAACTGTATCGCCGGCTTGAACACGATATTGCTTACCGCCGGAACGAATGATGGCGAACATGAAACCTCCAAAAGGGGACCTGAGAAAAGTGCGAAGCTCCCGTAAATGCCATGGAGCAGCGCCAGTTGTCAATAAATCTGGCTAAAATCGGGACGAGGGGGTTTTAGCGATGCGACACCCTCTGTCGCCGTGAAGGAATGACCTAAACGTCTGATATTCCGATCATATTGCGCTTCTCCGGCGCGTCCGGTGGGTGAAATAGTGAAAGGTTCCACCATCGCTGGCGAACTTTTCATTGATCAGCCGGTACGGCGCGACGTTTTAAGTGAATTGGGTCTCGCTCGCTCGTCAAAAATCACCCGCTCGGTTAATTCGATCAGAATGTTAAACACAATCGCTCGCCTGCTTTTGCTCGGCTCATTTGTATTCGTGTCTGCATGTGCGCAGGAGCGAAATGAAAGTCCGATGACGCCGGCTCCGCCCGTCGCACCGAAAAACGAAAGTTACGGAAATTTTGCCGAGACACCCCTCGCTCACGATCCGGCCCGGATCGCGAAACGACTCTCGCGGTTTTTCCTGGTCGAGCAATCGAGCGCACAAGTTTCAAAGAGCTTGAGCGATGCGTTTCGGCGCGATCCTCCGGGCGGCGTCGTCTTTTGGAACTTCAGTCACGGTGGCGCGAACGAACTCGCAACCACGATTTCTCATTATTCGAAAATTCTGAAGACCGCGGGGCATCTGCCTTCTTTATTTTCGATCGATTACGAAGGTGGTGGATTAACGCTCGCACCGTCGGGCCGAAAAATTCCTGGAATCCAACGTTTCCGTACGGGCTTCACCGATCTAGTGCACGGTATTTGGCTAGGTAAATCGATGCGCGCGTTCGGAACTGAACTCTGTAATCTGCACGGCCGCATCATGAGCAAAGAGCTTTCGGCGGTCGGTGTGAATTACCCACTGACTCTCGTTTCAGATCTCGCACAGCGACTCTTCGCGGTTCGCGGCGTTTCGACGGATCCGCGCGAAGTGACGCTTTGCCTTTCGGCATTCACAAAGGGCATCGCAGAAGCGGGACCCGTGATCGCAGTGACAAAACATTATCCAGGTCTTGGTCAGAACAATGGCGATACTCACGACGTCGAAAGCGTTTCGACAGCGAAGTCTGTTGCGGATTCCGACCGCCACATTTCTCCATTCCGCGACGTTATTACCTACGCAAATCAAAACAGTTTCGAAAATCGTCTCTCGGTCATGTCTTCACATGGAAAATTTCCGCTGCTGGATCCCAACAACCTGACGACCGAGTCGCCGACGATCCTCCAGGACATTCTGCGCGATCGATTTCAGTTTAGAGGTGTGCGAGTTTCAGATGCGATGTGGATGGGCGGGTACGGAACGCTGCAAGGGGATTCGCTCTATGCCGCTTACGCGAACGCTTTTGTCTCGGGCTTGGATCTATTGATGATTCCCGGAAGTCGCTATGGAGGTGCCCTGCGCGCCTTCGCACAAATCGTCGACGGAAAAGCGTCACCCGCATTTCAACAGGCGATCGAAGCACGCTCGCGACTTTCATTTGCGGCTTTCCGAACGAGATTTCTTTCTCGAGCGAGCGAAAGTCTGAATCGACTCGACACGACGTTGAAGTCGTTGCCGTACCCACACGACGCGATGACGGCTGGTGTGCCAACAGGCCTGACAGTCCGCGAACGCGCTCGCTATCACGAAATTTTGCGCGCGATCGATCAACGATGGATTGCCGAGCTTCCAGCAGCAGTACCGCTGCTCTAATTAGGGAAAACGGTCGCGTGGCCGATACATTCGCCGGCGCCCTAAGTGCCTTTCGTACTTTGAGGGCCGGAGCGGAATATTTCATACTGCTCGCGGTGGAACGCGGGCTCGAGTTTGAACACGACACTTTGTCCAACGCGACGTTCGACATCTTCAAGAGCTTCGGTCTCTTCGGCGTAGATGTGGTCGCCGATTTCAGCGTGGCAATGCACAACGAGAATCGCTTCGGAGTGAGCCGCAGCACCTTCGCGTTCGAGATCGCGGAAAATTTCGCGAGCGATGGTCGACTTGGTTTTTACGTAGGCTTTTCCGTCGCAGTGGCTGCACGGTTCGCAAAGTGTTTTAACCAGGCTTGGTCGAATACGTTTTCGAGTCATTTCGACGAGACCAAGATTCGACATTGCGACAACCGTCGTCTTTGCGCGGTCGCGTACGAGTTCTTCACGAAGGGAATCGAGAATTTTTTCGCGATGAGCTTCTTTTTCCATGTCGATGAAATCGATGATGATGATTCCACCGCAATTTCGAATTCGAAGTTGGTGTGCGATCTCGCGCACGGCTTCGAGATTCGTTTTTAGAATTGTATCTTCGAGATCGCGTTTCCCTACGTAACGGCCGGTGTTGACGTCGATAACGACAAGCGCCTCGGCTTCGTCGATGACGATGTAACCGCCGGACTTCAACCAAATTTTTCGCTCCAAAGAACGAGAAATTTCGAGATCAATTTCGTATTGATCGAAGAGCGGTCGCGGTTCGCTATAAAGCGATACTTTGTTTTTATAGCGCGGCATGAACTGACTTAAAAACGCGAGAATTTTTTTATGCGTTTCTTCGTCATCAATAATAACGCGATCGACTTCTTCACTTAACGAATCGCGAAGTGCACGAAGTTCGACGTCGGGCTCGGCGTGAACCAAACCTGGTTTCGTTCGTTTCTCGTAGGCCTTTTGCACGTCCTGCCAGAGTCGATTGAGATAATCTAAATCGTTTCGAAGGCTGGCGTCGGTCGCTCCCTCGCCAGCTGTTCTGACGATCACGCCGCCTTTAGGATCGATGGCATTCACGATGTCACGCAGACGATCGCGTTCGGCGCCTTCTTCAATTCGGCGCGAGACTCCGCGATGATTCAACGTCGGAAGATAAACGACATGACGACCCGGAAGCGAGATATGGGTGGTGATCCGTGCGCCTTTTGTGCCGAGCGGATCTTTTGCAACTTGAACTAGGATCCATTGTCCTTCGGTGAGCAGCTCTTGAATCTTTGGTCGATCCGCAGAGTCGAGCACGGCGGTCGAAACGCCTGTTTCGGCTGCGCCAGAAACGTCGTCGTGCGTGTGTTCACCGTCGAGGAGTTCGGTACCGTCGCCGTCGAGATTGGGTCGAACATCGCCCACGTACAAGAACGCCGCGCGATCGAGACCGATGTCGACGAACGCGGCCTGCATCCCAGGCAAAACGCGTAAAACTTTGCCGCGATGGACGGACCCGACCAACGTCGGTGATGTCTTTTGTTCGATTTTGAGATCATTGAGAACGCCGTTCTCGATGTACGCGACTCTAGTCTCGCTGGGCCGGACGTTGATCAAGATTTCTGAGGCCATTGTTCAATTCCGATCCATATAGTGCCGAAAAAGGATCATGGCAAAGATCGATGAGCTTTTCAAACTGATGATAGAAAAAGGTGCGTCAGATTTGCACCTCGTGGCGGGAGCGCCTCCCTACTTGCGCGTGAGCGGCGAGATGGAGAAGTTGGAGATGCCAGAACTCACGCAAGAAGCTGCGCAAAATCTGATTTTTGAAATCTGCAACGATAAGCAGAAAAAAGAATTTATCACTAACTGGGAACTCGATTTCGCCTACACCTGCGAACCCTACGGTCGTTTTCGCGTCAACGTGTTCATGCAGCGAAAAGGCATTGGTGTCGTTTGCCGTACAATTCCAACTAAAATTAAAACGGCTCAGGAACTTGGGTTAGGCCCCGCTCTTCTCGAAATGATCAACTGTCACAAGGGTTTGATCTGCGTTACCGGCCCAACGGGTTCGGGTAAATCGACGACGCTTGCGGCGCTTATTCATCACATCAATTCGACTCAGACCTCGCACATTTTGACGATCGAAGATCCGATCGAGTTCGTGCACCCAAGTCTGAAATCGCTCGTTAACCAACGCGAAGTCCACAACCACTCGCAGTCGTTTGCGAACGCA
>JAYSYF010000018.1:0-7565 GCA_043716655.1 Bdellovibrionales bacterium | reverse complement strand
TTGCGGTTATGAAGTCGACCGGAGAATCGCTTTCGTCGTTAAACGAAAAGATGGTCGATGTACCTCAGGTTTTGATCAACACGCGAGTTCGACGAAGAGAAGAACTCGCGAACATCAAAGGTTACAAAGAGTGCGTCGCCGATATCGAAAAAAAGCTGCGCGGTGAAGGTCGGCTTTTTGTCCGATTCTCTGGCACTGAGCCTGTCATTCGTGTTCTCGTCGAAGGACCGAACCGACAGGACATTTCGCAGTACGCGGAAGAGATCGCAAGCCTGCTCGAAAAAGAACTCTCATAAGAGTGAAGCCGCTAGCTGTCGAGTGGGCTACACAAGCGCTACTAATTCCGAAACCGAAGCTCGCATTTCTGCGTGGTGAAATGGGTTCGGGAAAAACCACCTTCGTTTCAGAAGTGGCGAACGCTTTAGGTGCAGACGACGCGGCCTCGCCGTCGTTTGCATTACACACGCGATATGAAAGCTCGATGGGAATCATCGATCATTTTGATCTCGATCGATTGACGTCGATTGACGATCTTGAGTCGACGGGCTTCTGGGATATTATTTCGGAAGCGCAATCCGATGTGACTAATCCTGCTAGGCGTTTTGTCATGATCGAATGGGCCAATCGCCTCGATGATTTCGGTGCGGGCACCGAGGGTGCGGTATGGACGAAGGCGTTTAGTGTGTCGTCACTGGATTTTTCGGGACCACCCGCATGGCGTGTGGTTGTACGGCTCAGCCGGCTTTAGACATTGTCCCGCGGAGCATCTTGAAGACTCGCGAGAGGTCGAACGATAGTCGCTCCATCAATCGCAAGCTCTGGCGATAGTCGATCTTCGAATTTGTGAAAGCTAAGAGCATTCCACCCATGCGTCCGTCGATCATGATTGGAATCACGGTCGCGTGTTTCGGCAACATACCACGATAGAATTCGTTGAAGAACTTTTGGTTCGTCGTGCTGGTAACAACGTAACCATGGTATGGCTTCGCTGTACGGAAAACGACTTTGAAAATACTTGGATCTTTCAGTTCGACCGGCGCAGGTTTTTCACCGTTGATTGATAAGAAGAGATCGCTCCACTTCCATGGTTGGAGTTCGCCGTCTTTGAAAAGCAAAATCATCGCGGTTTCGAAAAGGTTTGAAGCTTGTAACAATGCCTGCGCACCGGCTTCGTCGATAGAAGAACACTGATCCAAGTGAATCGGTTCGATCTTAGAAATTGAAATAGTATGGTTCGCGTAAGCGTCGTTTCGCACGCGGCCCGATTGCTTCAGACTATCTCGTGAGAAGAAGCTTGTAAGCGGCGGCGCTTCCAGCTTCTTTGATTTCGTTCCGGTTTGTGTTCCGCTCTGCGTGCTACTCTGTGTGCCGCCTCGTTGTGCGGCCATTTCTTTCATGCGATCTGCGATCGCCGTTTTTGGCAAAGCCGAATCGCCTGCCGCTGGTTCGAAAAGCGGCTTGCGAACTTTTGGTGCTGTCTCTGGTTCTGAATTCACCGCGCTGACCACGATCGTCGCTTCGGCAACGGGACGCGCAGGAGATTCTGGCTCGAACGCTTTCGCGGTCGGAGGCACAGCCTCGGTAATTTTAATTGCTGGAGGCGCAGGTGGTAGTGGAGGTCGCACCATCGCTGGGCTCGATGGTGTAACGATCGGAGCAAACGGCATTACAGGCGCTGCTTCATGAACCACAATCGAAGGTTGTGTTACGTCGAGATCAATTTCGAGTATCGCTTCAGGAACAGTTTCGGAAACCGGTGCTTCGAGTGCCATCGGTGCGAATATCGATTGCGCTGGTTCACCTTGCGCTGCCGGTTCTGACAAATTCGGTGGCGCTTTGCGAGCGACGACTTCGTGACTTCCAGTTTCGAAATTGTGAAGTAGCGTTCCACCCTCGGCAACTTCAGGCTGCACTTCTGGTGTCTCAATTGACGAAGCAGTGAAAGTCGAAAGACCTTCCGGTGCTTCGTTGTTTTCGAAAGTCGTATCAGAGCTCTCGGCCGTCGGAGTTGCATCAGCTTCGCTAACCTGGCTAAGGCCAAGGCGCGAAACTTCTTCGGTGCTAAATTTCAAACCGTCGGGAATGACGAATCCTTCGGGAGCTTCCGCTTCTGGCGCTGCTTCTTCCGATGTCGCTTCAGATGATGCTGCACCATTGAGGAGACCAAGTTCGCGACTAAGTGCCGCGAACGGATCACCATCATCGAAAATCGGTGCCGGCGCAGATTTTTTCGCAGGTGGAGCAACGACGGGTGGTGCAACAACGACCGGCGGTTCATCGACTTGAGGTGCTTCGGCTGAGATGGGCGCTTCGATCGCAACGTCGACCGGAATTTTAAAAGCTTCGATCGCCTGATAACGAGCGTAAAATTCGCGAAGTCCCGTGGGCGTTCCGAGCGCGAAGCTATGGGGAATCGAAAGTTTCAAAGACTCGTCTGGCCAAACCGATGCGATGAGAAGGTGACCTTCCCATTCCGATAGCGGGAAGCATGATGCGGTCCATGGGTGAAGATCTTTCACACGTTCCCAGAAAGCCTCATCGATTGGAGTGGCGAAGAATTCCTGGCGGATTGCAGGCATGTTCAAGAGCTCGGATTGGTACTCGATGAAGGATTGTTCGGTGAAATGACGTTCGCGCACGCACCAAAGCACAAACTCGGTCGTCGATTGGGCGGTCTCCAGAGTGAACTCAGACGCTCGCAATGGCGAACTTTCCGAGAATTCCTCCCAGAAAGCCTTTAAAATATTGTCGTCGATCTTAAAGTGATCGCGCCATGAGCCACTAGACACCATGTCTTTTTATCGGTCTTAATAGCGATCCCATTGAGAAAACCCCAGTTAACTGGACCCGTCTGAACGGGACCTGGAGATTCGGGTTCAAATGGTCGTGTTTACTTTGAGAAAACCACCCAGATTGTGATAGTTTGCGACCGATCATGAGCACTCTAACGCAAGGCCCCACAACGCCAAGATCCGCACCTCGGATTTATTTGGATCATAATGCGACGACACCGCCCGACGCGGAGGTTTTCGCACGCCTTTCGTCGTGGGTTTTGGATTGGGGAAATCCAAGTTCGATTCACCAAGCGGGTCGAGGTCCCAAAGCTCGACTTCGTGAATCGCGCGAATCGATTGCGAAAATGATCGGCTCCACCTCACTCGAAGTTATTTTTACGTCGTGTGGATCAGAATCGAACGGTTTGGCGATCAAAGGTGCATTGCAAAGTTTGCGACGAAAAGGCGATTTGCGTCGCCACATCTTGTCGTCGGCACTTGAGCATCCAAGTGTTCGAAAAACTTTAGAGTCGTTGGCTCTCGATGGCTATGAAGTTGAACTTGTTCCTGTCGATCGCAGCGGCCTTATTAAAGTCAGCGACGTTGAAAAATTATTGCGACCAGGTGAAACCGTATTCGTCAGTTTCATGCTCGCGAATAACGAAACGGGCGTCATTCAACCGGTCCAAGAAATCGCGAAACTTGCGAAAGCGGCAGGAGCTCTCGTTCACACCGACGCGGTTCAAGCGCTCGGAAAAATTCCCGTCAATGTTCGCGAACTCGGCGTCGACTATGCATCTTTTGCGGGACACAAATTTTATGCGCTCCGAGGCGCTGGTGTCTTGTTTTCCGCTAGGGGAGCGCCGCTCGATCCGTTGATCGCAGGCGGTGGACAAGAGCGCGGCCGTCGAGGCGGAACAGAAAATACTCTGGCAATCGCATCGCTGGGTTACATGTGTTCACGGTCGGGCGAAGTCATTGAGCGCGCGTTGAAAATGGCGGCACTTCGCGATCATTTCGAAGCGCGTGTCCTTCGCGAAATTTCAGATTCGTCTGTGACCTGTGCTGGAAGTCCTCGCATGCCGACGACTTCAAGTTTGTTATTGCCAGGAACCGACGGCGAAACTCTTTTGATGAGTCTCGACATGGATGGCTTCGCAGTTTCGACGGGCGCGGCCTGCAGTTCGGGAAGTCCCGAACCTTCTCCGGTTTTGCTTTCGATGGGTCTTTCGCGCGAGGAGGCACAATGCTCACTTCGCGTCGGACTTGGTTGGTCGACGACACTTGAAGAAGTCGACAGTTTTGTCGAGGCTTTAAAGAAAGTGGTTCATCGGCTGCGCGGACTTCGCGGCTACGAACCCGAGGTTTCTCTATGAAAATTTCGAACGAAACACTTTTGACACCTATCGATCGAGCACCTGTCGGACCCGACGGCCGCAGACGACGCGTTCTTGTCGCTATGAGCGGCGGTGTCGACTCGTCAGTAGCAGCAGCGCTCTTGGTCGAACAAGGCTTTGATGTCGTGGGCGTTACGATGCAGGTCTGGGATTACACCTCTTGCGACATTGAAGAAGGTAACGGCACTTGCTGTTCAAGTATCGACGTCGATGACGCTCGCGCTGTGGCCGATCGCTTCGGATTTCCATTTTACGTCGCGAACTGCGAAGCAAAATTCAAAGCGGCAGTCATAGATCCGTTTGTTGCTGGGTATCTCGAAGGCAAAACGCCACTTCCATGCGTGAACTGCAATACTTTCTTAAAGTTCGATCACCTCATCACGCGCATGCAAGAGCTCGATTGCGATTTCTTGGCGACAGGACATTACGCGAAAATCGAACCGGGTGCTGACGGACGTCCGATGATCGTGACCTCTGACGACAGTTGGAAAGATCAAACTTACTTCTTGTTCACCATCGACCCAGCCGTTGTACCGAAATTGATGTTCCCAATCGGGCATCTCAACAAATCTGAAGTTCGGGATATTGCCGAGCGGAAAGATCTTTTGATCGCGCGGAAAAAAGATTCGACTGGAATTTGTTTCGTCGGAAACCAAGGTTACGCTAACTTTATCGAGGGCCAAGTCGGAAAAGCGCGTTTGCCTGGAGGCAAAATTCGATTGCATCCAAGCGGCGAAATCTTGGGCGATCATAGCGGAATTCATAGTTTTACCTACGGACAACGCAAAGGTCTTGGAATTGCGACGCGGTCGGAACGCAGCGAAACGGAAGCGCCACTCTTTGTTTTGAAAATCGATCCAGAGACTCGAGACGTTTGGGTGGGAGAAGAGAAATATCTGTTCTCGACTCACGTGACAGTGAAAGACGCGCGGTTCTTGGGCGAAATCCAAGATGGCGAACGCCTGAAAGTCAAAATTCGTTACGCTCACAAAGGCGCTTATGCGCGCGTGTTCAAGCGGGTGTCGTCGGGCGCCGAAAGCGCAACCAACGAACTCGAAATTGAATTCGAAGAACCCGTTCGTGCCGTGACTCCGGGACAAGCAGCCGTCTTCTACCGCGAATCTCAGTTGCTCGGTGGGGGCTGGATTCCATGAAGTACGACATCGTCATGCACACGTGGGGCTGCAAAGTGAACACGTACGATTCTGGCTTGCTCGAATCGCGTTTTAAACACGACGGGAAGACGATCGTCTCTGCACGCGACACTGCTCCGGCGGTGTCGACGAAGACACGCGTCCATGTTTTGAATACGTGCGCGGTAACTGAAGAAGCGTCACGCGAAGCTGCACGACAAGTTCGTCGCATCAAATCGAAGGAGCCACTTTCGAAAGTTGTTGTTACGGGTTGTGGTGCACAGGTTGATGGCGGCGTCTTCGACGAATTGCCAGGCGCAGATTTGATTGTTGCGAATTCTCACAAGGGACAGATCGAGGAGCTTATCGATCGGCTGTTCAAGGGTACGTTGGAATCAAAAGTGTTCCGCTCGAATATTTTTCGTAAAGAAGAACTCGAAGAGGGCGGCGGGCTTGAGATGGATCACACCCGCGCATTTCTGAAAATTCAAGACGGGTGCAATAGTTTTTGTTCGTATTGCGTGATTCCGTTTGCTCGCGGAAAATCGCGAAGTATTCCGGCCGAGCGATTGGTTTCTCGGGTGAACGAACTCGAACGCCAGGGTGCGCGCGAAGTCGTGATCACGGGCGTTCACATCGCAGACTACGAAGACGTTGTGCGTGGGCCTAACGGCGAACGTACGCTTCACCTCGATGACCTTGTCGAACTCATTCTCGAGAAGACGACCATTCCGCGAATTCGAATATCGAGTCTAGAACCCGTCGAACTGAGTTCGAAGCTGATAGGTCTCTACGAAACGAATTCGCGACTCTGTCGCCACTTCCATCTTTCGATTCAAAGTGCACATACGGCGACACTTGAGCGAATGCGACGCCGCTACACAGCGGACGACGTAGCCAAAGTGTTCAACGAAATTCACACACGTTTGCCGGATGCGTTCGTAGGAATGGACCTCATCGTTGGTTTCCCTGGAGAAACCGAAGAAGAGTTCCAGGCTACGTATGAACTTTTGAGCCAAACTCCTTGGACGCGGATTCATGTTTTTCCCTACAGCGAACGACCTGGAACAAAAGCGTTGAAGCTCAAGGACTCGGTTCCGGTTGGGACTCGAACTCGTCGAGCGGCCCTGATGCGCGAACTTTCGAATCAGCGATATCGCGAACGCGCCGAGGGCGCTGTCGGCGGTGTGGGTATCGGACTTGTACTCGGACAGAGTCAGGCGTCCGACAAATCTGTAAATGAAAATGACGAAATGAAGCTTTTGACTCGTGACTATTGGTCGGTTCGCTTGAAGAGCAGCTCGTCTCAGGAACTCATACGAGGAAACGAAATAAAGGTGAAGATGCTCAGATTTGTTACGCCACCGAACGGACGACTCGACGGATGGTTCGAAGGCGAGGTTGCGCTTTGAAACTGAACCTTCCTTATTCTTTTAAAGAACCAAAATGGCTTGAGCTAGCGCTGACGCATAAGTCGTTTGCGAACGAACGCCGAGCGGTCGATAAATCAAACGAACCAGTGGCAAACTCGAGTCTTCTTCTTGCGCTCATAGAAGACAACGAGCGACTGGAATTCTTAGGTGATGCGGTTTTGAGTACTGCACTTTCTGCTCGACTGATGCGTGAATTCCCTATGGAAAGTGAAGGCGCGCTTTCAAAACGTCGTGCAAGTCTCGTCAACGAAGAGCGACTTGCGTCGCTAGCCGCAAAATTAGGACTCCAGGATCTTCTCCGCTTGGGAAAAGGTGAAGTGAAGACGGGTGGAGCAGCGAAACCTCGCATCCTGGCTTGCGGACTCGAAGCCGTCATCGGGGCTGTCTTTTTCGATTCAGGTTATTCGGATGCAGAGCGCGTCGTTAACGAGCTCTTCAACGAAGAAATTCGCAGCCTTCGTGGGTCTACTCTCGATTTCGAGCGCGATTACAAAACGCGTTTGCAAGAGTGGTCGCACGAAGATCGCGCCATGACGCCAGCTTACATTCTTCTCGAGGAATTTGGGCCGGCGCACAGTCGCAGTTTTAGAGTTTCAGTAAGCCTTGGTGATATTGAAGTCGCCCGCGGCGAAGGCAAAAGCAAAAAGGCTGCAGAACAAGAGGCGGCCCGCCTCGCACTTATTGTCGTCATTCAAACAGGCGCCAGAGAAAAGGCGGCGACATGAAAGATGTGAAGGACATGAAAGACGAGTTGAAGGCGTCGCTGACGAAGTCAGAGAATCCGAATTATAAAGCCGGTTTTGTTGCGCTGTTGGGCGAGCCGAACGC
>JAYSYF010000170.1:0-4955 GCA_043716655.1 Bdellovibrionales bacterium | reverse complement strand
CGCGTACAGAAGCTTTCAAGAACCTTTATGCGGCCGACAACGAGGCGATTCCCAACTCTGAATATCGTTATCTAACGGGCACCAAACGCTCGCTGATCATCGTCGTTTCAGGTTTAGCGGGAAATGCAGACGATTCGGTGAATGACTTTTTGGCGGCTCCTGGAATTCGCGCTGGCTGGAATTACATTTCGTTGCCGAATCCCTCGGACTGGAGATTTGCGTTACATCGCAATTCGAAAAACCCAACCTTTCTTGAAACAACCCGCTCGCTTTGCGAAGCAGCTCGCGAAGCGATTGAAGCTTCGCAAATCGATGCGAATGAAATTCGCATTGCGGGAACATCGCTAGGAGCGCGCTATGCCGTCGCGATGGCAGGCGAGAGCGATTGCTTCTCGGGACAGAATCAAGTAAGCGGAGTTCTCGCAGTCAATCCGCCACTCGATTTGCGTTTTGCAGCAGACAAACTTGATTTCTGGGTGATGCGGGATCGTCTGCGAACATTTCCAGCTCGGTTTGCGGGTCTGACGATTCTTTTTCTAAAATCACTTTCGTTTTGGGAATTCAGTTCATCGATCAATCCGATTGACGTTGCGGACCCCGACGGAAACCGTCGGGCGCTCGATTTTTGGATCGCACCATTGCGCGGGAATGCGCGCGATCTCGAATCGTTATTGGCGCGACATTTCGCGATTCGACTCGAGCGCATGGGGCAGAGGCGCGACATCGCGGCTTACGAATCTCCGAGTGACGATTTTAAATTTGCGAATGTGATTCCTTCGCTCGACGAGCAGGGACTTAAACAATTTATGTCGAGCGTCGCAGGCTTGCGCACGCGAATCCGGCATGTTCGAATTCTACACAGTCGCGATGATTTCCTGAATCGGCCCGCCGATCTCGAAGTTCTTGCGAGCACTGCAGCGCTCGATACGGTCGTGTTGCCGGACGGTGGACACACGGGGGCCATTTTTCAGGAACCCGGCCAAGCGGTCATCAACCGATTTTTTGATTAAGTGAGGATCCGCAGATGACAAAGTACTTCGTCCTTCTTGGTTTCAGTCTTCTACTCTCATCTTGCGCGACACCTCTAAAGCAAGTGGACCCCACGACTTCTTTCGACACAGAAATCGGATTCAAGATTTTGCCTCCACCGGGTGGTCCTTGGTACGAGATGCCTAGCCGCGAGGGTGGTGGTCTCAACCTCGGAAGAAAACCGTCACCTCAAGACGAACAAGACGGATCATCGACCATTGCCGACGTTCAATTCGGATTCATGAACTTGAAGCAGCTGAAATTAAATGGACCTGACGAAACTCTGAAATTTTTGAAAGTGAACATGGTCGAACTTCGCGACCGCGATCGGTTCGAGAGCACGAGCGGAACTTCGAAAAAGCTGACTTTCAAAACGGCACTCTGCACCTCCTTCGAACAAACGTCGCTCGTTGATAAAATGCGCAAGTCGAAAAGCGGCGAAAATTTGAAAATGCGAAACGTCGGAATCATCTGCCTGCATCCCAAAGATCAGCGCCGCTACGTGAGTATCGCGCTTAGCGAACGCGTTCCGGTCAGCCGCGAGTTTACAAATTTCGTAAAGGATGAAGGTAAGTTTCGTGATGGTCTCGAGTTTACCGAAGTTAGCGGCGGCGTGATAGGAAACTGAATCGTCGATCGGTGTAGAACGAAAAAACCCGGCTTCCATACGGAGTGCCGGGTTTTTTAAGAATCTTGCTTCCGAATCTTACTTCGGCTCCACAACCTGACCGACAAATAAAAACGCGCCAGTCTTGCTGTCCTGAATCGCGATGTAGAACGGACGGTCGACAATCATGGTGATGTCATAAGGGCGAGGCATCGAGCTTCGCATCATTCCACCGACGAGAGTCGCCGCCGCAGCCTTAACGCCGCTTTCAGCCCACTCAATTTTAGTGTTCTGCTTGATGATCCCGACTTTTGATGGAACCGAGTCTTGTCCATCCATCTCAGAAAAATCAGATGAGTTCTTGAAAAGGAAATTGAAGCCCATCCCTTTTGTGACCTGGGTGTCTTCCTTCATTTCAACACCGTAGTCGAATGTGAAAGTAGGCATCGTCAGGCGGCCATGCATCGGCTTGACGTCTTTCAGAATCTTCGCCCAAGTCGCTTCTGTCCAGATTCCGTTCTTCGAATCCTTCTGAAGTGTTTCGAAATCAGCCGCATCTTTTGGAAGTACAACGAAGGCGCGAAGAGTCCCCTTTGCGATCTCAACTTCAGCAACCTGATATTCTTTCGTATCTGCAAACTGCGACGTACCCGCGCGAGTCATGGTCTTTACTTGGCTCTTTTTTCCGTCAAGAGCTGTGAACTCTTCGTCATAAGGTTTGCCGAATGGAGTTGTCCACTGACCTTCAAGATAAGTCGTATTCAAAAGAATCCACATCAGATCCTTAAGCGCATCAGCATCGATGATTTCGGGAATCATCTTGTTTGTTGCTTCGCTTGTCCAAGCGTTGATCACGTCAGCCGATTTCGCTTTGCGGAAATCGAGCGACTGCGACTTGGCTACTCCGTAGTGGGTTTTCATCGCTTTAACAAAGTCAGACTTGAAATTGTATGGAGTTTTATCTGTCGCACCGTTCGTCGCCCAAACTGAATTCTGGATCGACAGAACTGGCGGAAGTTTTTCGCGAGATGCAGTGAGTGCTTTCTTTTCTGCATCCGTAGCACCTTTCATGGTGAGGTCTTGCAGCAAAGTTTCGTTTTCGAAGTTAACGCCCATGACGTCAGTCTGTCCGACATAACCGAGAGCCGTAACGAACTCAGTGCGGGTTTTGCCGGCTGCCCCGTTGAGTGCCATCGAAAGAGCGAAGTGTGCAGAGATTGGCGAAACGAGTACGTTCTTCGCAGTCTTTTCGTTCTTCAGAGACTCTTGCATTAATCGGAAGCCAGTCTCGTTCGAACTTTGAACCGTTGCTGACGGAGCAGCGGCTGCAAACGAAGAAGCGGCGAAGGTCGCGATAACAGCTACGGCGAGGCGTTGCATAGTCATATAACTTTTCATCCTTAATTTTATTATGGAAGTTTCGAGACGGGTCTTACCACGACTCGGGCGCTTCTTCCGGAGTTTCGTTTCGAGATGAATTTCCTACCTGCACGCGAGTTCGCCGACGTCGTCACCCTGTCAAAAGCTTGTACAGCATTTCATACCCAAACTTGAACCAGCGGCGCTGGGATTGCCCTATAGATGGGGGTTAATTTGCAATGTGAGCTGCGTGGTGATTTTTATACGCGTGTTCTCGATGCTAATTCTCTTTTCGCTAGTGCACGGCACGGCAGGGGCACGCACGTGTGAAACGCTTTTTGTTCCTCAATATGCTTTGGCGTCGAAGACTCTCGAGAGAGTGAACCAGTACCAGATGACGGACCGCGACCGCGGCGTACCTAAAGAACACCGAACCGAAATTAGCATTGTTCGCGATTCTGAAAAGCGTCCGATCAAAACAGCCGTTTCAGTTCTGCTGATACACGGACTATTCAACTCTCCGGCCGCCTTTGCGGCAGTCGCGGCGCATTTTCACGCGCAGGGAATGAACGTCATCAATCTGCGTCTCGACGGACATTACGAATCCGACTTAACGCCAATGCACGAGACGGTTCGTTGGCAACGTTGGTTGAAAGACGGGCGCAAAGCTCTGAAGTTGGCGCACGAGCTGGGAGATACCGTGCTTCTCGCGGGGCATTCGACCGGAGCACTCACGACCGCTTGGCTCGCGGTTGAAAATCCGGTGGCCATTCGCGGACTAGCGCTCTTCGCACCAGCCTTTCGAGTTCGGCTTTCGCAACAAATCGGCGCGCGCGTTTTAGAGATACTAGATATCGATATGGGACCTAGTACTCGATTGATTTCGGGGCACGCCGGTTCGGAAGTAACAGAGATGGCAAATGGTTTTGCACGCCTGTGGGGACGCGCTCCTCTCGCGCTCTCCGAAATTCCCGTTTGGATGGCAAACACGGGTTCCGATGCGACGATAGATATTGCGAAGGCCGAGGATTTTTTTTCCCGCCTGAATCGATACGAGCCGGGTGAAGCCGCCCGATTGGCAGTGTCGATACCCGTCGCGAAAAAAGTGCTGCACAGTACGCTGGCCGGTGAAAGAAATCCGGAATTCCCAGCGTTGGTGAAGTCGATGGACGGTTTTTTTGGCTTTGAACCGCCTTGATTTGGCTTCAGCCTCTACGCTTCATAGCCCATCGATCCAAGAACCGACGAGATTGATCGCCTGACCGTGAATGAACGCGCGGCCAACCGGTGGCATTCGTCCCGATCGGCGTGCCCGAACTTCCTATGTCGCCGAATTCATCTAATATATTGACGTTACAAATTGAGAATTTAGGTGAGGCGCGACCTATTAACGAAAATGAATAAAACCGAGCATGCGACGCCTCCCAACCCATATACGAGACCGCCTGAAGTCCACGTCGTAGAGCCTTGGACCCAAAGGACGAGTAGATAAATGGATACGCCAGCCATCAGCGAAAGAAAGGCGAGCCAAGCGACTTACAGGGTTTTGTAGCCCCACCGCTTTGATTGCAGAACGCCAATGGCGCCGACAAGTCCCAACAGACTCATGACGAACATACCGATCGAAAGCGCGCCGCTCATTTCAGCGGCCATCGACGCGGCTAGGACTCCAACGAGTGAAACAGCGATTTGAAAAACGATGATAAAAACAGTCAAGGCGTTCATAAATAATGGCGGAGAGAACCCGAAAGTAGGCGAACACCTTGGCGTGGTTGTGTTCGAACTGGAGGCGTATCCGGAATCTAAGGTGTTGTCGCAGATAGATCTTCAGCGGCTTTTCGCCGAGGGCGAGACGATCGAGTCGGTCGCCCGGCGAACCGGTCTTGGTTGGAGCACCGTTCAGGCGAAATTGAAGCCCACGCGGAAGTGGGACCCGGCGAAGAAAAAATTCGTACGGCTC
>JAYSYF010000169.1:0-14981 GCA_043716655.1 Bdellovibrionales bacterium | reverse complement strand
TTCCGCCGGCAACAAAAGTCATGTTGCGGTCATCGTTGTAAATTAAATGTTCACGCGATGTTTTAGATTCAGTTTCAGATCCGTCATTAACGAGCGGCCGAACACCCGCATAGCTGCCGACAATATCGGCTTCGGTCAGTGCGGCGCCCGGGAAATATTCGTTAGCCACATTGAGAAGATAGTCGACATCTTCTTTCAGAACGGAAACGTTTTTCGGATCTCCTGGGTAATCAGTATCCGTCGTTCCGATAATAAACATCTCGTGTCGAGGAATTCCGAAGACGATCCGTTTTTCGTTATCGGCCGCCATGACAATCGCGTCTTTTACGTCAAAGCGCGAGCGATTGAACGTCAGGTGGACGCCCTTCGAGGGACGCAAAACTTTTTTCCACTGCTTCAGAAGATCAACCGCAACCGTGTCGGTCCATGGACCGACCGTGCTGATGAAGTGTTTCGCCTTGAGATTAAAACTTCCGCCTGAAACAGAATCTTGGCAAACGACTTCGGTGACGGCTCCATTCTTGAGAACTGCATCTGCCGCTTTGACTCGATTGGCGACTCGCGCGCCCATCGTCACCGCTGATCGCATTGTTTCTAAAACCAAGCGATCATCATCCATGTAAGCATCGCTATACACGTAGCTGCCTTGCAACCCGTTACGTTGAAGCAGCGGCAAGCGTTCGACTGATTCTTCGGCAGAAAGTCTTTCATGGGGCTCGGGTGCTTCGAACAATGACAGTGCATCGTAAGCCCACATTCCAAGACCCATCATAAACATTCCCACGCGGTTGCCTTCATAAAGCGGCAAAACGAATCGCAGCGGATGTACAAGCGTCGGAGCAATATCGAAGAGCAGCGCTCGTTCGCTTAATGCTTCGAAGACGAGATGAAATTCGTAATTCTCGAGATACCGAATTCCGCCGTGAATAAGTTTAGATGAACGCGAACTTGTGCCGCAGGCAAAATCGCTGGCTTCTATCAGCGCGACTTTCATTCCGCGCGAAGCGGCGTCTCGCGCAACACCGGCGCCTGTAATACCCCCGCCAATGATAGCGAGATCGAACGTTTCATTTTTCATGTGCTCGATCATCGCCGTTCGATCGTGAACTGAAAGTCGAAGCGGATGCGCGCCGTTGTGTTCAGCCATTGTTGTCTCAGCCTCTTGAGCCGACAGGCTCAACTCTTGGTTGTCGCAAATTCTAAGATGTCTTGCTCTATCATCCTACCATTGCGGCTGCGAATCACCTCGCCTAGCCCTAAGTCCACTTGTGCGAGGTCAAAATCCATCAAAACGCGCTGCATGTGCTTCTCTCGCGAGACTCGAATCACGGTGTCGACGAGTTCCGTCACGATCGCTGGGGTTTCGCCTTCAACATGTTCGATCCATACGGTCTGAGTCTGACGGCGCAGAAATAGAAACGGCTGCGCAAGAATGTATCCGACGAGCCGACCGGTTGAAGCTTCGCGCCGAGCCATCGACCAGCCGATTTTTAAATAGTGTTCGAGCGATTCTTGGCGCCAAGGGGCGCTCCATTCGATAAAAAGATCTTCCTTGTTCGCGCGAGAACGGGAAAATGCGAGCACTTCGGCTTGATCACTTGCCGAAAGAATCTGTAATTCGGGATACTGTTGAATCTCGCTCATTTCTTAGTTTTCCTTACGGAGGCAATATTTCAAAGCCACTCGAAGCGGTCAATGAGTTCAGCTCAGGACTTTGGAGCGATATAGAAAACTGCATCGCCCGTGTGCAGTCGTCGGCTGGCAACACGCCAGCGATCGCCGTATTTGATGCGGATGGTACGCTGTGGGATGAAGACGCCGGAGAAGCATTCTTCCAGTGGCAGCTCGACAACTGTGGTTTCAAAAATCTTCCGCCCGATCCTTGGGCTCATTATCGAAATTGGAAAAAACGCGATCCACACGGAGCTTATGCCTGGCTGGCTCAAATTTCGGCCGGCCACGACCTCTCGCAAGTCCGCGAGTGGGCGACTCGTTGTTTTCAATCGCATCAACCGTGGCCCGTTTTCGCCAGCATTCAAAATCTTTTCAAACGCCTGCATGAAGCTCGTTTCGAAATCTATGTCGTCACGGCGTCGGTGAAATGGGCTGTCGAGCCGGCTGCATTAGCATTGCTCGAAGTTCCCTATGTGAATGTTCTAGGAATCGAAACCGAAACGGTTCCTAGCGCGGGCGGTGGAAATATCATTACTGAACTCGTCAAAACGCCGATTACGTATCGCCAAGGAAAAGCCGACGCGCTTTTAAAAGCCACGGGTGGCCGAAAGCCCGTAATCGCCGCTGGCAACACTCTCGGCGACATTGCATTGCTCGATATAGCGACTGATTTCAAATTGATGATTCAATCTCAGTCTCCGTTGCTTTCGCAAAACGCAGGACTATTGGCGGAAGAAAAGAAATTGCGCGATCATGGAAAACCGCTCGGCTGGAGACTTCACGCGTTTCGATCTTAGTTTAGAGATTAAAAGCGGGCGTTGAGACTTAGAAACAAACTGAGCTCGTCTTCGAGGCGTGACTGATTGTCACCGGCGCGCAAAATCGAATCGCTCCAAGCAACACGACGTCCGTCGCTGTACGCTGCGCCGAGACTCGCCATCATTCCTTTAGCGACAGGACCGCGAACTCCGAGAACAGTTCGGAATTCTTCGTACACCACCCGTTCGCTTGGACCACCGGCAAGTTTGAAACCTTGCGGCTGCCAGCCGAAACGCGCAAACGCTCCGAAGGGTCCCATAAACGAATACCCCGTTTCTATAAAACTTGTGAACGGAGTCAGCAGCGCTGTGAAGGACCACGGTTGCGAACGGATCATGGTGAAAAAGAATGGTGCTCCCGCCGCCCATATACCTTGAGTCGATTCTGACTTGAAGGATTTTACGTAGGCGAAACCGGGAAACGGAATGTTGTTAAAGCTCGATCGCGAGTTTGAATAACTCAAAAGATAAATCCACTGCCCTTCTTCAGCGTCCTTTTTGCGGGCCCAGAAAAAACTGGCAGAAACCGTGGTCGCGGTTTCATTCGAACCGAGCTGAGTGCCCGAACGACCAATTTGAATATCGCCAGCGATCGTGTCACCGCTTTCGAGCTTTTTTCTCGCGAAGGGTCCGATTGCCAATGAACCAAGGTCTTTCGGAATCATTCCATTAACGGCAGGAGTTGCGCGGTCGCGATCAAGCGTCAACCGAGTCGCGCGAAGTTGTACTGCGTAAGCGTCGGTATCGCTTTGAGCGAACGGAATCGACGCTTCGATTCGCGTGAGTCCGACCGATTCATCAGCCCGTTCGGTACTGAGCGAAGGACCGAGACTTTCTAATTGAAATGTCGTTTGCAGCGGTTCTCCGCCAAGTGCGCCGAATGGGACGCCTTGTGCGATTGCCGAAATAGAAAACGAATTCGCGGCGCATAGAGCGAAGACGAAAATATATAGAGGCTTCACGAGTTCTCCACCGACTTCTCACCAGAGCTGTAGACTGAATGGTGATCGCGATGCAGCGGCTTTACAACTTGCGAAAGCCACGGGTGCAACTTTTCGATAACTTCGCGCGACCGACCACCTCGCCCGACAACTGTTATCGTCGTCCTTCTCGCGAGACGCTTGAGAATTTCCATACATGTTTCGACATCCTCACGTGAGCCGAAGTCGTACAGGAAAAACACCGACGCAGTGAGGGTTTCAAAATCGAGTGTCGTGACATCTTGATAAATTAATTCTGCTAGCTTAAGTCTCCGCTGCTCAATGACACGCTGGCCCTCGGCCTGCCTTTCGCGGACCAATTCGTACCCGATAAAACGTACGTGCGGGATATGTGCATCCATGACGTGCGCTAGTCGCCCATACCCTGCGCCGAGGTCGACGATCGTAGGGGCGTTCTGGTCGGCAAGGACGGGACGCAAATCTTCAATGATCGATCGCAGTTCAGTATAAGGAGTCGAAAATGTTTGAACCGATTTTCCTAGCCAAAATTCGCGATCCTGTTCGTTGGCTATGTCCGATTGCGCGAGTTTCGTTTCGACTGCTTCAGTCTGAAATCCCAACCACTTGTCGACGTGTGCGGCATGAAGCTTTTCATCGGGGTACGATATGCCTTTGCCGGCGATCAACGGAAACGGATCACTCGGATCAAACACAAGTTCGCTCACGATCGCAGCACCCGGCTCATACCGGACGAACCATTTTCATAAGCAGCGCGGCTCCACCTGGAGTTTTGATTTCGCCCGACGCAACGAACCCGGCTTTTTCGTAGGCGCGAATCGCGCGCATATTGCCTGGCTCGGGATCAGTGATGATTTCGCGAACTTGCAGATTTTTAAAGAGTTCGCTTGTGAATTGTCGAAGTAGTTCGGTTCCGACTCCGCGATTGATCATATCAGCGACGCCGATGAATTGGTCGACGCCGAAAACTCCTGGCTTCGCATGCGGCCACCAACCACCGCCAACCTTGCACGCTTCGTAGCACTGAATGTAACCGATGTCGGTGTCATTGAGCTGAACGATGTAAGGTGAAACTCCGCGCGTGGAGGACAGACCTAAAAACTTTTCGCGCAATTCGTCGAGATCTTCGGTCTCTTGCCAAAATTCTTTTACGTGCGGCTCTTGCAGCCAATTTGCTAAAAGCGAGATGTGAAGTTCGGTGAGGGGTACAAATGAGAACTTCACCGATTTAAATCCGGAAAACGGCTTGGATTATAGATCATGGTGCAACCAATCTTACCTTCCCCGCTAGCTTCCTCAGCAAATAGAAAGCGGCGCAAGGTATAACGACCCAGCAGAACTCACTGAACAGAACCGAAAGTCCTTCTGCAGAGAAAAATCCGAGTCCCATTGGCGATACTTGAATTGGCCGCCAAGGGAAAAAATATCGATGAGTGTTGTAAGGAGAAAAAAGCGCGACCCCGAGACCACCGCTGGTACAAGCGTCGATGAGCGAGTGCGAAATCGTCGTCAGAAAAAACAGCATGAAAAAGTCGATGCTTATCAGTCGAGGCTTTCGATTGGCCACCAGCATCGCAACCGCACCGACCGCGGCGGCAAAAACCAAGGAATGTGTCATACCTCGGTGCCCCCAAAGGCTGCCGTAAGGGACTCGGCTTATAAAACCGAAATAGTCGAAATCAGGAATGATCGCCGTCGTAGCGCCGATGATATAGTTTCGCGTGCTTCGGCGCGGAGCCGACATTCCGGTAACGATGGTCGCTCCGACCAGAGCGTGCGTAAAGATGGTAGCCATTGACTTCGAATCTAGGACTCATTTCCATGCAAAGCAAAAAAAAGCCGGCACCCAGCCGGCTTTCAAAGTTAAAATCGAGGAAGCGTCAGAGCTTTTTTGCTTCCGGAATCGGAGCCGTGGTGCCCGTTGCAGTCTTGCTTTCTGAGGCGCCATCTTTTCCCGTGTTCTTCTGGTCTTTTTCTGAAGGTACAAAATCTCGAGCCGGTTGATCGACCTTCGGTGGAGCAGGTTTTGTTTGGTTCGTATTTTGTCCAGTTGGATTTGCCATTATCGTGCATCCTTTGAGAAGGTTTTGATTCGCTATCCAAACTAAGTGCAATTCACTGTCCTTCGCCTTGGCGAACACGGCCGGATACAGCAGTTTGCACCGGGGCACTGGGGCGCAGGTCCGGGGTCGCACCTCGTGACACATGACAACACTCACCAAACTCCCCAATTGAATGGAAAATCTTCTTGGCGACTAAACATACTATGCGAGTGCGGCCCACCTGCCGACCACGCCGTGGTCATTTTTTTCGGATCGCGACGTACACCTCGTAACATCAGCGCGCCCGGGCTACTTACGACTCTCGCTAAACACAATTTAAAGGTGAATACATGAAACTGTTTGCAGCTCTTGTCGTCTTGATCGCATCGAATGTCGCACTTGCTGGCGAGTGCCCAGTAACTGACTTAACGGACTACCAAACCAACGTGATCACCCTCATCGAAGCTACCAAGACTTGCCGTGAAGCTGCGGACTTGGCAGAGAATTGCGCGTTTGGTTCGTCAATGGACGTGGGCACTACGGGCGCGGCAATGAATGTTTGCGAAAAGGATTTCGGCAGCAAACTGAAAAAGTCAGAGCAGCGCACGTACAGCTCGCTCCTGAACAAATGCAACAGCAAGTATGCAAACATGCAGGGCACGATGTACATGGCTGCCGCTGCATTCTGTCGCCTCAGTGTTTCTCAGCTTTATTCGAATCTCTACACTCCAGCAGAGTAGAAGTAGTGCGCAGTATCGGGGGATCCGCGGGAGCACTTGCTACCCGCGTTGACTCAGATTCATGAAGATGATCAGAGGAATGAAAGTGGCGACAAATCGACCGGCCGTTTTCGTATGGGCTTTTACCTGCGCGATTCTTAGTGATCGGAGTGTGCAGTAGAGGCGACCCTCAAAAAGTTGCACTTCATCGCTGTTGCAGTATCCGCCGCCGTCGTCTTCCCATCTTTGTAGTCCCTCTGTGTTGCCCATTTGAATCTCCCTTGGTGATTATATAGAGAGCAATCGGCAGACCATGCCTTGAAACCCGCTGTAGTAGCCGGAAGACATTGGTCTAGTTCCATAGTTGAACCACTCGACGGGACATCGTTCATTTCTTCGTCGGCCGTTGGTCCTGCGATATAGTTAGCTATGAAAACGCTGTCTCAGTGCGCGACGCTGTTTGTTTTATTCATGGTCAGTTTCGCGAACTTTGCGCACGCTTCGTGTCCGCAACTCGCGGGCGATTACGAATGTCTGACCAGCATGTCGACTAAAAGTGAACCGTGGTCACTGCAGCAATCAGTCGATGCGAATGGTTACGCGGTCTACGCCTTCGATAACAAAGAGTACATCGCAGATGGAGTCGAGCGAGCAGATACGAGCGTCTCGTATACGTTTCTACACACGACGAATTGTACCGCCGGCGAAATGATCGTGAATGGCAAAGGTGAGTACACCGATCGCGGTGAAGTGTTTCGATTCACGAATCAGCTCGTTCAATTTATGAACACCAACGACCAGCTCGTCTCGGAGTACTGGCACGGTGGTTCGCTGATTGACCGCATGATCTGCACGCGAAGATAGTAAAACGACATCATCTAAATGGACCTTACTTCTTAATTTTCCAGATTCTGACAATATCCATATACTTCTGCAACGAAGCCTCGTCGGTTACTCGATCAAGAATTTCATGTCCTGGACTGCCGTGGTTGTTCGTATCGCTATAAATGCGAAGCGGATTCTGGGAAAAGTTTTCGATCGCTGACTGGCGGAGCTGCTTGAGCAATTCAGGTTCTGCTGTCACCTCATTTTTGTAGCCCTGAAAGGACATTGCGGACGCAACCTTGAATGCATAGTCTTCCTGCATCTTTCGAGTGTAGCCATATTGTTTGACGGCAAACCATCCCAACCAAACTATCGGCCCAGAAACCGGAAGGCGCAGAAGCAAAATATTCAGATCTGAACCGACATCGGCTAGGTGAAAGTATGCGTATCCCGCAAGACTGAGCATCGAAATAACAAATGTGACCGCCCATACAATGGCCGGTACACTGAGTTCCTTCTTTCGAGTTTTGAAAGCTCCAGCTAGGCCTATCCGATTCGCGTCTTCTAAAGACTGTTGTGCTTCTATAAGTTTTTTCTCAAGTTTAACTGACATCTCACTGAGTTTCGATGCCTGCTCCTCCACTTCTTTTTTTGCGCGGGCGATCTCGCTTAAACTCACTTCGAGATCTTGCGAAAGTTTTAATGTCTTCTTTTCTGTCTCAGCGATCCGGCCAGACGCTTCAGCCGTATTGCGATCACGCTCCTGAACTATTGTGAGGACTTCTTGTGACGTCTGCGCAGAACGCGCAAGTTCCTCGGAGATTTGCTTGTTTTGAATCCCAAGTTCATTCGCCTGACGAAGCCGTTCACTCGCGACGTCGGATTTCGCCAAAGAGTTAGCAAATTTGGATCGGAATCTTTCAATGTAACCAAAGGACGAAATTTTATCGGCAGTCGTATCAATTAACGAAACATCCACCGCAGCACACAATGTGTAAAGTATCGTTAGAAGCCCCGGAATGTTTCCCGCTGGGTTGGTCCCGACCTGCTTGATCTGCGCATTAAGATTCAAGATCTGTGTGGATATTTGCTGAAAATAAATTGGATTTAGAGAATCATCCAACTCACTCGCAGCTTCTAGCTGAGTTCTAACAGACGCAATGGTGACCGCAACGTCTGATTTGGTCACCCCCGGGGCGACACTTAGCAAATCCTCCGGCAACGCCGAAAGCGCGCTCCAACTAGCTTCAGCATCTTTAAGTTTTTGAATTAAAATCTGAATATCCGCCATTTTTCTCCACGCATAAATTAGGAAGTAAACAATGATCGACGCCTGGTGGGACCATCACAACTGGTCCACCAAAGCGTCGTATTTAATCGCTAGTCTTCACTGTCTGTGTTCCAATTGCCGGGCTTGTAAGTATCAGTAGGGGACACCGTCCCGGCTTTTCCGGTGTACGGATTGGTGTTCCCCTGCGTGCTGTAATTATTAGACGTGGTGTTATCGGGAGCGGTTCTGTGATGTGGCTCAACGTAGGTTCCGTTCGATTTGGTATATCCACGAACATAGACGTCTTTTGCTTCAGCATACAGGCCCGAGAAAAGCAGAACTGCGATAACTAAAATACTTCGCATTGAACCTCCGTAAAAGTGTTCATCTTCTTTCGGAGGTTTCGTACGTCAATGCGCAGAATTTTATAGGTCGCATCGTTTCGAAGCTAAGTAAGCGAGACAGTGCCTCACCAGAGCGACGTGGTTGATGAAGCCGTATTAATTCGACTATTTAACGAGAATTAAGTGCGAGCAAAAATGAACTTTAAAGAAGAACAAACCTTAACGATTCACTACGGCCATGTTCGATAGCGGTGACTGGTTCATTGCCGCGTCGACCGCTTTGACTTGGTACGAGTACGACGTGCCGGCGACCGTCGAAGTGTCGGTGAAGCTTAACGAAATCGTTTCGCTGATTTTCATCCCGTTGCGATAGACGTGATACTCCGTGACTGCGACGTTATCACTAGCGGCAGACCAAGTGACGCTGACCGAAGTCGTCGTGCGTTTACCCTGCCGCTTTGAAACAAGTTTCGCTGTCACTGTCGCCGGTGCCGATGGTGCCGTCGTATCGGCGACCGGTGGCGGAGGCGGAGGTGGCGCATCGTAGCTACCCGCAATGAGGCGTCCCATCTTTGCGTCTGTCACCATCGGAACGTTCGCAGCCGAAACCAAAGTGTTGCCGACGACGGGATCTACGAGTTCAAACGAACGGATCGTCAGTGCACTTCCCACCGAACTGTCAGATGCGTCGAGATAAAACAACTGATTTGCGAGTGACGTCGTCGCCAAGCTCGAGACGTCGAAATAGAAAGTCGATTCAATCTCGGTCGACGATCCGTCAAACGCGTAAGCTCCACCTTGCGAAGAAACGGCAGATGGATACCAGTATGTTTGCGGAGTTTGTGTCGCCGTTGTCGAAGAGCCGAACACAAGGCGAATTTGATTTCTTGCCGCATGCGAAGCGGTGACCTTTGCCAAGAGTTTCGGCTGATAAGGTGTGTAGGTCGAAAAATATCCGCTTCCACCTTGGGTCAGTTGGATACGGCCCGATGGAGAAAATCCGCCGACGGTCGACGATGTTCGGAAGGTGTCATACGAAGCCCAGATAAATCCAGCGTTGCCGTAACCTTCGCCCCATGAGTTTGCGATTTTGAAAGCTCCGCGCTCACCCGAATCGACCGATCCGTTTCCGTTCATATCGGTCCAGATAGAGTCGTCATAACCAACGACGGTCATCGCGTGCGCTCCGGCCGTGCCGTTCTGTGAGACGACGATTTTTTGCCCGGCGAACAGGCTTGAAGCCGCCGCTGGATCTGACATCACCGTGCTGTACTGCCAGCTATTGATGTAGACACCGATGACAACCACGTGACCGTTCGCCAAAATCTGCTTCAGATTGGCCATGCCGGTGTCAGTGTTTACTCCTAACGAAGTGATTTGATTGACACGCGAGTTGATCGCGCTTTTCCAATGATCTGAATTCGTATCCCACCCGCGCGGATCATATTGATTGTACGGAAGCTCTGTCAGCATTGGAGCACCGTGATTTGTTTGAAGTGAAAACGCCGAGCCGAACGAGCTTCCCGCATCGACTCCGCCGTTGATCATATTGTAAGTCCAACGAGGCGAAAAAACTCGGCTCGCCAAATGTTTGTTGTCACATCCCGTAGCCAGGCACACTTCGTGACTCATCATATAGTAAGTCGCTGCCCAAGCGACGCACGAAGCTTGGTTACCTTGATTGCCGACAACTGGAAACGCATCAAGCATCGAGTTGTCGACTTGTGCAGGAGCGACCAAAGCTGAAATGGTTGAAGAGGTTTCGCTGGCCGCTGCGCCAGAAAGTTCTGTCTCGATTTCCTTCGCCGGAGCAGGTGACGCAGGAACCGGCGGCAGACGGTTCTTGGCCCGCTCGTTATTCACACGGTCGAGCGCGAGTTTGTTTGCATTAACTTTCTTAACTTTTACTTTCTGAATTTCCTTTAATTCGGCTGCCGTCGGTTCTTTCAAACCTTTTGCGCGCGCAGAATCAGGCGTGATGTTGTCAGCGTTGAAGAAGAGGAGGTTTCCTATAGCGAAAACGCCTAGGAACATGAATAAGCCGGCATTCAATTTCATGGAATCCCCCCGTAGTGAACAACTAATTTACTAGAGATTCACCGGGAGCGGTTTGATGATAGAGGAAGCGTCACATTCACGCTTCGATGTGAGACAAGTCTAATAGTACGAAACGGTGAATTCGAGCAAACACGAGGCGAAATCTCTCGAGTACGGATTCGTGTATAGGTCTTCAGTTCCCGCCGCAGTGATTGACCACGAGATGTTTCCATCGGTGACGGTCGCGGATCTTTCGTTGTACCACTTGTTCCTGTAGTCTTGCTAGAAATTCCAAGCGGCAACGTTAAACCCCTGACTCCGCATCGCATAACGAACGATTTTGGAGACGCGAATCTTGGTGCGCTAGGTATCCTCGCAACGCCGTATCGAATCGGCACAGCTCTACTTCAGTGGATCTCGCGCGCTTCGCCACTAGCAGAAATCATCTTCTGACTTACAGCTAGCAAACTTTGTCGCATGGAATCGGCACCCTGCTCGAGAATTTTTATTTTCATCTGCTGCGCGATTTCTTTTAACTGCTGAGCTTCGTCGATCAATGGACGAAGCTGCAATTCAACTTCGGCGAGACGATCCGCCATATTCTCGCGATCGAGACCGCCGAGTGACGAAGTCACCGCGGTGACTTTTTCTCCCAGCAGGCGAAACTGATTTAGCTTTTCGGCCACTTCACTTTTTCGTTCTCGGAACTGCTCTGCCTTTTGCGCAACAACTGCCGTCGCCGCTTCGGCTTGTGCTCGGGCGTCGTTCAGTGCCGTAGCGACTCCACCGATTTTGATAGCGACCGATTCGCCGACTTCAGTGAAACGAGCGAACAAGCTTTCGGCGAGATCGAATTCGGATTGGAGATTGGAAAATACCTCGTCGAGCGCGGTAACAGATTGGACTAAAGGAGGATTTTTTGAGTTCTTGTTTTCAGCCATGCGATGCTGATTGCACAAAAACGACGCACGCGGAAAATAAATTTCGACTATTCTCCGAAGCTAAATCGATCCATGCGAGATCGGGAGTTACCTGAACCACGACTCGGATCAAGTCGCATAAACCCACCTAGCAGCGGCACGAGTGATTCGAGTCCCACAGACTCGCTGCGAACGATCCAATATTTGAAAATGGAACTAGTTTCACGAGCATCCGGATTCGCCGTGAGATAAGTGAAGACGAAATAGGTTTTCGGACCCGTAATGTCCTTTAGCGAACTGAGAATTCCAACGGTGGTTTGCAAACCAAGATAGCCCTCGTCCCACGCATTGCTGAAATCAAAAACGCCGAGACGGACGTTTAACGCTCGGCTAAGACCTAAAAGTTTTGTGCGCACATCATCGGATTTCAGATTTGAATTATAGACGAAGATTTGACCTTGCTTTGCGAGCGCGGAAATCGAATTGAACAGTCCATCGTCGAAAAGATAATTCGCGTCTCGGTAACTTAGTTGTGCGGGATCGTGGAACTCACGCCACTCCACATGCTTCTGCACATTGCTGGTCCACCACGTCCAGTTTTCAGGATTCGATAAAATTTCGCGACCTTCGGAAGAAAGCGACGCAGAAGTTTTTGCGCGTATCGCGATGGTTTCGAACGACGAACGCAAGCGCATCTCGAGATAGTCTTGGCGATCCAAGGCCAATTCGAGCAACGATTTGTTGAGAAGATTGAACAGCAATACCCGGGGATCGAGGTCGACGAGGACGAGCGCTTTCGTCGCTTTGCCAGTCAGCGCCGCGCCCATGAAACCACGTTCTGTTCCAACGGAAACATAGATTCCGGTAGGAGCTTCAGCGAAAGTCGAGCGGACTCCACCGATATTTTTTTCATTCGGAACTATAAAACCGTTTCCTTTTCCAGGGGCAGGAACGCTCGTTAACCGGTCCGATTGCAGACTTTGATCAAAGAACAATGTCTCGCATCGGTTCGCCAGCGCCTGGTTCGAAATGAACGGCAAAACGGCGAATGTCAGCAGATAAACGAGACGAACGGAAAAATCCATACTGGTCGGTTTGCAAGAGAAGCACCAGAGTTAGAACTGACTTGCGGGACCGGCTCCGACAGGCTCGGGGTTGAATAACGAGGAGGTATTGTTGAAAAAAATTTGATGAGCTTGGCGACTGTGGTGGGATATGGCGTTCGCCAGCGATGGAATGATGTTTTTCACTGAAAAATGTATCGGCCTCTCGGTACGTCTGACGACAGGCACCGTGCATCGTATCTTCAGTTGCGCTAGATCCGAACTTCAATACCAATCGAATGATCTACGTCTACATGTCTTCAAATTTGACCACCAGCCCCCGTACAAATCGCATCGTACGTTTAGTTGTTAGCGCCGATTTTTTGTCGGCAACAAACCGCACCGACATCGTTACGGACATCGCGTACATAGACGCAGCCAACACTGGGGGCGGCGCCGGTTCGCACAGCGGCGGTCGATTGCGTTTCGGTCCGGATGGTTTTTTGTACGTCACGACGGGCGACAACACACCTGCTGGCGGCGATCCGCGCATCTACACTTACGGACACAGAAACGTTCAGGGCATATCATTTCGCCCAACGACGGGTCAGCCATACATCTCGGAGCATGGTCCTAATCATAGCGACGAAGTTACTCCTCTCGTTGCCGGCGGCCACAATCTGGAAAGTCGTCGCCGAATAGATCGTACGATTTCGCTCAAGAAGGAAGAAGATTAAAAGCATCCATCCTCCGAACCAAATCGGAGTTACGTACTTAAAGTAAGCTGCAGGAGTCAACGCTGCGACCCAAGCGAGACGAAACAGAAGTAGCGCCGCCAAAAGTGCGAAAGGCGCGTGTCTCTTGCGAACGAATAACAGGCCAATCAATGCGAGAACTGGAATTATAGCCGACGCAAAAATCCATCGGACGAAGCCAGGAAGTTCGCAGAAGTAGGTATATACGATCGATTTATGCAAGGCTTGAAAAGGAGTATAGTCCTCCTTGTCGAAAAAGCGTAGATTTGCGGCCGGCCAGCGCATAGTGCTAACTCGCCTAATGCCATCATACGAAAAGTGAGTTCCTTTTATATTTAGTAAATGGAGAAACATGTTCCACCGGTTCTCTAGAACGAGATGAATGTTCTTTAGAAAAATCTCGGTCGAAGCCGATGCCTTTTTCGTGCAGGACGTAGCCAAGCGGATTAGCCAGTGTCGTCGCGAGGTAGGAAGGTCGAAAATCTCTCGAGTTCAATAAAACACCCACGCTGACTACAAGCCCTAGGCCAAACGCGGTCCAACCGACATACTTCAGCAGAACTCTGCGACCGCGCGCTTTCCGACGTTCATAAAAACAGTAAGTTAGAAACGGTACAAAGGCTGCGATGAGAATCCCATCTTGTCGAATAGCACCCAAGGCAACTCCGCAAAGGACAAGCTCTTGCCAGGTAATGGGCAAAAGAAACCTACGATGTGAAAATTGCTGAAGAAGACCGAATATCAAAAATAAAAAGACGATCGAGAAAAGTGAGTCCCGGTTCTGCAAAAGTACGAGTGTGTATGACGGCGGCAGCATCAAAACTAGCAGGATAAGCCAAATATAGGGACGTTTGGCGTCTCCACTTTGCATCGAGAATAAGAGCGCGGCTAAATTTAAAAAGGTCACCAAGTTGACGAGCGAAATCATGAACGGCCAGCCCCGAGAAAGAATTAAAAGTCCGCCGACCATTAGGGAGTAAATGCTTGAACGCGCAGACCCGTCGAACTGCGAAACACTTCGAAGCAGTTCAACATCGTCCCAAGTCGGCCAGCCCGGCCACTCGCAAGTCAAAAGGAGCGTTACGAAAAGTGCGACCGTCAGAAACGCGGACCGATTCACGAGCGAAGTTTCCGCAGCGAGATAGTTGTAAATACGTTTGGCTGAGAATCCGACATAAAGGCAGATCATCGAAGCCATGATTGATGCAAAAACGTAAAACGTGTTGTGTATGTCGGGATCGACCGCAATAACCCACGGAAAAAGCAGCGCCAACAGAATTACCGGCACATATCTTCGTTGCTTCATGGCTGAATTATTTCTCTACGAGGCCCCTAAGCACTATTAGAGTTTTCAAAAGACTAATTTTATTGTGAAGAAAAGTGGTGCAGCCACCAGGACTTGAACCTGGAACCCTGTGATTCGAAGTCACATACTCTATCCGATTGAGCTATGGCTGCATTGGTTGGAAAAATGGTTTTAGCCCCGAACGCCTCTCGTGGCAAAGGCCACGTGTCGGCTCTCCCGCATGACGCAGGGCTTCTGGTAAAGGTACCTGCTTCCTTTTTGCATTTCTC